>DASSWN010000036.1:0-18708 GCA_035704905.1 Flavobacteriaceae bacterium
ACATGGCATTGAATTCATCTTGTGCGGGACGAAAACTTCTTCCTTTGAAGCTAAAATCCGTCGGCATGCATTTGGACAAAGCCTCAAAATAATGCCGCCCGGCAGAGCCTTCCCAACCACGCAGGGATTCTGCTATTTCGTTGACAACTTCACCTTCCACCGTTTCGATTTTATTCCTGAAATCAAGGATGGCTTCGATTTTTTCGTCCAAAAATCCATGAAGGTTTTTTCGGTGTTTTTTCAAATCATTTAGAAAATCGGTTTGATTTTCCAATTTTTGAAGCAACCAAGATTTGGTCCATTTCAGTCCGGTTTTATCCAAAGATGCCGTCAACTGCATTTTGCGTATTTTGGTGGTGCTGCCTAATTTACTGTGCCAAAACCGCCCCATTGGATGGCCGGTGTAATCCACCACTACAATATCGATGTTGTGTTTCAAAGCCAGCGCAATGGCATCGGTGCTCAAAGCCGATCCTTTGGACATTACGAACGAGGTAATCTTGTGCGCAGCGATATGGTTGATTTTTACCGGAAGGTTTTTTTTCTGTTTGATTTTAATTTCAAACATATCGTCTTTCACGTGAACATAGGTGCCGTAGGTATTGATGAAGATTTGCAAACCTGGTTTTTTTCAGTAAAAAGATCGGTACAATATCTATTTACATATTGGATTTATAATTTGAATGGATCAATAATTTCGAGATTTTCAATATGTTTAAAATCTTTTGTGTTGGCGGTAACCAAAGGAAGCCTACGTTTCAAAGCCGTTGCTGCAATGATTGCGTCGCCCAAGCTCATTTTTTTGTCCTGTTTTAATTCAATGGCCTTATTCACATAATCGTTTTCCAATTTAAAAATGTGACATAAGGAGAAATAATATTTTGCCATTTGTATCTCATAATCGGAAATCCGATGATAGCCCAATACTTCTATTTTTGAAACTATAGAAGTAGCCAGCTGCTGATTTTTAAGCCAATACCTTAACGAATCCTGGTTACTTTGAGCAGAATAGATGATGATATTTGAATCAAGAAGAACCATAGTTATTCCCTTCCGGGCAACGGACGATCTTTACGTTGTTCCCGCTGCCATTCCACAGGATCCTCTATACCAGCAAAAACATTGTTTTTCGCCATCTCTTCCATAAGTTGGTAAAGTTTTTCCGAACGCTCCCCTTGGCTCATATTTTGGTTATCATCAAGTATTCTTATGGACAAACCCAATTCCTTGGCCAAATTTTCCACCAATTTGACCAATCTTTTGTTTTTACCTGAAACAGCAATTTCCATAACTCAATTCATTTTATGGTTTAAAGATACTAAAAAATCTTTTGTCAAGTGATTTTTAGCAATTCATGCCAATTGTTTTTCAACTGCTTTTGCTGATAGTTCCAAAGCCTCTGGAAACCGATTTTCCCAACCCAATTTCATTGGGCAAAATGGCATTGGCAACAAAACCTCCCTGGAACGCAATCATTTTGTTTTCTTTAAAATTGGTGCTTTTTTCCGTTACATCAACCTTTGACATAAGTCGTTCATGGGGTTGAAGCTCCAAGTCGATATTTCTGAAAAAACCCAAAATATGCCCTACCAGAATACTGTTGAGCATGTCATGTTTTTCTTGATCGTTTACTTTCTGGTATTTCGCATAATTCTGTTGGTTCAGAGCCATCCATAAAGTTTGGAATTTATAGGTGTGCAAATTGCTGCTAAATCCTGCTTCCACATTTTCATGGGCTATATTTTTCGTGTTCCCATTATATTTTTGGCCGTCAATATCCAGGTTTTTGATTTTCAAAAAAAGTTGGGGCAAAAGTTCGGCACCTTCTTTTATTCCGATTAATGTAGGAATTTGATCAATTACTTTATACTGCACTTCCGGATATTTATAGCGAAGCCGACCATCGTCATAGTGATTGTGCAACACCGTGGAATGCTCTTTGAACAAATTCCCGAAATATCCACGCAGTTTGTGCGCATCGCGGGTTTGGAGTTTTATTTCCGGGAATTTGATGCGGGTGATGGGGATGGTTTTGATGGTTGGTTGGGTCATTAATGAAAAATATTTATAAGATAAATGCTGTATTTGTTTTTTCTTGGTTTCGTTCAAATCCTGTGGACAAACTGTACGTTCCTTTGATTTCTTCTTTCGGGACTAAAAGGATATTCTCTTCAAATTCATTGATGTTTTTCAATTCATCACATAAATATTTTGGAACAGAGATAATTCGTTGTTCAAATTTCAACTTCCATTTTTTATCAAACTCTTCCTTGCTTATTTCATTTTTTATTTTGTGCAAATAATTGTTTTTTGCTTTCGTGGCTTCTCCATCGATTTCCACGAATACAGGGGAATATCTATCGGTTTGTTCTATAATACGAAAAGCTGAAACCGCACAATCATTTTTTGCATCATCCGAATCGTACTTTAGAGTTTTCATACTTGCAAAAAAGTTGCGGGACTTTGCGAACGAACTTTTTCCGGATATGCCATCAAAATATTCATTGATTAATTTTAAATATTCCGGTTCTGTGAATGAAGGTTGGGAACTCAATGATTTAATAGCTTGGTCATACGACAATCTCCCATAAACCATTTTCGTGGTTTTTTCATTGAAATCCATAATGTACAAAGGTGAAAAATTCCGGGTTTTGTCATTGTTGCGGTTTATTCTTCCAGCTACTTGAATGATGGAATCAATTGGTCCAACATCCCGAAATCCCATATCGAAATCAAGGTCCACCCCGGCTTCCACCACTTGAGTGGCAATGAGAATAGGTGCATTTTTCTGACGAATATCCTCTTTAACATCTTCAATTCTACTAAAACGATGCGTTGGGACAATATTGGTCGAGAGGTAGTACAATGGGTTTTTACACTCATTTTTTTCAAGAAAAGCAGCAATACCTTGATGCAATTCAATAGACAGGTTTACGGTATTGCACACAATAAGGCAAGATTTTTCTTTTGCCCATTTTTCTGAAAAAATTAATTCGACGAATTCTTCAACGCGTTTTTCTTTTTCTGTTGTCAAAACATCCAATAAAGGGTATATGGAAGTTCTTTTAAACAATGAAAAAACCGCTTCATAAGTGGTTAAAAGTTCTTTGGGATTGACTTGCTGTTTTTCATTTTTTAAAATTTCCTGTTCGGCCAGTTCAAATATTTTTGGTCGGGTAGCGGTCATTAAAACAATGCGGGATTTTAAAAATTTTGAAAGATAGAACAAAACAGCTCCAAGAAGCGGCATCTGATCCAAACGAAGGGTTTGCACCTCGTCGAGGATAATTATGGAATTGGCAAAATGGTTGAATTTTTTCAACAGTTTGTTCCGGTTGCCAATAAGCGTTTCAAAAAACTGGACAAAAGAGGTAATGACAATATCAGCCTGCCAGGTGTCCAACGCCATCAATTTTTGGTTGTAGTTTATTTCTGCCCCATCGTCGTTTTGGAAATTTTTTTCTTCTCCAAAAATATCGGCATATTGATAGTGGCCCAAAATATGAATGTCTTCGGGAAGCGTGCTTTTATATTCATTGAGCGCTTGTTCAATAATATTGATAAAAGGAAGCGCATAAATAATTCGTGGCTCAATGTTTTGCTTCTGCTTGATTTTGGATTTTAGCTTTAAAGCAAAGTCCAAAGCGGTCATCGTTTTTCCTATCCCAGTTGGTGCGGTCAGCGTGAAAATATATTGATCGAGAATACTATCATTTTCAAGATGCGAAACGACTACTTTTCGACAGTAGTTCCGCAATTCATCGTTGGTCATTGAGCGTAAATTGGGATTTTCTGAATTGGGATTTCCAAACCGCTCATCCACAGAAGAAGGATTGATAGACTTTAAAGAATAGGGTTTAGTATCTGATGCATCCAGTTTGTCTGCTTCAATCAAAAGCGAAAACAAATAATTGATTAAAAAATAATCTTGGATGGAAGGATTTAGTTTTGCCCAATGCTTAAAACCTTTGTTTATTTTAGATTCTTCCGAATAATTGATAATCCCGACCAATCTTTTTCTGCTCAAATCTTCTTCTATGATATTAATTGCTTTACGCAAATCCTCTTGCTGCTTTCCGATGATGCGCATCAGATTATTGCCTAACTTATTCCGTATTTGCAGAAGGTCAATCAACTGACTGTGGTGCAAAAAGATTATATATAGCGCCAATAAGGCTTTCTTTTCATCGATTTCCTTCAACAAATTGTACGCAGCAAAACCGCCAATTTGAGCGTGCCGCTTCAGAAGTAAATCCAGAGGCTCTTTGCCGAGCAGGTAATTTTGAAAAAAAGAAGTGTATTTGCCCAAATCGTGAAATTCCACAATGATTTGTAACAATTCTTTTAATTCCTCATTGGAATAACCCAAATCCAAATCAGTGGACAAATGAAAGAGCGATTTTTCGAGCACGCCCCGGATGTGGGTTTTCAATTCTTTGGAACCGAAAACTTTATCAAATTCATCTTTTTTGCTGTGGGAATAATACATTACAAATCCATAAATTGAATATTAATTTCCTCCTCTTTTGAATTTAACTGATAATACGGCGAATTCAATTTTACCCGAAGCGGGTTTGGCGTAGTGGAAAAAAGCAACCGGTTCATTTTTTTTACTTCCCGGGTATTGTTTTTAATGAATTCTCCCGGCATCATATCTTCTTCCACAAAATTGTAGTTTTCATATTCCTCCTTGTTGAATTGCAAATCTTGAACAATTTCCACAGGAAGTGCTGAATGCATCAAAACATAATCTTTGGAATTCATTTTTTGAGTTACTTGCCCTTCTTTAAAAATGAATATATCATAAAGTTGTGCATTAAAATTTGCCGTTCCCAAACTGATATTGAAAACAGGTTCTTTTTTCAAGAAATGCAGTTTGATTTGCTCAAAAACGGTTACCCCTTCAGATTGCGGGCTTATAAAAACCTGGTATTCCACTTCCCCTTTGCCAATGTTCCAGGCACTGATTACTTCAAAGGGCGTTTGAATTCGTCCGCCTTCTCCACGAAAATCCGATGACCATTTTTTGGATAAATCGCCTATGGATTTTATGCTCAATAAATTCAACCTATGGAAACTTTTCTTTAATGGTTGCAGCACGCGAACTCCAAACCGGATTTTATCGGAAGCCAAATCTTCATAGTAGGAATCTTTGGGCCAACCCATAGAAGCGGCCACAATTCCCATTAAAGTAGTCCGTGGTGGAATTGTAAAACTGAAAGCCGTGT
The DNA here is from genome assembly GCA_035704905.1 of Flavobacteriaceae bacterium. Taxonomy (GTDB): domain Bacteria; phylum Bacteroidota; class Bacteroidia; order Flavobacteriales; family Flavobacteriaceae; genus DASSWG01. Next base: position 5,229 of record DASSWN010000036.1, read on the forward strand.
TGTTGGCATAATATTTCCGAAAATGGGCCAGTTTTCCTTTTATTTTAAAACTCAATATTTCCATAACAGAAATGTTTTTATGTTTTTCCGTTACAACGTAATATTCAAATCGGCTGAAGTTTTTACAATGACTTCTTTTATCTTTTTTCCTTCGCCTTTATTTTTTTCTGCCAGATCTTTCAATGCGGCGATATCAAAATCCAAATCTTTGAATTTTCGCACTTGCTTATCTAAAATTCCGTCTCTTGAATTTACGTCCACATAATTTCGCAAATCGCCAAACTGCCCATTGGAAATCCCTTCATTGTAGACAATTTCAACATACAGTTTTGGATACTGGTTGAGTTTGGAACGTGTGGGGGAAGCGGGGATGCTTTCCCATATCGCATTTCGAAAAACTTCCACATCTTTTGTTGTGAGGCCTGTACTTTTTGCGGCAGGCGCATTGATGGTTCCATTAAATCCAAGCAAGCTGTAATGTACCCGGTAATCTTTGCCGAAAGTGCTGCTGTCATCGTTCATTATGGTTACAATGGAACTGGAATCCATCAATTCCACTTTATTGAATGAATAGCCCCAGTTGAGTTGAATGGGACCGGTGTAAGCTTTGGTAAAACCGGCAACAGCGAATGCACTTCCAAACATCCGGATGTCGATAAACTTCTCTTTTACCAAATAGGCCAACAGTTCATAATTTATATCTTTATGGTTGAAGTTTTTTTCGGTGATTTTCTTCCAAACTGCATCTGCATCTTTTTCTTTTTCAATAATTTCCTTGTAGGTTTTCGACGATTCGGGACTGTCAACAAAAGCTTTTTCCAATTCCCCTTCATTTTCAATAGTTCGTTTGACCACTGCCTTTAATTTACTGTCCACGCTAACTTTTGAATTTCCTTCCATATCGACAAAAATCGTTTCCTCTTCATTAATATCCTTCAAATAATCGCGGATAAATCGTTTCACACGGGTGTCGGTCACTAAATTGGTGCTTGTGTCATAATCCATTCGTGGTTTGTTTTCCTGGTCCGGGTCTCCATTCGGGTTGCATTGGCTGGCTTCATAAATAAAAAGGAAGTCGGCTGAATTTTTAATTGTTTCCATTTTTTGAATGTTTTAATTGGTTTTTGATTAATTGAGTTGTTCTTCGGTTTCTTTTTGCTCCAATTCTTCGGCATCTTTTATTCCAACGCCAAAGGAATATCCAGTCAACAAAAAGAAGACGGCTTCCTGTGAAGGCATTTTCCAGTTGTTGTTATCAAAGTGATTTCCAAATTTGTTGTCAATAAAAATCACTTTTCCCATAGCGTTATATTGTTTTGCTTTTTCCATCAAACCTATTCGCAGGCGTTCAATATCATCCTTGTCCATACCGTTAAAATTCACTTTGTGAATTACGGTTTTGTTTTTGCCTTTTTGAATGTATTCAACTTTATTGAGCATTCTTCCCAGATAGAACATTGCTTTTTGTTCTTGGTTTAGGTCCATTTTTTCAAAGAATTGCTGAACGGCAATCTCGTATTTGTTGCCTGTTTCTTCTTCCAAGCCTGAAACGGGTTGGTTTGAATTGTTTTCTTCCATATCTATAAGTTTTAGTTGTTTTAATACTTGAAAAAAAGCGTGATATTTAAAAACACTGTCACGCACCGAAATGCCAAAATAATCCCGTGAAGATTTTTGTACATTGGTGAAACTGTTATAGCGTTCATACCAATGGCACAGCATCAGTTCACAGAAATAATCGTACAGTTTTTCCTTTTCCACCGGACGGTTTTCCAAAATCGCTTTGAACAAATCCAAGACTTTGTTTTTTTTCTCCTTGTCTTTTCGCAATGGAATAAGCGAATAGATACTGTTCAGATTAAAAGACCTACGCTCTTTATACTCTGTCATCACCTTTTCCCAATCCACGAAATTGGCTTCCCGCATTTCCCAATCCAAATCATTAAAAGTATTTAGGACTTTGGAAAAATGAAAATTGCTGACATCTTTGATGGTTTCCGTTGCTTTAAAAAAGTTCCCGTCTGATTCAAACGCAACAAAGTTTATCCAGAAAATTTTATCATCATCAATTTCTTCCTTTATGTTTTCCGTCATTTTGTCAAGACTGCGGAAATTGAAAAGTAAATCGGACTTTTTCTTGATTGTTTCCAAAGCCAATTCCCACCGTACTTCTGTCCGGCTTTGAAATTCTGGAATAATCACGTGATCCACATTGGCAATTTTTGTTTTGAAACCTTCATTCAAAAGAAAGCTGGATGCGTAATCCAAATATTCCTGATTTATCTTGCTTACTTGGTAATTGTGAATGAATTTCTTTTTTTCAAACTTGGTGGCATAGTTGCGGGTTTCGGTAACGAACATTTTATTTAGACTATACCGTGTGGAAAGGTCAAGCTCTTCCACATCTTCTTTTTCTTCTCCACTAGCATAGCATAATTTGTTTCTGACAAAAAGTTTTTTCTGTTCATCTTTTATCTTCCCGAAACAATCAGTTCTAATCAGTTTTTCATATTCGGGAATTTGCGCGAAAGGAATTGGTTCTTCAATACCTCCTTTCTCAGATTTCACATAAACGGTCAGTAAAACCAATTTTTCCAACCTTCCCAAATCAAGTTTATCTTCAATGGCCTTAATTTTAATTTCCCGATCGCCGGTTTTCTCATTTTCTATTGTTGCGACCTCGAGGAATTTTTCTTTTAGCTTGAATATGTCCTGAAGAATACTTTTAAATCCCTCAGTAAGTACAGATTTGTCAACCTTCTCAATAGCTTCTACAATTTCACCACTTTCAGTTTCCTTTCCAAACTTCCCGAAAAACGTTTTATAAATCTGTTCTATTTTTTTTGCAGGAACAGACACATAAATAGCTTTGTTGTTTCCTCCTTTTGTTTTTAATACTTTTAATTCAGAAACATCGCTTTCATCGTATTCCTTGAGGTTTTGACTGTCAACAATCACTTCATTTTCATCCAAATCAAAAACAATAGGAAGTGTGAAATTTGTAATGGCATTTCCTTTTTTATCTTCGGTATCAACTTTCGGCCAATCCAAAAACCGGTCCCATTCACTTTTCCCTTGGCTTTGCCATTTTCCTATTTTAATTAACGTGTCTAACATAATAAGTTGCAATTTTTTATTTAATCTCCCACCAAATGCGCCACCACCCTCACTTGCCCTTCGGGATGCCCGCTTTTGTCCAAACCTTGAACCCGAACTTTTATATTTTCCATTCCCACTTTCAACAGTTTGTAAAAAATGCGGTTATGTTCGCGGGGCACGTAGCCCAGTTTCCAATTTTTATATGAAATCAATACCGCCCGCGCATCGAATTTGTTTTCGTCTTCGATGGCAATGTTCAGTTCCAATCCCATTTTTAATTCAGGAAAAGCTTCGGCGCCGTCGTAGTAAGTGAAACCGGCAATGTTGAAATTCGCCAAATGTTCTTTGATAGGTTTTGAATTGTCCATTTTCTTGGTTTTTTTGACAAACCTAACCCCTCTTACTGTCAACGAATGACAGTGCGCCAAACTTTTTTCGTTTTTTTTCCAAATAGTCCAAAAACCCCGATGGGCCTTCCACATGAATTTCCCCAGGAAGTCCCAAAACAAAACGTCCTATGCCTTCAAAACCGGCTATAGGCAGTTCCAATAGATATAATTCCCCTCTGGATGAAATGTGCTTTTTGCTCAGCGGATATTCTTCTGTCAATAAATTATACCCTTTTAAGGACAACACGGCTTTTACGGTCGCAATGGGTTTTGACGCCGAAAGCCGAAAAGCATCGGTAAAAGGCATTTGGTGCAGGATTTCATTTTTCCAGGTTGTGACCAACAATTGGGTTCCTCCTATCCGCGCCAAACGAAATTGCCGGATTTTTTCTTTTTCCACATCAAAACACCAAACGGCGGCGTAATCATCGATAAAGCGAAAAGGTTCAACGGTGCGGTTGCCAATTACGCCGCTGTTGGAAGAGCGGTAATCGAGCAGTATCAACTGTCTTTTCCCTTCCATTGCGGAATTGATTTGCCCAATCAGTTCTATTTTTTGTTCACGAAATTCCGCCATGCGTCCAAAATCATAAAGCGTATGCAGTTTTTTGAGTAACTTCTCTTTTTCCGAAGATGATTTTTCAAAATGGGAAATGGTTTCATAAAGCATAAAAGCTTCCTCATCGGAAAAATGAAAGAGTTTGTTCAATTCCCTCACGTTTTTTTCTTCGGCTTTTAGATTGTAGCGGCCATTTCTTCGGTTCAGTAAAAATCCGGCTTCCTCGAAAGTATTCAGATAACGGTACACCGAACTCTCTGCCATATCGAAACGCTCCATCAGCTCATCTTTTGAATAGTTTCGGGAACCGTTCAACAACATTAGCAAGCGCAATAATTTGGAGAGTTTATACTGGCTCATCTCACCATAGAATTTTTTTCTTTAAACAACTGAAAGAATTTTTCTTCTTAAAAATCAAATAATTTCGTTAAAGATATTTAAATTTTTCTTAATGTGAATCTTTTACTTCAACAATATGACCAAAAATGAGTTAGTATGAAAGAAGTAAGAATCACCGGTTTTCCAATGTACGTATAAAAATAAAATGTCCCGAAGATTGTATTCCTCGGGACAAATCGTATAAAAAACTAAATTTAAAAAATCTACCGCGTCAACTTCTTATATTTAATCCGCTTCGGAATTAAATCACCACCCAAGCGTTTTTTCTTGCTTTCTTCATACTCCGAGAAACCTCCTTCAAAGAAATAGACTTCCGAGTTTCCTTCGAACGCCAAAATGTGGGTGCAAATCCGGTCCAAAAACCAACGGTCATGGGAAATGACCACCGCACATCCGGCAAAATTTTCGATCCCTTCTTCGAGGGCCCGCAAGGTATTTACGTCCAAATCGTTGGTTGGTTCATCCAACAGCAGAACGTTTCCTTCTTCTTTTAAGGTCATTGCCAAATGCAAGCGGTTGCGTTCCCCGCCAGAAAGTTTGCTTACTTTTTTGTTTTGTTCGCTTCCGCCGAAATTAAAACGGCTCAAATAGGCGCGAGAGTTCACCTGCTTCCCTCCCATCATTACCAGTTCTTGACCATCACTGAAATTTTCCCAAATCGATTTTTCGGGATCAATATTGGAATGCGCTTGATCTACATAAGCGATTTTTGCGGTTTCGCCGACGATGAATTCCCCGGCATCCGGTTCGATTTCATCCATGATCATTTTGAAAATCGTGGTTTTTCCAGCTCCGTTCGGACCGATTATTCCCACGATCCCCGCTTGTGGCAATTTGAAATTCAAATCTTCATACAGCAGTTTGTCGCCAAAGGCTTTTTTTACGCCTTTGGCTTCGATTACATTGGTTCCCAAACGTGGCCCATTGGGAATATAGATTTCCAATTTTTCGTCGAGTTGCTTTTGATCTTGACTCATCAATTTATCATAATTGTTCAAACGGGCTTTTTGTTTGGTATGCCTTCCTTTCGGTGACATTTTTGCCCATTCCAATTCGCGTTCCAAGGTTTTTTGTCGTTTGCTGGCTTGTTTCTGCTCTTGTGCCAATCGGGTCGATTTCTGTTCCAACCAAGAGGAATAATTTCCTTTCCAGGGAATTCCTTCGCCCCGATCCAATTCCAGAATCCAGCCTGCCACATTGTCCAAAAAATACCGGTCGTGCGTAACGGCGATTACCGTGCCTTTGTATTGCTGCAAATGATGTTCCAGCCAATGCACGGATTCGGCATCTAAATGGTTGGTAGGTTCGTCCAATAATAACACATCGGGTTCTTGCAACAGCAAACGGCAAAGCGCCACACGACGACGTTCCCCACCGGAAAGCACGGCAATTTTCTTATCGGCTTCCGGCGTGCGCAAGGCATCCATGGCTATTTCAAGTTTTGTATCGAGTTCCCACGCATTGGTGGCATCGATTTTATCCTGCAATTCTGCTTGGCGGTTCATCAATTTTTCCATTTTATCCGAATCGGAATAATTTTCCTCCAAGCCGAACAAATCGTTGATTTTATTGTATTCATCGAGAATGGCGACCGTTTCAGCAGCACCTTCTTTCACGACTTCCAACACGGTTTTTTCTTCATCGAGTTTGGGTTCCTGTTCCAAATAACCTACCGAATAACCGGGCGAAAAAACCACGTCGCCCTGAAAATTTTTTTCTTCCCCGGCAATTATTCTTAACAAAGTTGATTTACCGGAACCGTTCAACCCGAGGATTCCAATTTTTGCCCCGTAAAAGAAACTAAGGTATATTTTTTTTAAAACTGGTGTGTTCGCTCCCTGATAGGTTTTGGTAACCCCCGACATGGAGAAAATTACTTTTTTATCGTCAGACATACTGTTAGTTATGAGTTATGAGTTATGAGTTAGTTTGAGGGAATTACATTCAACAAACGCAAAATTATCGCTAATTGTCCGGTATGGTATGCTGTATGTTCCAGCACCAACAATAATTCCCGAAATATGGTTTGTTTTTCCCCTTTTTTTACAGATTTGGATAAATCGTTTTCATTTTGAACAATATCCATTAATTTTTGGCGGTTTTTAGTATAGTCGAAAACAAGTTGCTTCCATTCATTTTCATTCTTCGGAGTTTGATTTTTAGGCCAATAATCTTCCGGCCATTGAGGGGTTTTGTACTGATCGGAAACAATAAAATTCAAAATATCCTTTTGTGCGAACGCGATATGGTAAAACAATTCGTAAAATGAATACGGCAAACGATTAGGGCGAATCCCCAATTTTTCAAATGGAATTTCTTCCAAAAAATGATCGATCGGTTGAAACGCCTCCCCTCCTTTTAAATGTTTTGCAAGCTGTTCTTTCATGTTGTTGAAAATTGGTTTATAAATTCCCGCAACTGTTTACTGCCCACTGAATACTGAACACTTTTTTCAAACCCTTCCTTTCAAATTATGAAACACCCAGGCAATGGCAAAAAACCCTATTCCGACAGCAGCAAAACCCCAACCGGCCACGTCATTATAGCGAAAAGCACCCAAGCCAATCAGTGCAACGCCAACCACAATCATTATAAATGTGGCCCATGAAAAAACCGTATTTTTATTCATTCCCATAATCGTGTATTTTTTATATTCTTATCTGTGAAATTTTCAGTTTTTCTCCATCAAAAACCTTCATTCGGAAGCTTTGAAAATTCATTCCAATTTTTATCAATCCACAAATATCGGGAATAAATTGAGTTTTTCAGTTTGAAAACTACATGATTTTGTATTTTCGTGGCTTTGGAAAAACCTGCGGTAAATTCAATTTTAATCAATCGATTCATGGATATAAAATTCAACAAAAACGAAGACCACAATAAATTATTGGTTTCCGATTTGAGAAAACGTTTGTCAAAGGTGCATCTTGGTGGGGGCGAAAAGCGCATCGAAAAACAACATACCCAAGGAAAAATGACCGCTCGGGAACGCATCGACTTTTTGTTGGACGATCCGAAAAAAGCCATTGAAATCGGTGCTTTTGCGGGGGAAGGAATGTATAAAGAACACGGCGGTTGCCCTAGTGGCGGTGTGGTGGTGAAAATTGGAAAAGTTTCCGGAAAGCAGGTTATCGTGGTAGCAAATGATGCCACGGTAAAAGCCGGGGCTTGGTTTCCGATCACCGCCAAAAAGAATTTGCGCGCACAGGAAATTTCCATTGAAAACCGCTTGCCCATTATTTATTTGGTGGACAGTGCCGGCGTTTATTTGCCGATGCAAGACGAAATTTTTCCGGATAAGGAACATTTCGGACGCATTTTTCGAAACAATGCCGTAATGAGCAGCATGGGAATCACCCAAATTGCTGCCGTGATGGGCAGTTGTGTCGCGGGTGGCGCTTATTTACCAATTATGAGCGATGAAGCTTTGATCGTGGAAAAAACCGGAAGTATCTTTTTGGCTGGAAGTTATTTGGTTAAAGCCGCCATTGGTGAAAGTATCGACAATGAAACCTTGGGCGGCGCGACAACACATTCCGAAGTGAGTGGGGTGACGGATTATAAAGCGAAAGATGATGAAGACGCCTTAAATAAAATTAAAAATATTGTCGATAAAATAGGTGAATTTGACAAAGCGGGTTTTAATAGAAAACAAGCATTGAAACCAAAAGATAATCCCGAGGAAATTTACGGGATCCTTCCCATAAAACGTAGTGATCAATATGACATGCACGAAATAATTTCACGCCTTATCGATGATTCGGAATTTGAAGAATACAAAGCTGGATATGGACAAACAATCATCACCGGTTATGCGCGAATTGATGGTTGGGCCGTGGGAATTGTGGCAAACCAGCGGAAAATCGTGAAAACCACCAAACTGGAAAATGCAAAACAAACTCCCGGAGGCGAAATGCAATTTGGTGGCGTGATTTACAGCGATTCTGCCGACAAAGCCACTCGATTTATTGCCAACTGCAATCAGAAAAAAATACCGTTGGTCTTTTTACAAGACGTTACCGGGTTTATGGTCGGAAGCAAAAGCGAGCATGGTGGGATTATCAAAGACGGTGCAAAAATGGTGAATGCCGTGAGCAATTCCGTGGTGCCGAAATTCACCGTGGTTATTGGAAATTCCTACGGAGCCGGAAATTACGCCATGTGCGGAAAAGCCTATGATCCGCGGTTAATTGTCGCATGGCCAAGTGCCGAATTGGCTGTGATGAGCGGAAATTCCGCAGCGAAAGTTCTGCTTCAAATTGAAACGGCTTCCCTGAAGAAAAAGGGAGAAAAAATCACCGAGGAAAAGGAAAAAGAATTATTTGACAAAATCAAAGCGCGTTATGATGAGCAGGTGAGTCCGTATTATGCGGCGTCGCGCTTATGGACCGATGCGGTAATCGATCCGTTGGAAACCCGCAAATGGATTTCCACGGGGATCGAAGCTGCCAACCACGCCCCTATTGAAAAAAAATTCAATATGGGGATTTTGCAGGTTTGAGATGTAGGCTTTAGGCTTTAGGCTTTAGGCTGTAGGCTTTAGGCTGTAGGCTGTAGGCTGTAGGTTGTAGGCTGTAGGCTGTAGGCTGTAGGCTTTAGGCTGTAGGCTTTAGGCTGTAGGCTTATTGTTTATTACATAATGCTTACGGCTTACGGCTTACGGCGTACGGCTTACAGCCTTTCTAAAACATTCCTCCCCCACCACTCTCTCGATCATATTCTTTGCGGTCGCGGGTTTTGGCTTTTCCGCTTCCAAACCGGTATGTGAAACCGAGTTGCACTTCTTGGGATTCCGGTTTCAATCTTCCCACTTGCTTAACGGGGCGTTCGGTGGCCAAATCTTGCACGCGCGAGTTGAAGACATCGTTAAAATTCAAACTAACACTTGCCTTGTTGTTGATATTGTAACGTGCACTAATATTCACAAAATATTTATCGCCAATTTCAAATTGTAAGGTTTGCACCGAGCTCATATACATTCCGAAGGCTTGTAGTTTCAATTTTTTCGTAACATCAAAACTGTTGTTGACAGAAAGCCGACATGAGGTATTTCTTCCCTCAACTTGCTCGGTGCCGATAATTCCGCTTGCGGTAAAACTATATAAGTTGAAATTTCCACGAACATCCCAGAAATCGAGCGGTTCAAAACGAGCGGAAACTTCTCCGCCGAAAGTGGTTTTATCGCCCGTATTTCCGAAAGTCATGATATAACGTTGCGGATTTTCGGGATCTTCAATAATAATTTGACTGTTGTTGTTTTGAATGAAATTATAAAAAATCCCCGCACGGAATGTAGCTTCTTCAAATTCATGCGTGTAATTGAACTCAAAAGCATCGGCAAGTTCCGGTTGCAACGCAGGATTCCCCACGGAAGTTAAGCGCACGGTAGAAAAATTCCTGGTGGGATTCAATTGCCAAAATGAAGGCCGGTCTATTCGACGGCTGTAACTTACCTGATAGGAATTTTCCTTACTGGGCGAATAAGTCACATAAGCCGATGGATAGGCTTGAAAATAGTCATTTTGAATAATTTGTGCGCCATCTTGCATTCCTTCCGCAGTAAAACTTTCAAGCCTCAATCCAACTTGATAGGCCCATTTTTCAAAATCTTGGCCAAAAGTTGCATAAAGGGAATAAATATTTTCGTCGTAAGCATAAAACATATCCGGCAGTTGAGCATTGGTGCTGTTATAATCATTTTCACTTTTTCTGAGTCTTGCTTCTGCTCCAAACTCAATTTTCGTTATTTCCGAAATCGGATTCACGTAATCCAGATTTGCAATGAACGTGCTTTGTTTGTTATCATCGGTGTCTTTATATGGCTGCAGCTCCGGGTTTCCAATGAATTTGAAACGGGAAAGTTCGTCATTCGTATATTGGTTGTAATCCATTTCAAACTGAATATTGTGTTCTTCTTTTTCAAAATCATGTTTGAAATTGAAATTGTAGGTGGATGAAAGTCCGTCTTGTTCAGCGCGAAAATCTTGTTCATACCCTTGTTCCGGATTTTGGGGAAAGTTCACATTCGTCAACAGATCAAGCTGTGTATTGATAAAGCTTTGGTTGGTATAAACCGAAAAGACATTCTTTTCATTTAAATAATAATCGAAACCCACTTTAAAAAGTTGGCCTTCTTCTTGGGAAATAATGGTCAAATCTTCGCCTACGCCGCCAACTTCATCAATAAAACCCGTCTTTTCCCTCTTTCCGGTATTCACGCCCAAATTGGAATAGAAATTAAATTTTCCGGTGCGGTAATTCAAGTTTAAAGCAGCATCGGAATCGAAATGTTTTGAAACGGCAATTCCCCCGGTAAAGGTCCCGTTGAAGCCAAGATTGGAATTTTTTTTCAGCACAATATTGATGATTCCGCTCATGCCTTCAGGGTTGTATTTTGCGGAAGGATTCGTGATGAGTTCGATTTTTTCTATGGAAGAAGCCGGAATTTGCTTTAAAAGCGTGGCGGCATCGACATTTGTGGGCTTCCCATCGACCAAAACCCGCACGCCGTCATCGCCGCGAAGTGAAATATTTCCGTCCATATCTACCCGAACGGAAGGTATTTTATCCATAATATCGGCCGCGGAAGAACCCGAAGTTGCAAGATCGCGGCCGACATGAACCACTTTTCGGTCGATGAGCTGTTCAATGCTGGTACGTTCGGCTTGCACCACCACGCCATCGAGTTGGGCCACCGACATTTTTAAATAAATCGTTTCCAGGTTTATGGATTTCCTTTCTGCGGAAAGCATAATTTCTTTGGAAAAAGTTTCATAACCCATATACTGCACCACCAATAAATACGATCCAAACGGAACCTTTTCTATTTGGAACCTACCTTCATCGTCGGTTATACTGCCCGTTATAATTTCATCGGTTTTGGTTTTAATGGCAATTGTCGCATACGGAATTGATTGTTGAAGGTTTTCATCCATCACCGTTCCGGAAATTGTTCCGGCAGCTTGTGGATTTTCTTGTCCGAATGCCAATGTGCAGCTCAGTAAAAATGCGAAAAATAAATACTTCATGAGAATGGGTTTTGATTATTTGGTTATGTTTAATACTTGGTTATGCCTATTAGCCGGGACAAAAAATTCCTCAAAAGGAAAAAGATTCGAAACTTCGGAAAATATATATAAGAAACGGTGAACAACGAGTCGAATATGCTATAAACAATACTTTGCATAGCCTAATTCCGAATGCCAGAAAACCCAAAAAAGCGGGTATCTACTATAAAAGACGTTTGTAAAATAGTTTTGTTACAGGAAAAATGAGGAAATTATATAGCTATCCCAAATTCGGTTCTGATCCGAATTATTTTATTGTAAATCCAATGGTTGCTTTTAAGGAGAAATTGTCTTCGAATTCAGGAAGGGAATAAAAACCATACCGATAAAACCCGGCTACCCCAAAACCCAAATATCCAATGTCCAAATAGTTTATTTTCAAAAGGTTATCGAATTGCAATCCACTTTCCATATAAATTTCTTCCATGGTTTTGAAATTTACAAATTTATGATTTTCGGGATGTGACAAATTTCCCCAACCGATATTTTGATGTAAAATAATTTTGGGCTGAAATTTTTCCGTTTTGAACAAAAGCGTTCCAAAATCGTGCGAAAGAAACAGATTTAATTTTTGATTGGATAAAAATTCATAAAGAAACATGGTTTGAAAATGATCTTTTATAATCACCGGAAAATCATCATCAAAACTACCTTTTCCCGTAAAAAGCAAGCCATACGGAACTGGATTGTCCACAAGGCCCCCTTCCAATTTATAGTGCGATATTCCAAGTCCACGGGAATGAAAAGTTTGTTCTATGCCGACCTCGAATTTGTTGTAATCGAAATCACTTTCAAAAAAACCTTTTATTCCGCGGGTATAAGAAAATGAAAGAACAGGATATTTCTGGTTTTCCCACTTTGTGATCCCGCCCAAAACATCGACCATTTTTTCACCGTAGGCATACCGGATACCGAGGTTCACAGTTGAATTATAGTAGGAAGTATAAACCGTTTCATTTTTCAAAAATTCATAGTTATATTTTGGAATTGTTTTACTGCGATCGAAGGTGATGTTTGTGGAAACATAACGAAATGGAAGGAAGTTCAGCTCAATGAAATAATGCTTGGTATTATCAAAACGCGAAGCAATATAGCGTCTCGGATTAAAAATATTTTCAAGGTTTTCATTATTTTTTCCCGTTTCCACCAAATCGTTTTCGTAGCCGCCCGAAATGGAAAACCTGTTGGTGGGTTTATAAATAATTTCCCCGCCATATTTCCATTCCTTGTCTTTCAATCCGTACCCAAAAAAACCACCGAATGAAATTTTTTTGAAAAGTTTTTCGTTCGTATAAAAACCTGTGCCCAAGCGAAAACCTTCATAATTATTATAGATAAAAGTCTTTGAAAGGTCCAAATCCACAAAACCAATCGGAATACGATAATTGAAAATTCCCGACAACACATTCAAATACCGATCAAAATGATATTTTTGACCGAGGCTGTCCACAATATGATAGGTTTTCAAATCTACTGAATCAAGGGAATTTGGTCGGTAATTCTTCCAAAAGGAAAGTTCTTTTTTCCCAGCATTTTCCGCCATATAAATGCTTCGCAAGGGAAAATCGGTTCTTTCGACTTCAAGGCCGAATTCAACACGGTCAATATAACTTTTTCCTTCTACAACCAATTCATCGCCATCTTTTTCAGTTCCTTCAAAAATCAATTCATAATTCAATTGCTCCGGAAACCAATATTCGTTGTTCAAAAATACGTATTGCTGCTGAATGCTAATGTTGATTTTCCCTTTTTCCGCCGGGGAAGCGATCACATTTTGCACCGCGTACCGATTGGAATTGACGTACAAGGTTCCTTTCAAACCCTGAAAATTTTTATTTGGAAATGGTTCAAAAGCAATGACAAATACAGAATCTTTTGCTTGATAAAGCGTGTCTTTTAATTGAAATTTATATTTCTTCAAACTTCCATTGCTGATCGGATTCAAATATCTTACATCATACAATTCA
>DASSWN010000050.1:0-13907 GCA_035704905.1 Flavobacteriaceae bacterium
TTGGGCATGGGAACCAAGTTGGTTTCCGTATATTCTTTGTTAAAAATATTGTTTACCTTCAGCGATATTTCAAGATTTTTTAATTGATAATTCAAAGAAATATCCAACACGCTATATTCCTCGCCTGCCGTGCGGACCGCATATTTATAAAGAATGGTTTGCGACAAATTCTTGATGAATTGCGATCTAAAATTTCCAATAATTTGATGCTTCAGGGAATTAATGGAATACCGGGAAAATGGAATATTCAATTCTTCAATTTCATCTTCGATGAACGTATAACCCAAGTTGATGTTTTGTTTAAAACCCATCGATGAAAAATTATACTCAACGGTTGTTTCCAATCCTTTGGTGTTCAAACTTCTAATATTCGTGGCACGATAAGGTTCATCTTCGGTGTCTCTGATGAAATCGATTAGATTTTTAGAATCCCGATTGAAAAATGCGAAAGCTAAATGAAGGTTTGAAGAATTGAATTTTATCCCAACTTCTTCTGCGATGGCTTCTTCGGGTTCTAAATCTGTATTTCCCAAGGTAGTCGGATCGCTATAATATAAATCGGTATAAGTCGGAATTCTGTACGTATATCCCACATTTGTGTAGGCCCGTAACTGATCTGTGATTTTTAGTCCCGCATCAAAGCCAGGGAAGAAATGAAACTTAAAATCCGAATAATAAGACATCGCCATTCCGGGAGTAAAATCGACACGGTCGTTCCAAAAATTGAACCGATGTTCCAAAAACAAGGTTGTCATGGTCCTATCTCTATTTCCCAAGTTATTACTGGACAAATAAACTTTGTCGAAATTCGCTCCGAAGCCAGTAATTCCTAAGTCTGAAACGTAGGAACCATTAATCTGTGCGCCGATTTTATTTGAAATATGAAGATTCCTGTAACCAGACGGATTGTTCCGATCGTATAAATATAAATCTTGATTTCTCCTCCAATAAATTTGTGGACTTAATTTTAAGTTGTTCGTTTTGAATCGGGTTGAAATTCCGACGAGACTGGTTTGTGTTTCTTCATATTGGTCAATCGCCGAAGGAGTAGCGTAAAAGCCGTTGGCCCCAAATTTTCTTTCGGTAAATGTCCCCAAAACTTCTATCGCCCTTTCTTCTATATTGAACCTGCTTTTCAAAAAATAATTTTGATTGTCATAATCGGTGTTATAGCGGTAACCTTCGGAAATATCCCTTGAAAAATGTATTAAATGATTCGAATTTTTGAAGTTGTTGCTGACAGTAACCGAGGCACCCATTTGTTCATAAGAACCGGCATTTAATCCGATCGACATTTGATCTGAAGTATTTTTTTTGGTAATTATGTTCACGGCGCCGGTAAACGCATTTTGGCCATAAATTCTAGCGGCCGGGCCTTTTATAATTTCGATTCGCTCAATGGTTTCGAGCGGTAAAGCCGCATTTAAAAGATGATGGCCCGTTTGCGGATCATCCATTTTTATTCCATCGATGAGCACCAAAGTTTGATCAAATCCACCGCCTCGAATGTAAAGATCGGCCTGCATTCCATTGGTTCCGCGGCGTCTAATGTCAATTCCCGGAACTTCTTGTAACAATTCTGCCAAAGAAGATGCCGAACTATTTTTAATCTCTTTCGCGGTAATTATTGTGATAGAGCGCGAGTCTTCGGAAAACGGTATTTCAATTCTGCTTGCGGAAAGGTAAACCTCTTCCAGCTTTTCTGAAATTTTGGTTTTGTTTTGAGCTGTTAAATAAAGAGGAGAAAGTAACGGGAGAAGAAGAATAAATCTTGAATTCATTGAGGGGTTTTATTTTTGAACGCCAAAGTTAACAATTCAACTTTTTCAAGTTCAATAAATGTAGAAAAAGAACATAGTTTCAATAAGATCTGTATGGAATATTTAGAATTAATTATACCAAATTGGCGACGGTTTTCCCATTTCAAAACCCTGCAGCCCAAAATCCTCGGTGCTGATGGAATTGGTATTGAATATATTGTTTCCTTGACCCGGAATTGTTGGAAAATAAGATAGCGACAGTTGAAATGAGCTGAATACCAAATAATCATTTCTTATAATCAACCCAACACTAAAAGCCGAATATAAATCGCTGTTTATGAGGAATCCCTCGTCACCAAGCTTGGCCAATCTAATATTCAAATAAGGATCGAACCTGAAGCCAAGAATTTCCTTTGGGGTATAAAACTGGGTTTGAAACGACAGGACATATTTTGAGTTTCCATATAATCCACTATTAAAACCCGGAATCCCAATATTGTTGTTTCTGCTTTCTTCATTGGTATAAAAACCCCGAAAATCGTTGTTTTCATCAATAGTTAGGCGATCGCCAATCGAGTTTAAACGATTTTTCCCTATTAAAAATTGTGGCTTTATGAACTGGCGCATTTTCCAATTATTCCCCAATGAAATTAAATTAGTGAAATAATTTGCACTGAGGGAATAGGCGGTTTGTTCTGCTTGTGATTTATTGAAAAAAGTTCCATATTCCAAACTAAGGCTTAAATATCCCCAATCAAAATAATTTCCATGCGCGACTTTTGCCCCCAGATATACTCTGTTTCGTCCATTTTTATATTGTCTCCCCGCAGTAATGGAATAAATGTTGCCAATGGGAACATTTTCTATGACGCCATCTCGAAAAATATAACTGTCATCTATAAATTGTCTGGAAGAAATACCAATACTTCCCAAATAGAAAATTTCATTTGAAAAGAACCCAATACTGTCATATTCGATGCTGGGCCTTTCTTTATAATCAATATTCAGCAACCTGACGGCACTAATAACATTGGTTGTTCTTTCCTTTCTTGAAGAACCTTTAAAAAGCGGAAAGGAATATCCTGCCCAAATATCTTGTGACTGATATTTGAAATTTTGAAGATCAAACTCCAATTCGGCATTTTGCAGTTCTTCCCGTCGAAATCGTTCATCCAAATAAATTCCCGCGGCCCATTTTGTATAGGGCGAAAAGAAAGGTCTTTCAATATTGATGCGTTTGTTATAAGCCCCTTCCAGATTTTTGCTGTAACCCAAACTTGTGCTTATGTAAGTATTTTTGAAATTCGGCATTCTGTAGAGTAGGTCAGAAGCGGTTTTTCCGTCTTCGAAGCGATTTTCAACACCGAACTTTAATTGATGGCCAAAGCCCCAAAAATTTTGATCTCTTAATTCAACGTCCATTTTATCGGATGAAAAAGCTGCGTCCGGCACAATGCTCCAAGAGTCTAATGTTGTGACGTAAACATCTACAGAATCATTGCTTTGCTTTAAAGGTTTCACGGTAATCCTCACTTCCCTGATAAAACTTCGCGAACGCAAAAGCCGTTCAGATTCTTGCAGCAGCAAACTATCCAAAGGTTTGTTTTCCTTAAAAATCAAATAGTTTTTAATCGCAAAATCCTTGGACTTTACATGAAGATTATTTCCTGTTTTTTCTAGCCAACTATTTGCGGTTTCCGTAGAATCCCGAAATGAAAACCCAAACGGATCATGACTTCGGACAATAATATTTCTTATGATTTTACCCTCAAACCCACGATAAATTTGTCTTCGCGGAACACCGGTTTTTTTATGGGATTCCTTCCCAGATTTGAAAACCAATAAATGCAGAAATTCGGTCGTTTTTGTTTTTTCGGAATAGTTTTCTATCTTTTTATAAATTGTCGCAGTGCTGTCCTTTTTTTTTTCTTCCACCTGCGAGAATCCTAAATTGAAGATTCCAATAAACAAGAGGAAAAGGAATCGTTTATCTTTCACCAATTTTACCATTCATGGTAATTTTAATATTGGGGTTTATCAGCACAATAACACGCGAAAGGTTTTTCAAATTGACCTTTGGAACAAAAATAGTTTAAAACTCCAAAGTCTGGGGATTTTAACAAAATAGATTTTACCAACCAAATCATTGTTGCTTATGATAATCTTTCAGGAAATTTAAAAAGTTGTGTAAAGCTTGGTTTGTATCAGGCCTTGATTATCGCCCAAAGAAATAGATAATAACTGTTTTTCTTCTTTTATTCGGAAATTGAACGGAGCAGCCACTAAATTTACGCCACTTTGCTTTTTCAACCTAGTTCCTTGTCCTGAAATGATTTCTTTATTTGGAATAAAATGGCCGTTGGGAATATGTTCCGTTAGAACAATATATTTATAAGCGTATAATTTTTCTGCTATATTCTGTATTTCAGCATTCGATAAATGTTGAAGTACTTGCCTTATGATAGCGCAATCTGCAGAAGGCAAATTGTCGGTTGCGATATCAAGGCACTGAAATTCTATATTTTCACCGGTATATTTTTCTTTATTATGAGCAATAAGAGGGGCAACGATATCTACCGCAATATATTTTTTGGTGAATTTAATTAGATTCTTTCCCACATTAAAATCACCACAACCCAGATCACAAACACTGGGAGGAAAACCGAAAGAACTTAAAAATGAAGAAAGGGTTTCTATATATGGATTTATAATTTCCGGAAAATGTGAACCTGTCCCAGAATAAAATTCAGATGGTTTTCCGCCCCACAAATTTAATTCATAAATCTGTTTCATGACATCTTTGGTGGGCCAAGGTTTTCCTTTTTTTTCATTTCCCTGCTTTTTAATCGCCATAAATAATTCAAGATTTAAAAGATAAAAAAGAAATCTTTATCGGCGAAAGTTACTGAAACAAGTTCAGCATGAAAAAATTTAAGGATAGGGCGGCTGTCACCCTGAACTTATAAAAGCTTTGTAAGAATATTTTCAAATTCCAATTATTACCCCTTTTGGGGCGGGGGCTTTCCCTCAACATCATTTGTTGCGTGCGGGATAAACTTCCCGCCCAAAACATTCGGCTTTGACCTCTGTGATCTGGCTGGGGCTCGAACCCAGGACCCTCTCCTTAAAAGGGAGATGCTCTACCAACTGAGCTACCAAATCGGTTTATAAAAAAAACAGCCTCGCGAAAGGCAGATTTTTATCAATGTATTTTGTTGCTTTCGGAATAAACTTCTCGCCCAAAACATTCGGTTTTAACCTCTGTGATCTGGCTGGGGCTCGAACCCAGGACCCTCTCCTTAAAAGGGAGATGCTCTACCAACTGAGCTACCAGATCGGTGTTTTTTGCATTTTGTCAATGCGGGTGCAAATATACTATCTATTATTAATTTATCAAGAAGAATTTGCCATAAATTTGTGGTTTCAGAAATCACAAATATTTCAATTTAAATGAAGCTTGTTCTATGCGGTTATATGGGAAGCGGTAAATCGGAAGTGGGAAAATTGGTTGCCAAGCATTTGGAAATCGGATTTTGCGATTTGGATGCATATATTTCGGAAAAAGAAGGTGAAAAAATCAGCGATATTTTTAAGAATAAAGGGGAGATATATTTTAGAAAAATGGAAAATATGGCTCTGAAAGAATGCCTTTCATTCACAAACTGCCAAATAATTGCGCTGGGCGGAGGCACGCCGTGCTATGGCAATAATTTGGAATTGCTCAAACAAAACAAAGTGAAAATGGTATATTTAAAAACCAGTTTGGAAATCCTTACTCAGCGGCTTTTTGAACAAAAGGAATCCCGTCCTATGATTTCTCATTACCATGATAAAGGGGAATTGGAGGATTTTATCCGAAAACATTTGTTCGAAAGGAGTTTTTATTATTTGCAAAGTGATGTCATTCTTTCTGCCGACGGCAAGACAATTCACGAGATTGCACATGAAATTGAAAAGATGGAAGGGCGATGAATCGTTAGGCAGTAAGCCGTAAGCCTAAAATAGTCATAAGAGTATTAGTCATAAGTCGTAAGTCAGCAAAGTGGTAGATTATGAAAATCTAGAAATTTGAAAATATAATTGCATGGCAAAAAGCTCAAGATTTTGCAGTTGATATTTATAAGGCTTTCTCAATTTCAAGGGATTTCGGTTTTAAAGAATTTCTATTAAACGATCAACACACTTATGACTAAAATTTAAATTAGTTCTACTTTGTTCACTTTTCCGAAACTTACTTTTACCGTTTCATTCAACGAAGTGGAAAGCGAAATTCCTTTAAAATCGGCTTTCACCGGATATTTTTTATGGCTGCGATCCACTAAAACCGCTGTTTTGAATTGCTTGAGCGGGGTTTCCAAAAAATGTTTCACACCATAAATAAGTGTCGTGCCGGAATTTAGGACATCATCCACCAAAACAATGGATTTGTCTTTGTAAATTTCGGGGGAGAGACTGGTTTTTACGCCCAAAAGGGGTTGTTTTTTGTTCATGGAAACTTCGCATAAAACCGATTCGATTTCTGAAATTTGATCCAATTGCTCTTTGATTTTTTCCGCTAAAATGAATCCGTTTTTGGCAATTCCGGCAAGGATCAATTCTTTTTCCCCAATATTGCTTTCGTAAATTTGATAGGCAATACGGCGTATTTTATGATCGATTTCCCGATGGTTCAAAATAGCTGTTATGGCAAGTAGGCTCATAGTTGTCTTTTTTTCAAAGATACTCAAACTTCTGTTTTTCTTTCAATTTTATTCCTCTTCATCACTTGTTTTCGGGTTTGAAGTAAAATCTTCAATATCGCGCCTATCTTTTTTTGTGGGCCGTCCCGTTCCTGTTTTTCGATAATGTGCTTTGGAAAAATTCAGTAAATCGAGTTTTTCCAAATTTTCTTTTGGTGTAAGATCGATCATATATAAATTCACCAGTTTGGCCCCGACACGCGAAGTAGGAATATCCAAAACCTCCAACAAATAGTCGATTTGGTTTTTCCGAACCGATATTTTCTCACCGGGGAATATTTCTCGGGAAGGTTTTACAATGGCCTCGTTCATCCGTACTTTTCCTTGTCTACATGCCGTCGTTGCAAGACTTCGGGCTTTGAAAAACCGAACACACCATAAATATTTATCGATTCTCATATTTTTAAACGGAATTCAACGTTGATAATAATATACAAAAATAAAGGAATATTGTATCTTGCACCCCATAAAATAAGCACTGATGAAATTTAACAAGTTTTTGATTTTAAGTTTTTTTTTAAGCCTTCTGGTTTCTTCTTGTAACAAAGATGACGGCCCGGCACCGGTCGATCCTCCTGAAATTCGTGATGAAGCAGAAGTAATGGCCGAAGATAATATCGAGATCATGGAATTTTTGGAAACCCATTTTTATGAAATGATCCCCAACCCGGCAAATCCGAATTATGAGATTATTAAATTCGATACAATCGCGGGGTCGAATAGTGAGAAGGAACCTATCATGGAATCGGAATTTTTGGAAACAAAAACCGTTACACAAAATGATCTGGAATATACCTTATATTATCTGAAAATCAGGGAAGGGGCGGAAATGGAACCCAAACCAACTTTTGCCGATTTGGCCGTGGCCACTTATCGCGGACAAACCATGGACCTCACTATTTTTGATGAGAGTGTCACCCCTTATAAATTCGATCTTCCGGGGCAGTATGGTATCGGAGGCATTGTAAAAGGTTTGTTGGAAGCTTTTGTGGAATTCAGAGGCGCCAGCGATTATACCGAAAATCCGGACAATACAATTGATTTTACAGATGATTTTGGAATCGGGGCCGTTTTTATACCTTCCGGTTTGGCTTATTTTTCCCAATCACCGTCCACCCAGATTCCGCAGTATTCTCCGTTAATTTTTACTTTTCAGCTATATGAAACCATTCAAGGCGATCCGGATGACGATGGAATTCCTTCTTTGTACGAAGATTTGAATGAAGATAAATATTTAACCGAGGACTCAGATTCCGATGGTGTCCCAAATTTCTTGGATATGGATGATGACGGAGATGGAACACCGACTTCCGAAGAAATTGTTGTAAATGATTTGAACGAAGATGGCTATATTACCGAAGATGAACTCACATTGACCGATACCGATGCAGACGGAACTCCGGATTATTTGGATCCGGAAGTGAACTGATTCCTATCAAAAAATGTCATAAAAAAAGCCTCGAAAATCGATTCAAGGCCTTTTTTGTGAATTGTCAGGCCGAGCGCAGTCGAGCCCTATCCCTTTTAAATTATCAGAATTGAAAACTATGCTTTCCTTTTCAATACTTTTTCCGAAGCTTTTATGATGGCTTCCGCATTCAAACCATATTTTTCCATCAATTGTTCGGGCGTGCCACTTTCACCAAAAGTATCTTGGGTAGCGACAAATTCTTGTGGTGTGGGCATTTCTTCTGAAAGTATGCGCGCCACGCTTTCCCCCAAACCGCCGAAATAGTTGTGTTCTTCAGCGGTAACAACGCATCCCGTTTTCTTGACAGAACGAACAATGGCCTCTTTGTCCAAAGGTTTGATAGTGTGAATATTAATTACTTCTGCCGAAATACCTTTTTCTTCAAGTTTTTCCGCCGCTTGCAAGGCTTCCCATACCAAATGGCCCGTAGCGATGATGGTGACGTCTTTTCCTTCGTTCAACAACACGGCTTTTCCAATTTCGAACTGTTGGTTTTCCGGAGTGAAATTGGCAACTTTCGGCCTTCCAAAACGTAAATAAACAGGACCTTCATGTTTGGCAATGGCCAAGGTGGCTGCTTTGGATTGGTTGTAATCACATGTATTGATCACAGTCATTCCCGGCAACATTTTCATCAAGCCCAAATCTTCCAAAATTTGATGTGTCGCACCATCTTCTCCCAAAGTTACGCCGGCGTGGGAAGCACAAATTTTCACATTTTTGCCGGAATAGGCCACACTTTGACGAATTTGGTCATAAACCCTTCCAGTAGAAAAATTGGCAAATGTTCCTGTAAAAGGAATTTTTCCACCAATAGTCATGCCGGCAGCTATTCCAATCATATTTGCCTCGGCAATTCCAATTTGAAAAAAACGTTCCGGATGGTTTTTTTTGAATTCGTCCATTTTTAACGAGCCGGTCAAATCGGCGCAAAGGGCCACCACGTTTTCATTGGTCTTTCCCAATTCCGCCAATCCGGCTCCAAATCCCGAGCGAGTATCTTTATTTCCTGTGTTGGTATATTTTTTCAAAGGATAAATTTTTTAGTAATAAAATTGTTTTTTATCAAGACAGCGACTGCCAACTGCCACTGAATACTGCCAACTATTTTAGTAGTCTCCCAACGTCTCCGGATTTTGAGCCAAGGCATTTTCCAACTGTTCATCGTTCGGTGCAACGCCGTGCCATTTGTGGGTGTGCATCATAAAATCGACCCCGTGGCCCATCACCGTATGCAACAAAATGCAAACCGGTTTTCCTTTTCCGGTGCGGGTTTTTGCTTCTTCCAATCCGTTGATAACGGCCGTCAAATCGTTTCCATTTTCAATTTCCAAAACGTCCCAGCCGAACGCTTCGAATTTAGCTTTAATACTTCCCATAGGAAGTACCTCGTCCGTGCAACCGTCGATTTGCTGTTTGTTCAGGTCGATAGTTGAAATTAAATTATCCACTTTTTTTGCCGAAGCGTACATGATGGCTTCCCAGTTTTGTCCTTCCTGCAATTCGCCGTCGCCGTGGAGGGAAAAAACTAAATGGGAATCTTGGTTCAATTTTTTGGTTTGTGCAGCACCAATAGCCACCGACATTCCTTGGCCCAAAGAACCCGAGGCCACGCGGACCCCTGGCAAACCTTCGTGAGTGGTGGGATGGCCTTGAAGCCGCGAATTCAACAAACGAAAAGTGTTCAATTCTTCTACAGGAAAATAACCGCTTCGGGCCAAAACACTATAAAAAACAGGGGAAATATGCCCGTTGGAAAGGAAA
Organism: Flavobacteriaceae bacterium; assembly: GCA_035704905.1. Classification (GTDB taxonomy): domain Bacteria; phylum Bacteroidota; class Bacteroidia; order Flavobacteriales; family Flavobacteriaceae; genus DASSWG01. The sequence continues at coordinate 9,735 of DASSWN010000050.1, forward strand.
AACAGGTCTTCGCCAATGCCGTCCATATCAAAACCTTTTTTTCGGTCCATAACAACCTGGTACAATACGGTAAAAAATTCCGTGCAGCCCAAAGAACCTCCTGGATGACCAGAATTTACCTTGTGCACTTGTCGTAAAATATCTCTTCGCACTTGCGTTGCAAAAGCTTCCAATTCGTTGATGTTCGGCATTTTTTCTTGGGTTGAATTCTAACTTCCTGCAAAAGTACTTTTTTTAATGAGGTTGTACAAAATAGAAAGGAGAAAAACAGTATAACTTTTTCAGCTTTTAAAACTTTGGAAAAAGTTCAACTTTCGTTTCCTTCAGACTAAGTATCTTTGCCCTCATTTTATTTTGTATATGAAATTTGAGTTGTCAACTACTGATCCGCAAGGAAAAGCCCGCGCCGGAACCATCACCACTGATCACGGAACCATCGAAACCCCGATTTTTATGCCGGTCGGAACCGTCGGAACGGTAAAAGGCGTGCACCAACGGGAATTGAAAAACGACATCAATCCCGATATTATATTGGGAAATACCTATCATTTATACTTGCGACCGCAAACGGAAATTTTAAAGAAAGCCGGTGGTTTGCACAAATTCATGAACTGGGACCGAAATATTTTGACAGACAGCGGCGGGTATCAGGTTTATTCCCTTTCAGCAAACAGAAAAATAAAGGAAGAAGGTGTCAAATTCAAATCGCATATTGATGGCTCCTATCATATTTTCACACCTGAAAATGTAATGGAAATTCAGCGGGAAATTGGTGCAGATATTATTATGGCTTTTGATGAATGCACCCCTTATCCGTGCGATTATCGCTATGCCGAACGTTCGATGAAAATGACGCACCGTTGGCTGGATCGTTGTGTTTCACATTTGGAAAAAACACCTTTGGAATATGAACATTCGCAAGCATTTTTTCCAATTGTGCAAGGAAGCACATATAAAGATTTGCGAAAGATTTCCGCGGAATACATTGCTTCAGTAGAAGCGGAAGGCAATGCTATAGGCGGTTTGTCGGTTGGCGAACCAGCCGAAGAAATGTATGAAATGACCGAAGTGGTCACCGAAATTCTTCCCAAAGAAAAGCCTCGATATTTGATGGGTGTTGGCACACCAATCAATATTTTGGAGAATATAGCTTTGGGAATCGATATGTTCGACTGTGTGATGCCCACCCGCAATGCCCGTAATGGAATGTTGTTCACAGCCCACGGAACTATCAATATGAAAAACCGAAAATGGCGCGATGATTTTTCCCCTATTGACGAAATGGGCATTACTTGGGTCGATACCGAATATTCCAAAGCCTATTTGAAGCATTTGTTCACCGTGAATGAATTGCTGGGGAAACAAATTGCCACAATCCATAATCTTGGGTTTTATATGTGGTTGGTTCGTGAAGCCAGAAAACATATCTTAGCCGGAGATTTTTCCGCTTGGAAAAATAAAATGGTAAAACAACTGGACAACAGGCTTTGAAAAGTTGGCAGTGTTCAATGGAAGTAAGCAGTAGCAGTGGGCAGTGTTCAGATATTGGTGAAATGCGGTGAATCCATAATTTTAAATTTTGAATTAAATATAAATTGAAAATACTCGATTGGTACATATTGAAACGCTATTTGGGCACATTTTTTATGCTGCTCCTGCTTTTCATTCCCATCGGGATTGTAGTTCATCTCGCAGAAAAAATAGATAAAATTATGGAGCATCAGGTTCCATTTATGGAAGTGATGGAATATTTTCTTTATTTTACCATTTACTTCGGAAATCTATTGTTCCCTTTATTTTTATTTTTATCAATAATCTGGTTCACTTCTAAACTTGCTGAAAACACGGAAATTGTGGCAATTTTGAGTTCCGGGGTTTCCTTCTATCGATTTTTACGTCCTTATTTTATTGGTGCGACCATTGTTTGCGCCGGAGCTTTGATTGTGGGCATGTACATCGCTCCTTGGGCGAGCAAAGGATTCAATGAATTTCAATATGCTTATTTAAAAAAGCAGGAAGATGCACAGCAAACAAAGGATATTTATCGGCAAAATGGGAACGAATATATTTATGCCACGCATTTTCAACCAAAAACCAATACGGCCCGAAATTTTGTGTTGGAACATTTTGAAGAAAATAAAATGAAATTCAAAATCACCGCCGATAGACTGAAATATAACGAAGAAGATTCCACGTTTACACTATACAATTTTGAGAAAAGGATTGTGGGTGCACGTTCCGATAGTTTGATCAGCAAGCAACAAATGGATACGATCCTTCCATTTGAATTTGATGCGCTCACCCCGGTAACCTACATTGCCGAAACCTTGAGTTACACCGAACTTCACGATTTTATTGAACAGGAAACCCGCCGCGGTTCCCCGAATATAAATATTTACAATGTCGTGGCCTACAAACGTTGGAGCACGCCCGTTTCTGTTTATATCTTAACCATTATTGCCGTTGCGGTTTCTTCCATGAAACGCCGTGGTGGAATGGGGGTAAATTTGGCCATCGGAATTTCCATTGCGTTTATGTTTGTTTTCTTTGATAAAATTTTTGGGACCATTGCCGAACAATCTACTTTTTCACCATTTCTAGCCGTTTGGATACCGAATATTGTTTTTGGAATTGTTTCCGTTTTCCTTCTGCGCCAAGCAAAACGATAATTAATTAGGGCAGAAAAATTTTGAATTTTAATCTTGAAGCTTAAGCAACAATGTCCAGGGCACATTTAAAAAGTTATCTTCATTACCATTTTATAGTATTCATCTGGGGGTTTACAGCGGTTTTGGGCGCGCTGATCTCCATCGATGCGCTGCCATTGGTTTGGTACCGCATGTTGCTCGCTTCAGTTTTTGTTTTTTTATGGGTGCTCTGGAAAAAGAAAAAATTGAAACTTACCAGACGCCGGCTTATCATTTTATTTGCGGCCGGAACGGTCATCGCATTCCATTGGTTGGCTTTTTTTGCGGCGATTAAAGTCAGCAATATTTCCATTACGTTGGCACTCATTTCCACCGGCGCTTTCTTCACTTCTATACTTGAACCTATTTTTTACAAAAGGAAAGTGATTTGGTATGAACTATTCTTCGGCATAATAGTCATTTTTGGATTATACCTGATTTTTAAAGTTGAAACGGAATACCTCACGGGAATGATTTTCGCTTTGTGCGCAGCCCTGCTTTCGGCGGTTTTCACGTTAATAAACGGGAAAATCGCAAAAATTGAAGATGCCTCGGTTATTTCCCTTTACGAGTTGGGATTCGGCACAATGGTCATTTCCGGATATCTGTTTTATTTATCATTGGCAGGTTCAAAAACAGGTGGGTTTTCCCTGGCATTCTTCAGCCTATCCAATTCGGATATGGTGTATTTGCTGATTCTCGCATTGTTTTGTACCGCCTATGCGATCATTGCCTCGGTTGATGTGATGAAGCATTTAAGTCCTTATACCGTTATGCTGACTATTAATTTGGAACCGGTGTATGGTATTTTATTGGGTCTGCTCATCTTTGGAAGCGAAGAAGAAATGAGCACCGGCTTTTATTTTGGCGCGGCGATCATTCTTTCCACTGTAATTTTGAACGGAATTTTTAAAAGCAACTTCAAAATTAAACGGAAAGTTTCAAAATCTTCCCTTTAAAGTTTCATATCTTTGTAGGCTAATTCTAATCTAACCGTTGCTATTATGGAATATTTGGAATTCGAATTACCGATAAAAGAACTTCAGGAGCAGTACAACAAAGCCTGCAAAATAGGGGAGGATAGCGATGTCGATGTTTCCAACACCTGCAAACAGATCGAAAAAAAACTGACCCTAATAAAAAAAGATATATATAAAAACCTTACGGCATGGCAGCGTGTCCAACTTTCGCGCCATCCCGACCGGCCATATACTTCCGATTATATCAAAGCCCTCACCGGCAATACTTTTTTGGAATTGCATGGCGACCGGAATGTTGGTGATGATAAGGCTATGGTTGGCGGATTGGGAAAAATTGGCGACCAAAGTTTTATGTTCATTGGGCAACAAAAAGGCTACAATACCAAAACGCGGCAATACCGAAATTTTGGAATGGCAAATCCGGAAGGTTACCGTAAAGCCTTGCGCTTAATGAAAAGTGCCGAAAAATTTGGCATTCCTGTGGTTACTTTTATCGACACACCTGG
>DASSWN010000180.1:0-25669 GCA_035704905.1 Flavobacteriaceae bacterium
ATGAAAATCGTTATCAACAAAAAAGATTTGGAAGAACACATGGTGGACTTGCTTCGGAAAATCCCCAACAACAAACTTCTATTGGACAGGTATTTGGATGGCGCTATTGAAGCGGAAGCCGATGCCATTTGCGACGGTGAAAATGTTCAAATCATCGGAATTATGGAACACATCGAACCCTGCGGTATCCATTCCGGCGATTCGCATTCGGTATTGCCACCGTTCAACTTGGGCGATTTGGTCATTCAGCAAATAAAGGATCACACGGAAAAAATCGCCTTGGCCTTGAACACCGTCGGGCTCATCAATGTTCAATTTGCGATAAAGGACGACAAAGTTTTTATCATCGAGGCCAATCCGCGTGCATCACGAACCGTTCCGTTTATTGCCAAAGCCTATGGCGAACCCTATGTGAACTACGCCACTAAAATTATGTTGGGCAAAAAGAAATTGAGCGATTTTGAATTCAACCCGAAATTGGAAGGCTATGCCATCAAACAACCGGTATTTTCTTTCAATAAATTCCCGAACGTCAACAAACAACTGGGCCCTGAAATGAAAAGCACGGGCGAAAGCATTTTGTTCATCGATGATTTACGCGACGACCAGTTTTATGAATTGTATGCGAGAAGAAGGATGTATTTGAGTAAGTAATTGTAATTCGCTTAAGAGGTTTATTTTTAACTTTTAGAAGTTGTTTTAAAAGTGCCGGAGTATTTATAATCGTTCCAAAAACATCTCTTAAGCGTAGCTTTTTATGGGAAGTGAACTTCAATAGCTGTACTAAGAATTTTTAGGAGAAAAAAGTGATTTTAATTTTTTTTGGCTTCAGCCACCCGCGGTAAAATAGTTTTAGTTGGATTTTAGTTCTTCAAATAAGTCATCTCGCAAGGTTTACATTTTCTCCAATTTTGGTCAATGTCTCCGATCACAAAACGTCCTTGGGGTCTTTCAAATATATCCAAGCCCCTTCCAAGAATGATTTTGTACCCATTGTCGGCTTCAATAAAACGATCGTGATGCTTTTCAAATCTAAAAGATAAGTGTATTCCCAGTTCTTTCACGCACGGCACCAATTCTTCAAAATATTCGTTGCTTTGATCCATAAAATTTGAATCATTCCAAGTTACCACCATTAAATTTATTTCATCTTCATAATTTTTATCATTAGCCAGCATCACACAAAATTCGAGGAGATTTTTGAACTGATGTGGTAATCTTATATAGGGGTCCTGAATTGTAATATTTTTCGATCCATTTAAATATTTCGCAAATAATTTATGGTAGGAAACCCCTGTTTGATCCTTTTTTAAAATTTCCTGATGTGATTTTGCTTCTGAATTCCTTTTCTCGACATTGCGCGTTGTTTTAATTCGAGCTATTTCATTTTTCAGTGATTCAGGATATTTTATTTTTTCTTTAATATAAGGCCGAAAATCAACATTGCTGCCATCGGATGCTATGTCGTGCAAATACATATTATTTCTATCGCACGAAATATATAAATCAACAACATTCTTAGCTTCCCAAATTCTAAAGGTAGTGTGAAGTTGTTTAAAGGTATTATTGGGGATCGCTAACCAAATTAGATGGAGTTCATCAGCTAAGACTATATTTAAATCTTCGGTAAATTTGCCCAACGGAATGTTTATCCACCATGCTAGCCTGCTGGAACTAATTGAAGCAAAGCGCGTATTTGAATTAGTTAACCTTCCATTTCCTACCGTATTATTTATATGCTGAATTATTTTAGATTTATTCATAGTATTCCATTTTCTTTATTTCTTTCCATTTCAAATATACTCATTGCCAATAAAAAAAACCCAAAGATTATTTAACATTTCAGGCCATTTAATTTTTCTCCCATAAAAAAAGCCCTAAATTTTTTTCGGGCTTTTTGTTACTAAAAAACTGAACAAATTACAAGGTAGTTTCCTCCGCCAAATCTTCTTGGTTCCTAAAAACCAAATGATCGTTGAATTCATCCAATAAAATGATGCTGTCCACACTTATTTTCCCCGAAAGGATTTCCTTGGAAAGTTGGTTCAACACTTCCTTTTGAATGGTTCGTTTTACCGGCCGGGCACCATATTGAGGATCGAATCCGAGTTTTGCCAAATAATTGATTGCTTCTGGGGTTGCATCCAAAACGATTCCCTGCTGCAATAAAATTTTTGCAGTCTGTTTCAATTGCAATCCCACAATTTCTTTAATATTGGCCTCGCTCAGGGGAGTGAACATCACAATATCGTCGATTCGGTTGATGAATTCCGGGCGAACGGTTTTTTTCAATAAGCCAATTACTTCATCTTTTGCGCTTTCCATGGCGGTTTCAATGTCTTTTATCGCATCGAATTTTTCCTGAATAATATGGCTTCCAATGTTCGAAGTCATGACAATAATACAGTTTCGGAAATCGGCCAATCGACCTTTGTTGTCCGTCAGCCTTCCTTCATCCAAAACCTGCAACAAGATGTTGAACGTATCGGGATGTGCTTTTTCGATTTCATCCAAAAGAACCACAGAATAAGGTTTGTGCCGCACGGCTTCCGTCAGTTGCCCGCCTTCATCGTAGCCCACGTAACCAGGAGGAGCGCCGACCAATCGGCTGACGGCATGACGTTCTTGGTATTCGCTCATATCGATGCGCGTCATGGCATGTTCATCATTGAACAAATAATCGGCCAAGGCTTTTGCCAATTCGGTTTTTCCAACCCCGGTTGTTCCCAGAAACAAAAAGGAACCAATCGGCCGGTTTTGATCTTGCAATCCGGCGCGGCTTCGGCGAACGGCATCGCTCACAGCCTGAATGGCTTCTTCTTGACCTACCACCCGTTTATGTAATTCTTCTTCTAAGTGCAGTAATTTTTCACGCTCGCCTTGCAACATTTTCGAAAGTGGGATGCCGGTCCATTTCGCCACGACTTCAGCAATGTCTTCGCGCGTAACCTCCTCCTGGATCAGCGATTTGCCGTCTTTCCGTTCTTCAACTTCTTGTTGCAACTTTTCGAGTTTCGCTTGGGCTTCTTTGATTTTTCCATAACGGATTTCGGCCACTTTTCCGTAATCGCCCTCGCGCTCGGCACGTTCGGCTTCGATTTTGAAATTTTCAATGTCGGTTTTGGCTTGTTGTATATTGTCAACCAATTCCTTTTCATTTTGCCATTGTGCGTTCAATTCGGCCCGATCTTCCTTTAAATTGGCCAAATCGGCTTGCAAAGATTTCAATTTAGCTTCGTCTTTTTCACGTTTGATGGCTTCAATTTCAATTTCCAGTTGCATGATTTTTCGATCCAAAACGTCCAAATCTTCTGGTTTGGAATTGATTTCCATGCGCAGTTTTGAAGCTGCTTCGTCCATTAAATCAATGGCTTTGTCGGGCAAAAATCGGTTGGTGATGTAGCGCTGCGATAGTTTTACCGCAGCGATGATGGCTTCATCCTTTATGCGAACTTTGTGATGGGTTTCATATTTTTCTTTAATTCCCCTGAGAATTGAAATGGCACTTTCCGTATCCGGCTCATCCACGACCACTTTTTGGAAACGGCGTTCCAAGGCTTTATCTTTTTCGAAATATTTTTGGTATTCGTCCAAAGTAGTTGCCCCAATTGCGCGCAATTCGCCCCGTGCCAAAGCCGGTTTCAAAATATTCGCAGCGTCCATAGCTCCTTGTCCGCCACCGGCACCAACCAGTGTGTGGATTTCATCAATGAACAAAACGATTTGTCCCTCACTGGAAGTAACTTCTTTGATCACGGCTTTCAAGCGTTCTTCGAATTCTCCTTTGTATTTTGCCCCTGCAATCAATGCGCCCATATCCAGTGAATAAACTTCTTTGTTTTTCAAATTATCAGGAATATCACCCGCAATAATCCGGTGGGCCAATCCTTCTACAATGGCGGTTTTTCCCGTTCCCGGTTCCCCGACCAAAATAGGGTTGTTTTTAGTTCGGCGGGAAAGGATTTGCAATATTCGACGAATTTCTTCATCTCTTCCAATAACCGGATCCAGCTTTCCGCTTTCGGCCAGTTTGTTTAAATTATTGGCATATTTGTTTAGGGAATTGTAGGTTTCTTCGGCACTTTGAGAAGTTACGCGTTCTCCTTTCCGAAGTTCTTCGATCGCTGCCTTCAAACTCTTTTCTGTGGCACCTTGGTCTTTTAGAATTTGCGCGACCTTACTGTTCGATTTGAAAATGGCTAGAATAAGGTGTTCGATGGAAACATATTCATCGTTCATTTTTTTGGCGACGGAAGAAGCTTCGTTCAAGGTTTTGTTCGCTTCTCGTGAAAGCATAATTTCGCCACCACTGACTTTCGGAAAACCTTCCAATGTTTTGTCCAAAATTTGGGTGAACAAGCCTACATTTATATTCAGTTTTTTTAGCAGAAAAGGCGTTACATTTTCATCGATCATCCTGATCGCTTTAAAAATGTGCTCGTTTTCTATTTGTTGATGTCCAAGTTCTTGCGCCAAAGCTTGTGCTTGCTGAATGGCTTCTTGGGCTTTGATGGTGAATTGGTTGAAATTCATTTTGAATATAATATTTTGATAACTTTTTTTTCTTTTCTTTTTCTGTGATTCAAATTATATACCCAATTCGAAATTACACACATTCCTTTGACAAATTGTCATTTTTAAGAAAGAAATAGGATTTCCAATATCGCAAGGCCTTTCCCACGCTTTATTCGCAGCTGATTATTCCTTATATCAACCGAAGAATTCGTATTTTTGCTATCAATTTTAAAAGTTAAAAAAATGGGTTTGTTCGGAAATTTGTTTAAAAGCGAAGAAGGGAAACAATCAGAAGAGAAAAATGGATTTCAGTGGAATCAATTGACCTCCGAAGCGCAATTGCAGGATTTGGAAGAAGAATCGCAAACCGCGCCAGTTGTTATTTTCAAACATTCCACGCGCTGCGGGATCAGCCGCATGGTTTTGAAACAATTCGAATCAAAACATAATTCTTCAGAAGATGTGGCAAAATTCTATTTTTTGGATTTGCTGAATTATCGTCCGCTTTCACAAGCGATTGCGGCGCGGTACCAAGTGGTACACGAATCGCCGCAGCTAATTTTGTTGAAAAGCGCAAAAGTGATGCAACACGCTTCGCACCACGATATTTTGAATGTTTCGCTGTGAAAACCTTTTCTACCCTTCCCAGAAGAAAAGAATGAAAAAGTGCTAAATTAAAAAGCAGGACTTAAGCGTTCTGCATTTTTGGTTTTGTTTCAAAAACCGGCAACAACTTGGTGCTCACTTCCCCAAAACCAATCCGCACTTCGTCATTTTGGCAATAACCACGCAGTATTACGGTGTCATTGTCTTCAATAAAAACCCGTTCTTCCCCATTGTTAAGTTTGAGTGGTTTAGTGCCGTTCCAAGATAATTCCAACATGGAACCATACGAGTCGGGCGTAGGGCCGGAAATAGTTCCGCTTCCCATCAAATCACCGCTGTTCACGGGACATCCGTTTATTGTATGGTGCGCCAATTGCTGACTGATGTTCCAATACATATATTTAAAGTTGGACTTGGAAATAAGGTTTTCTTCCCCGTTTTCGGGTTTCAGAAGAACCTGTAACTGAATGTCGAAACTCTTTTTTCCTTCACTTTGTAAATACGGAAATTGTTCTTTGACAGGTTTCGGTCCATCCACACGGAAAGGTTCCAAAGCATCTAAGGTAACGATCCACGGCGACATCGAAGAAGCAAAATTTTTCGCCAAAAAAGGCCCGAGCGGAACATATTCCCATTTTTGAATATCGCGAGCGCTCCAGTCGTTGAACAACACCAAACCGAAAATATATTCTTCGGCATCTTCCACCGGAACCGGTTCCCCCAACACATTGGCATCGGTGGTGATGAAAGCCATTTCCAGTTCGAAATCAAGGCGTTTTGATGGACCGAAAATCGGTTCGCTTGTACCATTTGGAAGAATTTGACCTTGGGGACGATGAACCGGTATTCCGCTGGGAACGATGGAAGAACTCCTTCCGTGATAACCAACCGGAATATGCAGCCAGTTTGGCAACAAGGCATTTTCCGGATCGCGGAACAAGGAACCAACATTGGTGGCATGTTCCATACTGGAGTAAAAATCGGTGTAATCGCCGATCTGAACCGGAAGTTGCATTTCCACTTCATCGATAGTGAACAAAACGGCCTTTTTATGGGTTTCATTATTCCTTAAAGAATCATTGGAAAGATCGAAAATTTCAGCGATTCGGTTTCGCACCAAGCGCCAAGTTTTCCGGCCGTCTGCAATAAAATCGTTCAAGGTGTCTTGCAGGAAAATATCTTCCGTTAAAGGAATTCCCTCAAAATAGCCCAACTGGTGCAACGCATTCAAATCAATTGCAAAATCACCGATTCGCGTACCGATGGTGATAATATCGTCTGCCGTGAGGAATACCCCAAATGGAATGTTTTGTATTGGAAAATCCGTGTTTTCACTGATGGGCAACCAAGTTTTTCTTTTCGGATCGTTGGCTAATATTGGCATAAAAATGAATTTTAAATTAATGCAGTAAAAATTCAAATATATTATTTTATTATTGCTAACCGAATGCTTTTGCTATTTTTGATGAATTTTTAACGAATATTAGAAAAATGAAAAGAGACACCCAAATTTTTGATTTGATAAAAGCCGAAAAAGAACGTCAAACCAATGGATTGGAATTGATTGCCAGTGAAAATTTTGTCAGCGATCAGGTTTTGGAAGCGGCTGGTTCCATACTTACAAACAAATATGCGGAAGGTTTTCCCGGAAAAAGATATTATGGCGGCTGCGAAATTGTCGATGAAGTGGAGCAATTGGCCATCGACCGTGCGAAAGAACTTTTTGATGCCGAATATGCCAATGTGCAACCCCATTCCGGATCGCAAGCAAATACGGCGGTTTATGCGGCTTGTTTGAAACCGGGCGATAAAATCCTTGGTTTTGATCTTTCCCACGGAGGACATTTAACGCATGGTTCGCCGGTGAATTTTTCCGGAAAATTGTACAACACGGTTTTTTATGGGGTAAAAGAAGAAACAGGAATTATTGATTACGATCATTTGTTGTTTGTGGCCGAAAAGGAAAAGCCAAAAATGATCATTGCGGGAGCTTCTGCATATTCGCGTGAATTCGATTATAAGAAATTCAGGGAAATTGCCGATCGGGTAGGGGCAATACTTATGGCCGATATTGCTCATCCCGCCGGATTGATCGCCAAAGGTTTGATTTCAGATCCGATCCCACACTGTCATATTCTCACCACCACTACGCATAAAACTTTGCGTGGGCCTCGTGGTGGAATGATTTTGATGGGCAAAGATTTTGAAAATCCGTTTGGTTTGAAATTGAAGAACGGAAATTTGAAAATGATGTCCACACTTCTAAACAGCGCCGTTTTTCCCGGAAACCAAGGCGGGCCGTTGGAACACATAATCGCGGCAAAAGCTGTGGCCTTTGAAGAAGCCTTGAGCGATGATTTTCTACATTATATGGTGCAAGTGAAGAAGAATGCCGCCGTTATGGCAAAGGCATTTATGAAAAGGGAATATCAGGTGGTTTCGGGAGGCACCGACAACCATATGTTGTTGATCGATCTTCGCAGCAAAAACTCCACTGGAAAAGCTGCGGAAGAAACCTTGGGGAAAGCAGGCATTACCGTCAATAAAAACATGGTTCCTTTTGATGACAAATCGCCTTTTGTTACTTCTGGAATTCGCATTGGAACGCCGGCGGTAACAACCCGTGGATTAAAAGAACAAGATATGGAAACCATTGTTGATTTTATTGATGCCGCTTTATCAAAGCCGGAAGACGAAAGGAACTTGGATTCCATCAGAAATAAGATAGAAAAAATGATGGGCGACAGGCCTTTGTTCAACAGTTAAACTAAACCTTTTTCAGCTTTTCGAAGTTTTGAACCTTGGAAAAGTTGTTTCTCAATTCTAATCATTAAAACAAACAAAACATGAAAAAATTAATAATTGTAACGGCATTTTTAGTGGGGTTCACCGCATTCTCACAAGAAAACGAAACCTATAAAGCCGATGCGTTGGAACTGGTAAAATTGCAAACGAAAGGTCAGTTTGAAGTTATGCTCGAACCTTTTCTTCAAATGATTCCTGCGGAAAATCAGAAGGCTTTTATGGCCGATGTGAAATCCAAACTGCCCCGTTTGTATGAACAAATTGCGAAAATTTACATGGAAACCTATACACACCAAGAAATTCAAGAAATCATGGACTTCTACAATTCGCCGGTGGGACAAAAATTGATTCAAACAAGCCCCGAAATCACCAAAAAATCAATGCAAGCCGCACAGTCATGGGGAATGGAAATGCGTCCCATGCTTTCGAAATATACCAAATAGAAATTTTGTTTAAAACAAAAATTATTCTTTGGAAATTCCGTTTGAACAGATTGAAGAAAACCAATTTTAAAAACCCATTATGGAGTGGATCAACATTCTTTTTGATTTTATTTTGCACATCGATGATCATTTGTTGACCATTGTGGAAAACTACGGAACCTTAACGTATGTCATCTTGTTCCTGATCATTTTTGCCGAAACCGGATTTGTGGTCACTCCGTTTCTGCCCGGCGATTCGCTGCTTTTCGCGGCCGGCGCACTCGCAGCAACAGGCGTTTTAGATCCGTTTTTGCTTTTTGGGCTTCTTTTTGTGGCCGCTGTGGTGGGCGATTCGGTGAATTATTCGTTTGGTTCCTACTTCGGAATGCGCGTTTTTAAAGAAGACGCGAAGATTTTCAAGTTGGAATATCTAAAGAAAACAAGTGCTTTTTTCGAAAAATACGGTGGAAAAACCATTGTTATTGCGCGTTTTGCACCTATTATCAGAACTTATGCGCCTTTCGTGGCCGGAGCTTCCAGTATGAATTATTCCCGATTTATTTTCTATAATATTCTCGGCGGTGCCATTTGGGTCGGACTTTTTATAGCAGTGGGCTATCTTTTTGGAAATCTTCCCATTGTCAAAGAAAATTTCAGTTTGGCGGTAATTGGTATTATTTTACTTTCAGTTGTTCCAATTTTCGTGGAATTCTTCAAAAGTAAATTTCAGAAGAAAACGGTTTGAAAGAATGTTTTTATAATTAAGCCTTTCAGGATTCAAAACCCCGAAAGGCTTTTTTAATTATTCAATAATGAGCCGTTTGGTTTCCAACATTTTTCCTTTACCATAAAGTGAAACCAGATACACGCCGGGAGCAATTCCGGTTAAATTTACCTGCATTTCGTTGCCGGCATCGTTGCGCTGAATACTTTTAACCGATCTTCCCAAATTGTCATATACAACGACCGATTCAACTTGCGAATTGTTTTTCAACCCAATGTAAAAGTTACCGGTGGAAGGATTTGGGTACATTGTAAAAACGGATTCGTATGTAGTGGGTTCCTTCACCTTCAAAAGTGGCGAAGCACCAAAAGAAACGAGATAAGAAGAAACAATCAAATGTGGATTGAAACCGTCATCGCAGTCAGAACAGGTGGTGCCGGTAACACAATTAGGGTTGTTTGGATGGCAATAATCGACATAATCTTCATCAAAAATATACTGTAAATCCACGCTGTTTTGGGAAATACTTCCCATATCGTAATCGAAAAATTGTGCAATGGAACCCGGGCACCAACCGGCGCGGTTATAATACCAAGTTCCATTTTGGGGGCTGCAACTGTCGGGATTTGGGTTACAAACATTCCAGTTGTGTTGCGAAAAAGTTTCCGTGCCATTTACCCAAATATGGTGCGTGTCTTCATGAAATTCTGCGGCATTTCCGGTATTGGTGTCGCCCCAACCATGCCCGGTAGAAACCAGTTTTATTTTTGCATTTTGAGTATTTGCAGGATAAATTGCCGTAATATCTTCTGCCGGTTGCAAATTTGCCATATCGCCAAAAGCATAAGTTTGGTACCATAATTTTTGAACCGAACTGTATGGATAAGTCGGTGTTCCTGCGTGGTAAGTCAACTCCAACGTATAAAGAAACCCATTTCCCTGCGTGCCCAAATTCACACGGAATTTCGTGTTTCCGCGAAGAATGGATCTGAAATCGGTTAAATCTATTTCACTTTGGCAACTAACACCATAAGGCGTCAAATAACGAATAATTTCGTACCACTCACCATCTTTTCCTTGCGCTTCGATGGAAGAAATCCGGTCCCACGGATCACAGCCACCCGTTGGGCATTCAATATAAAGTGTTCCCATAATTTGGTCGAACGCACCCACAAAACTCGGAAGATCGGCTTCCACGGTTTTGGACGGATAATCGGAATTCACCCAGACTTCATCTGTTGCGGTGGCGGTTATGTCGCCGGTATTGCCCATTAAATTAAAAGTTTGGGCCACTTGTTGCGATGCACCATAATTGTTGGTTGAATTTACATTTAAAGTGAATTGGCCGTAAGCAGTTGGCGTCCACCAGCCGGTGTAAAATCCGTTTCCATGATCGGTAAGGGCAATCGTTGACCCATCGATCATGGCCGTCACGCTGCCAACAGAAAAAAGTTCGGGATAAGCAATATTCGCATTGATTGCTATTTTTAGTGGAATTAAAGAAGGAGCGAACACATCGCCCGCAAGCGGATGTAGAATTTGTGCATCAACCAAAATGCCATTCGGATCTAAAACTTCAAAAGTGGTAAAAACATCTTCGGCCGGATCCCAAGTTCCGTTTCCCGGCTGGCTTGCTTTTACGGTAACCTCCCCGGGCGCACCCGTTAAAGTAACCATATTTCCACTTACGGTCGCGGGTCCCGAAACGATTTCAAAAGTAATGTCCAGACCAGAAGTAACGCTCGCCACTAATTCGAATGGCGAATCGGTGGTGAGTTTATTGGGAATCGGTAGCAGGTTGATTACTTGAAAACCGGATTCTAAAGTACCGCCAAAATTGGAAGTTGTGCCGGTCAAGGCAAAATTCATCAAGTTTGAATTTTTTTCGGTTTGCCCACCTTCGGCCAAAAGTTGTGTAATATTTGTGTTGTCACCGGCCGGTGTTCCTTGGTCAAATTTATAATATACTTCCAGTCCCGCTTCATCGCCGACTAATTCGTTTGCGATCATATTTTGTATTTCGGTTGCGGTGAGTGCTTTGCTCCACAGGGAAACTTCATCTGCACGACCGCCAAAAACGAAATTAAAACCAGACTGAATACATTTTCCTATGGAAAAAGGGCGATCGGAAGATTGAAAAGTTCCCGAAGCAGAACCGCTTCCAATAGAAACACCATCCACGAAAAGTTCTACCGTATTTTGGTCAAAGACCCAAGCAATATGCTGCCAAACCCCGGCTTGAATGGTTCCGGCAGGGGCAACAACTTCGTGCAGGCCGGTTGTTGTGATCAATCGGCATTCCATGGTGCCATTGTTCAGCTGAATCAAATACATTTCGCCATCGCCGGTACCACCACCTCGTATACTCATCATTCCTTGGCCGTAAACCAAAGCATCTGTATAAAACCAGCCAGCCATACTGATAGTGTTCAGATTATTAACATATTGTGCCCCGGCGGGAAGTTCTGTATAATCATCCACCCCGTCAAAATGGAGATATTGGTTGCTTTGTCCCTGAAGTAGAAAACCGCTGCAAAAGAGAACGAAAAGAAAGGTAATTTTTTGAAGGTAATTTTTTTTCATAACGAATAGTAGGTTTTTTGGGTTATTTTAAAAATGAAAGTATTCCGTAAAAATAAATGTTTGTGAAACAAAAGATAGTTATTTCTGAACGAATCTTTGAAAATTTCAAATTGTTTTGAATATCAGTTGGTAATGTTGCGGCTGTTTCCGCTTCCCACGCCGACAATTCGGTCATATCGTCCGCCAAGTTCGCGGTAATAGACCAAGACGGTATATTGGTTTTCTGTTTCATCAAAATCACCACTGATTACACCATCGTTCACCGTTCCGTCCTTATTCAGAAGAATGTATTTGTAATTGTAAAACCCTTGTTTGAAAAGGCGTTGCAGTTCATATACTTTTTTCTGGCTGTTATAAATCAATTTCGTGCTGTTGTCCAAAGCGAAATTGTTGAAATTCCCATATAAATATAAATCCCCACCTTCTAAATCTCCAAAATAATAAAGTGAAAAATGCATCATAATATAATCGGCTTCGATCGAATCATCGCGACCTTCACTCGAAGTGACCAAAAAATGCCCGTTGATATCGGGGTTATAAGTATAAGGTTCATCATATCTTGGTCCGTCCGTGTATAAAAAATGATGAAAGAGTTCCAAGGCTTCAATTCTTTTTGTGCTCATGGTGGCGCCACGCAAATCTTTGCTTTCAAAAGCCAAATATTCATTTCCACCCCAGAAAGCCGCTTCTTGGTCGTACTTGTAAACGAGTTTGTTGCCGATGGTATATTGAGGTTTCAGATCTGTAATGGCCGAATGCAGATCATTGTTTTGAATCAGCATGGTTTTTACGGATCTGTCAGGGTTTCTAAATAAAAACTCGTTCTCCCTATTGCCCAAATCGTTTCCAACGGTAAAATTCACCACTTGTTTGGTGTCAATATATTTCAGGTCGCGCGATCGTTTTATATTCACTTGAACATTTACCAAAGGTTCGAACAAAATGAATTTTCTGGAAAAAACGATTTCCCCATTTTCATTCAGGATTTTCAACAAATAATTTCCGCTAACTTTTAAGCCCTTGGTACTGCGGTTTGGAATCCGTAATTCATAATGCGTGTAACTTTGCAAGGTGCCAAAAGAATTTTTATAATCGGCGATCCGCAAGTTATCGAAGCCATTCAAGTATTCGTTTTTATAAAGATCGGAAGGAGTCCAGTCAAAGTTATAATGCTCTATTACATAATAATAATTGTCTTCATCGGCATATAAATCGTCAAAAGAAAGTGTGAGGGTTTCACCAATTTGGCCAATAGGCGTTCCGGCGAATTCTTGGGCCGCCGCTTTAAACTGAATGCTGCGTATGTTTTCGGGAGGAAGGGTTTCGTACACTTGGGCTTTTAAGCTGTTCAAGGCCAAGAGTGAAAAAAATACATTGAAAAATATTTTCATGTGGAAAATTTTGGGATAAATATACGCACAAATAATGAGGCGAAAAATTTGGAATCCGATACAACTTGAAAGACATTTGTTAATAATTGCAGATATTCTGCTTTAACGTTTCATATAGGATTTTAATTTCTTAAATTTGCATCCGCGAAAACTAACGTTATATTCTTTTTAATTATGTCAAGAGACATCAAGATTAAAAAAGGGCTTAATTTGCGGCTGGAAGGCGAAGCTGAAAAAATATTGGAAAGTGCGCCTCTCTCCAGAACTTACGCGGTTAAACCACCGGATTTTCATTCTGTCGTTCCCAAATTACTGATTAAAAAACCTGGAACGCGGGTTATTGCCGGCGAAGAACTTTTCTTCTCAAAATACAATGACAAACTCCGATTCACCTCGCCCGTCAGCGGTACGCTGAAAGAAATAGTCCGTGGTGACCAGCGCAAAGTGATGGAAATTGTAATTGAACCCGACAAGGAGTTCGAATACAAAGATTTTGGCAAAGCTTCTGCCAATTCACTCGATTCGGAATCGGTTAAAAACAAAATTTTCGGAAGCGGTTGTGGTGCCTTCATCAAACAACGTCCGTACGATATTGTGGCCAATCCGGAAGACACCCCAAAAGCAATTTATATTTCTGCATATAATTCGGCCCCTTTGGCACCGGACAATGAATTCATACTGAAAGACAAACAAGCTGCTTTTCAAGAAGGAATCGATGCCTTGAAAAAATTGACTCCCGGGAAAATTTACTTGGCGGTTGAAAAAAATTCGACTTCCTTTTTGAAAGATATCAAGGGAGTTGAAATATTGAATGTCTCAGGGCCACACCCAGCAGGAAATGTGGGTGTGCATATTCACAAAACCGAACCCCTGAATATGGGCGAAAGGGTTTGGACCGTTGATCCGCAAGATGTGTGCATCATCGGAAACCTTTTCCTTACAGGAAATTTCCGTGCCGAACGCATTATCGCCGTTGCTGGAAGTGATGCGAAAAACCGAAAATATTTCAAAACAATAATAGGGGCAAACGTTTCGGATCTTATTGGTACGGTTTCAGAAGAAACACGAATTATTTCCGGGGATGTATTGACGGGCCAAAGGTTATCGAATGGTCAGTACCTCGATTTTTATGGAAATATGGTCACCTTGATTCCCGAAGGAAACAATTACAGACTGTTTGGGTGGGTTCCTTTTACATATAACAATATTCCTTCCATGTCGCGTACTTCTTTTTCGTGGTTGTTCCCGAAGAAAAAATATGTGGTCAACACCAATCTCAATGGTGAAGAACGGGCGTTGGTTGTGACAGGGGAAATGGAACAGGTGATGCCAATTGATATTTATCCGATGCAATTGCTGAAAGCCTGTATGTCTGCCGATATTGAAAAAATGGAAAATCTGGGCATTTACGAGGTAGCCCCTGAAGATTTTGCTTTGATCGATTATACAAATACCTCAAAACTGGAAGCACAAGAAGTTATTCGTCTTGGCTTGGATTTAATGATTACCGAAGTTGGCTAATAAAGAAACTATGGAATGGATAAGACAGAAGCTCGATAAATTTAAGGAGCCGTTTTCCCATGGGAAAAAATTTGAAAAATATGCTCCGGCCATCAACGCCTTGGACACCTTTTTGTTCGTGCCGAACCATACCACGCAGAAAGGAGCACATATCCGCGATGCCGTGGATTTGAAACGTGTGATGATCACCGTGGTCATTGCGCTTTTACCGGCTTTGTTTTTTGGGATATGGAATACCGGTTATCAATATTTGATACAAATTCAATCCGAAGTGGCATTTTGGGACGCGTTTTTATTGGGACTCGAAAAAGTGCTCCCAATGATAATTGTGTCGTATGCCGTTGGGCTTGGTTTGGAATTTGCCTTTGCCATTTTCCGCGGTCATGAAGTGAACGAAGGTTATTTGGTCACCGGATTGTTGATTCCGATGATCATGCCCGTTGGAATTCCGTTATGGATGGTCGCCCTTTCGGTGGTTTTTGCGGTTGTAATCGGAAAAGAAGCATTCGGCGGCACGGGAATGAATGTATTGAACCCAGCATTAACCGCGCGTGCATTTGCCTTTTTTGCCTATCCGACCTATATGTCCGGAACCAAAGTGTGGGTTGCCAATGCGGGTTCGGTAGATGGGGTTTCCGGTGAAACAATATTGGGAACACTTGCTTCGGGCCACGAGGTTCAGTATGACGCGATGAGTATGTTTTGGGGAACTATTCCCGGTTCCATCGCGGAAACTTCCGTTGCTTGCATTCTGATCGGCGCACTTATTTTGCTTTTTACAAAAGTTGCCAGCTGGCGGATTATTGTAGGCGGATTTTTGGGTGCCGCGGTCACCGCCTATTTCTTCAATTTGCTTCCTTCAATGGGAGTGGCCGGCAGCGGTTTGAGCAATTTCCCTTGGTGGCAACATCTAATGGTGGGCGGTTTGGCTTTCGGAATTGTCTTTATGGCCACCGATCCGGTGTCGGGGGCACAAACCTTTAAAGGAAAATGGATTTACGGAATCCTTATCGGAATGTTGGCAGTGATGATCAGGGTGTTTAATCCGGCCTATCCCGAAGGGGTAATGATGGCTATTTTGTTGATGAACGTCTTTGCGGCAACCATCGATTATTATGTGATCAATGCCAATATCAAACGAAGAAAAAAACGGGCGAAATTAGTCGCACAACCTGTAAAATCGTCATAGAAATGGATAGAAATAGTAATATTTATACCTTTATTTTTGCCATTATAATGGTAGTGCTTGTGGGCACCGCCTTGGCATATACAGCCACATCTTTGAAACCGCTTCAGAGCGAAAATGTGCGGCAAGAAAAAATGCAGAATATCTTGGCAACCATTGGCATTGAAACCACTCGCGAAAATGCCCCGGAGAATTATAAAAAATATATCGAAAAAGGAATTGCACTGAACAACCAGGGTGAGGTCGTGGAAGGCCGGGATGCCTTTCAGGTGAATTTGGCCGAAGAAATGTCAAAACATGTTGATGAGCAAGTATTTCCGCTTTTCGTTGCAAATGTTGAGGGAAAGAAGTACTATATCATCCCACTGCGCGGTGCGGGCCTTTGGAACGCAATCTGGGGCTACCTTTCTTTGGAATCGAATTTTAATACCATCGCCGGTGCAACATTCGATCATGCGGGTGAAACCCCTGGATTGGGTGCCGAAATTACTAAGGATTGGTTCAGTGATATGTTCACGAATGAGAAAATCTTTGATTCACAAGGAAATTTGGTTGGCGTGGCTACCGTAAAAGGATATAGCCAACCGGAAAACAATGATGATAACAAAGTAGATTCCATTTCCGGTGCCACGATTACGAGTGATGGGGTTTCGGCAATGATTTCGGAACGTTTGAAACATTATCTGCCCTTTTTCAAAAAGCAAGAAAATTTCAATGTTATAAGCAAGTAGTTATGACAAAAGACACTATCGATAAAAAAGATCAGGAATTGAAAAAGAAAGAGGAAATGATTCTTTTTCTTTCAAGTTCAGAAGAAAAGGAACACTTTCTTTCTAAAAGGAATAGGAAATTATTGATCGATCCGTTGAACGATGACAACCCGATTACCGTGCAGGTCTTGGGTATTTGTTCGGCCCTCGCGATCACTGTGCAACTGGAACCTGCAGTTGTTATGGGAATTGCCGTGATTGCGGTTATTGCTGCAAGTAATGTGATAATATCCTTTTTACGCAATCTAATTCCCATGCGAATTCGAATCATAGTACAGCTTGTTGTTATTGCTGCCTTGGTGGCTTTGGTCGATCAGGTTCTAAAGGCCTATGCTTATGATGTTAGCAAACAGCTTTCGGTTTTCGTGGGACTGATTATCACCAACTGTATTGTGATGGGAAGATTGGAAGCTTTTGCAATGGCAAACCGTCCCTGGCGCTCATTTCTGGATGGAGTAGGAAACGGCGCCGGCTATGCGTTGTTGTTGGTGATCGTGGCTTTTGTCCGCGAGCTTTTTGGGTCGGGAAAACTTTTCGGTTTTGAAGTTTTGGGTCACAAAGGCGCGACTGAAGCAGCTTCTACTGGTTTATATGCCTTGGGATATCACGACAACGGATTTATGTTGCTGTCACCAATGGCCTTGATAATCGTGGGAATTATTATTTGGCTGCAACGGGCCAAAAACAGAAAACTGATTGAAGAAAACTAAAGCCTTCTAATCTAAAGAAACTATCATGGAATATCTAAATTTATTTGTTAAAAGCGTTTTCATAGAAAATATGATTTTCGCTTATTTCTTGGGAATGTGCTCTTATTTGGCCGTTTCCAGAACCGTTAAAACAGCTGTTGGATTGGGGGCAGCGGTTATTTTTGTACTTATTATAACGGTTCCGGTCAATTATTTGATGGACAAATATCTTCTTAGTCCCGGAGCTTTGGCTTGGCTTGGGCCGGAATATGCCACTATTGATCTAAGTTTTTTAAGCTTGATTATGTTTATAGCCGTCATCGCCGCAATGGTACAATTGGTCGAGATGGTTGTTGAAAAATTTTCACCGGCTTTATATGGTTCATTAGGAATTTTTCTTCCGTTAATTGCCGTAAACTGTTCCATTTTGGGAGGTTCACTATTTATGCAACAAAAAGCTTTTTCCGGGGTCGATTTCGCAGTGGTGTACGGGCTCGGAAGTGGGGTTGGTTGGTTTTTGGCTATTTTGGCAATTGCCGCCATTCGTGAAAAAATTGCTTATTCCAATGTTCCGGCTCCTTTGAAAGGCTTGGGAATTACTTTTATTCTTACCGGATTAATGGCAATCGGCTTTATGAGCTTTATGGGTATCAAATTATAACACAAAGGAAGCTACAATGGATATTTTACAAATAATTATTATAGGTTTAATTGTCTTCTTGGGAATCATTTTGTTGCTGGTTGGAACACTTTTGTTCGCCAAAGCAAAACTTGTCCCCTCAGGACCAATAACAATCAATATTAACGGTGAAAAGGATATCGTGGTAGGTTCTGGCTCCACGTTGCTTTCCACCCTTGGGGAAAACAAATTGTTTCTTCCTTCCGCTTGCGGGGGAGGCGGAACCTGCATCCAATGTAAATGTATCGTAAGTGAAGGTGGCGGAACAATTTTGCCCACAGAATCACCGCACTTCACGCGTACCGAAATTGCCGATGGTTGGCGTTTGGGTTGTCAAGTGAAGGTGAAAACCGATATGAAAATCCAAATTCCTGAAGAAGTTTTTGGAATTAAAAAATGGCAAGCAACTGTTACACGAAACTGGAATGTGGCATCTTTTATTAAGGAATTTGTCATCGAGCTTCCAGAAGATATGGATTATCAGGCCGGTGGATATATTCAAATCGAAATTCCAAAATGCCAAATTCCGTTCAAGGATATGGATATTTCCGCACACCCTGATGAACATCCGGGTGAAAAGGATAAATTCAAAGCGGAATGGGATAATTTCAAACTTTGGCCACTGGTCATGAAAAATGACGAAACGGTTGAAAGGGCATATTCAATGGCTTCTTATCCTGCGGAAGGAAGGGAAATTATGCTCAATGTTCGGATTGCCACTCCACCTTTCGATCGCGCCAAAAAGGGCTGGATGGATGTAAACCCGGGAATTGCTTCTTCCTATATTTTTGCCCAAAAACCGGGCGATAAAGTGGTGGTTTCAGGTCCTTATGGCGAATTCTATATCAATCATAGCGAAGCCGAAATGCTATACGTGGGCGGTGGCGCCGGAATGGCGCCCATGCGTTCCCACTTATACCAGTTGTTTCGTACTTTGAAAACCGGTCGTAAAGTTACCTTTTGGTATGGTGGCCGTTCAAAACGCGAACTGTTTTATATAGAACATTTCCGTGCTTTGGAAAGGGATTTTCCCAATTTCAAATTTTATTTGGCGCTTTCCGAACCGTTGGAAGAAGACAATTGGAAGGTGAAAGATGGAATCGATGGCGAAGGAGATGGTTTTGTCGGGTTTATTCACCAAGTGGTGATCGATAATTATTTGAGCCTACATGAAGAACCGGAAGAAATCGAATTGTATTTCTGTGGCCCGCCATTGATGAACAAAGCGGTTCAGAAAATGGGGGAAGACTTCGGTATTCCTGATGAAAATATCCGTTTTGATGATTTTGGCGGCTAATGCACGATAATCAAAACCCGAATTTGCGTTCGGGTTTTTTTAGCTTGAACAATGGCGGAATTGAACAAACAAGAATTGCACAATTTGGCGATGCATGTCGTAGGAAAGGATTTGGAAGAGCAAGGTTACGAATTTTTGGGGGTGAACAGCAAGTTGAAAAAAGACCCGCAGTTTGTGGCTTTGAAGAATAAAAAACTTCATTTTGTGATTGTGCGCGCCATTGCCTATCCCGATGATCCCTCGGACTTCGATGTGTTCCTTATGCAAAATATCAAGCAGCATGCGCACAAATTCAAAGCCCGTACCTTTTATGCCGGTGTCGGCTTGGCAAATTCTGAAGATTACAATAAACCGGTGGATTTAAATAGCGATTATGTTGTCAATTACAAAGGTTTGCAAGAAATATAAACTTGTACTTTTTGCAGTTTCCTGTTTTTTGGTGATTTCCTGCGGAAAGAATCTTCCGGAAGAAAAAATTCTTGCCGGAAGGGCTTTGGGAACCACCTATCAGATTAAATATTTTTCCGAAAATGATTTGAACTTGAAAAGTGGTGTCGATTCTATTTTTCAAGCGATCAACAAATCAATGAGCACCTATTCCCCCGATTCGGATATTTCAAAAATAAATAAAGGTGATTCGCTTTTAGTGGTCGATGATATGTTTGTGGAAGTTTTTAAAACCTCAAAAATTATTTTCGAAAAAAGTGACGGTTATTTTGATCCCACAGTCGGAAATTTGGTCAATTTTTATGGATTTGGTCCTGATAAATTTACTTTGAAAATTGATAGTGCCAATATTGATTCGCTGATGCAATATGTTGGCTTCGATAAAGTGAAACTAACCCCAAATCATACTATCAGAAAATCGGATACGGCGGTTTATATCGATTTCAACGCCATTGCAAAAGGTTTTTCTGTGGATAGGTTGGCGGCTTATTTGCAACAAAACGGTGTGGAAAACTATTTGGTGGAAGTTGGTGGTGAACTCGTCGCTCATGGAAAAAACCTAAGCAACCACGATGCTTGGAAAGTTGGGATCGATGATCCAAAACAAACCTCGGGGAAGCGCACCCTGGCAACTGTGATTGAATTAAAAAACCATGGAATGGCTACTTCGGGGAATTATCGAAAATTCCGTGTGGACAGCGCAACGGGTGAAAAATATATGCATACCATAAATCCATTGACGGGTTATCCCGCTCGTAACTCAGTGTTGAGCGCAAGCGTTTTGGCCAAAAATTGCATGCTCGCGGATGGATATGCAACCACTTTTATGGCTCTGGGTTTGGAGAAGTCCAAAGAATTATTGAAAACCCTTCCTGATATTGATGCCTATTTGATTTATGCGGAAAAAGACAGTATTGGAACTTTTATGACCGAAGGCTTTAAAAGACAATTGGTTGAAGGATAGTTCAAAACTTATTCACTGATTTTTTTACAGACGGGAATAATTTCGCCTTTTGCCAACCTAAATTTTTCAATTTCCGTTCCGGAAAGTTTTTTCGTGTAATTTTCCTCTTCGACCAAAAACCCCACTTTTCTCAGTTTATCGAAATAATCCAATCCATAAACTCGAACATGGTCGTACTGGCCAAAAATCTTTGCGCGTTCTTTGGTATCGGTGATGGAGTTGTCTTCAAATGTTTCCTTTCGCGATAAGTCTTGCGGTATTTGCAAAATTGCCATTCCACCTGGTTTCAGCACCCGAAAAATTTCTTCCATAGCCTTTTTGTCATCCGTGATATGTTCCAAAACATGGTTGCAGAAAATTATATCATAGGTATTATTTTCAAAAGGAAGCTTGCAAATGTCGGCTTTCACATCAGCCAACGGAGAATTTAAATCGGTGGTGGTATAATCTAAATTCTTCATTTTTCGAAAGCGTTTATAAAAAGCTTGTTCCGGGGCAAAATGAAGCATTGTATGTTTCGCAGTAAAAAAATCGGTTTCATTTTTCAAATAAAGCCATAACAACCTATGCCGTTCCAATGAAAGGGTAGAAGGGGAGAGGACATTTTCACGCTGGTTTTCATACCCGTACGGAAGGAATTTTCGAAAAGATTTTCCGTCAATCGGATCGGTGTATTTCTTTCCCCGAAGCACAAATACAAGAAAAGGTCGCACCATATAGCTCAACCGGATTAGAACCGGTCTGGGAACATGATTTAAAAGATATTTGATTGCTGATTTCAATAGTGTGATCTTAACCCTTTCGGGGATTCAAACCCCGAAAGGGTTGTGGATAATACGGAAATAAGATTTATTCGTGCATTTGCGGGAGTTATAGTTTTCGAAACTCATCTTCCTCATCACTTTTAATTCCGAGTGCTTCATAGATGTAGTCAAAAGTTGAAAGAAGTTGGGGCTTTCCGTCAATTAAAGCCACATCATGTTCAAAATGTGCACTTGGTTTCCCATCCCTCGTGACAATCGTCCAACCGTCCTTTAGTTGCTGAATATTTTTTGTGCCCAGATTAATCATAGGCTCGATCGCGACCACCATTCCTTCAATGAATTTTTTTCCCTGGCCTCGTTTGCCATAATTTGGCATTTCTGGATCTTCGTGCATTTTCTTTCCCAAACCATGACCAACCAACTCCCGAACCACACCATATCCGTGTTTTTCAGTATAGCGCTGGATGGCAAAACCAACATCGCCCACCCGGTTTCCAATCTTGAATTCACGAATGCCGATATATAAAGATTCTTTGGTGATGCGGAGCAATTTTTTGGTTTCCCGATCCACATCGCCAATTTCAAAGGTGTAGGCATGATCACCGTAAAATCCATTCTTTTTTGCACCGCAATCGATCGCCACAATGTCGCCGTCTTCCAGTTCCTTATCGGTGGGCAATCCGTGAACAACAGCTTCGTTCACGCTTGTCAATAAAGTCGAGGGGCAACCGTAAAGTCCTAAAAATCCCGGTTCGGCACCATGATCGCGGATAAATTCTTCAGCAAGCTTGTCCAAATGTTTTGTACTGACACCGGCTTTGGTTTCTTTTGCGAGCATTCCCAAAGTTTTTGAAACGATTAAAGCACTTTCACGCATGAGTTCAATTTCTTCAGGGGATTTTGTTTGTATCATAAATTTTGAAAAGCTATGTGAAGGATAATTTTTAAGATGCCGCAAATTTAAAGAATTTTAGTCAATTCATTTTTTTCAGGCAGTTTTAAAGTTGAAACAAAAAAAAGCTACGTAAAAAAACGTAGCTTCAAAAAAAGGAGGGAACAATTTATGTTTATACAATGAACAAACCTGCGATAGCATTTACCTCGGGCATGGTAAGCGGTTCGTCGAATGCAGCGGTGACGGCATCATCGCCACCCACATTGCCAAACATTCCGGAAAGGTTGACCCCACCTTGAACAGTATTTTGTTCCCCGGCATAAATTGCAGAGAAACTGGAAGGCAAGGTGTTTTCATTCTTCACGATCCATCCTTTTTCACCGCGCATGCGCCTAACTTGCGATGCATGTCGTGCTTCAATGGAATGGATTTGAAGGGCGTATGTCAACAAAGTATTGTCGTTGGCCAAAGCACCTGCTTGTCCTTTGTAGGCCCTTACACCTGTATCTTCAAAGCCTTGGGCCAAGGCCATAAATGTTTGATAATTTGTGAAAGTATCCAACGTACCACCCGCTGTGAAATCAAACTCTGGCGAACCGGTGTCACCGCCCATACTGCCCACGGCAGCTACCAAGAAATCGACGTGAGATGATTCGTGGTCGGCAATTAACTGAAATACGTCTTGGTCTTCCGCGGCAATTACACCTGAGTCAAGTCCCATTTGGTAAAAATCGCGCTCCAAATATTCCAGGGTCAATGCAAATCGCAATACTTCAAGCGGACTGGCTTGCATTGCGGAGGAACCCATCGCAGCTGTCGCGGCCGAAGCTTTTGGGCTTAACGAGGCCAAACCGAAAGGAATGGAAGCGAGTGCGACATCCTTTCCAATGTTTTTCATTTTTGTAAATGATGCCCGTCTGGAACCTTTGCTGTAAAGCAATTCCTTGTCAGAAAGTGTTTCTAATATTTTTATAAAATTCATAATATGTATTTTTAAGATTAATGTTTTGTTTATGAAGTCGGCAAATTGTTGGCCGTAAATTCCGTTGTGATAAAGCCGGTAGCTTTCACGGCGGAAAGGATTCCCGCCGGTGCGATCGCTTTATCATAGGCTTTGCCCGATCCGGCCAAATTGACAAGCACATCCGGACTGGCAAAATTGATGGATCCTGGGTTCAATAAATTTCGTACTGCAGAGGCATGTCGAGCTTCCACCGAAACAATTTTTCCTGCCAAGGTCAAATAAACCGCTCCCGTGGCATCACTGGCATCGATAAGACTTCCTGCGCCATTGTAGGCGGCAACTCCTGTGTCTTCAAGAATCACTGAGGTTTGGAGGACTGAATCCCTGTCTCCAAAATTTACTGAAGAAAAATCGAATTCAAGTTCCGGAAGCATAAGTTCACTGCTCACCGCCGCGCTAATTGCGGTTTTGAAGAAATCTCGGTGAATTGTTTCATGCTCATATAAGTCTTCCAAAATTTGTTTTTCTTCGGCATCTGCATTTTGCCAATAACTACCGTTCACTACTTGTTTATAAAATGCGGCTTCCAATTGTTCCAAGGCATAGGCATAATTCAATATACCGAGATTGCCGCTACCCAAATCGAATATTTCGGTGTCCGGTGGACCAGAATTGTCGTCGTCATCGCTACAACCAGCCAATACCAAACTTCCTCCTACAACAGCAAGTCCGCTGTATTGCAGGAATTTTCTTCTACTTGTTTCTTGGGCAAACAAATTGGCTTTTTCTATGCCCAAGCTTTCTTTCTTGTTTTTCATAATGAATAAAATTTTGTTGATTTAATAAAATATACGGGAGCATGGAGGCATGCGGTTTTCTAAAAAACGTTAAAAAAAACAGTGTAAAATGTTAAGCTTTGGGGCAAAAGGTGAAATTAAGATAATTTCCGGCGGAAATAGAATATAAAAACATGCTATTTATTCTTTTTGCGAAATACTGGGGGGTTTTTTTGTCGCAGAAATGATGAAAACCTTCCAAATTAAAACGGAAAAACAATTTTAAGCTGATTTGGTGCCGATTGTGCCCAAAACATAAAGCTGTTCCATGGTTGGGGTTTCGCTACCGCCTTCAGGTTCTAAGGTTATGCCAAAAGCTTCGGATTGATTGGGGTTTTGTAGAATGAAAATTTTGTTTGCATCCGTGTTGAAATTTTCCAATAATCCCATACTTACAGGTTTGAGAGGCTCTAAAGTAAGGGACCAAACTTGATATACTTTTCCCGGTGGAGGAGCGGGAAGGTCTTTGGCATCGATGTAAGCCATGTCTTTTTGTTTGTCCCAGAATACGGTTGCCTTAGATTTGGGACTGGCTTCCTGACCAGCCAATACGATGCGGGCAATATTCTGATCACGAAAAACATCCAGTAATTTTTGCGACTTCCTGTTTTCCAAACGCATGTTCTCAATTTCATTTTCCATTTCGGCATTTTCTTCGGCAATACTTTTTATTTCATCGCGCAAAGATTGGTTGGAATTCCAAAGTGCAACAATTCCCACTAAAAATATAAAACAGGCGGCCCAAGCCAAATAAGTTGAGATGGGTGTTTTGGGCGGTTTTTTGGCAAACGGAACTGCCTGCTCGTGATGTCGTAATTTCTGTTTAATAGAAGCCAACAATTCGTTGGGATTGTAAGGGGCGACTGCTGATGATAAATTTTGCAATGTGTCCTCAATCTCTTCCACTTCCGAACGTATATCCGGATATTTTTTCAATTTTTCGCTTACTTCAATTGATTCCTCCTTGGTCAATGCACCGTAAACGTACAGTTCCAAAATACCAGACTGAATGTATTCCTCGATGTTCATGAGACCGAAAGTTTATCGCGCAAACCTTTAAGACATTTACGGTTGCGGGTTTTTATGGTTCCCAAGGGGGTTTTAAGCGTTTCCGATGCTTCTTTTTGAGTGAATCCTTGAAAAAAGAGCAGATCGATCAACTTTTTGCAAAATGGTTTTAGTGTCTCTATACATTTTTTTAAACCAATGTAATCCCCGTTTTCAACATTTCCCCTTTTTTCCTCTATTACATTTACGTAAAAACACATACTTTGGTTTTGGGAATATATTCGATATTCCTTATTGCGAAGTTTATCAATCGCAGTATTTCGTGCAATATTTAAAATCCACGTAAAAAATCGTCCTTTTTCCGATGAATAGCTTTCGGCATTTTCCCAAATTTTGAGGAATACATCCTGAAGAATTTCTTCCGCCGTTTCTTTATTTTGAACTATCGCAAAAATAATCCCAAAAGTACTCTTGGAATATAGTTCGTAAATGCGTTCAAAAGCCTGTGGATTTTTATTTTGAAGTTGAAGGATTAGCTCATCTGGCTGCATAAAAAAATAATTTCAGCATAAAAATATATAAAAATTGAATACAACACCGAAA
>DASSWN010000198.1:0-8180 GCA_035704905.1 Flavobacteriaceae bacterium
CGAAGTGATGTGCGTAACACCCGATTTGGTAGAATGTGTACTGGCCCCGCCCAATTCCTCAGAAGTTACTTCTTCGTTGGTAACAGTTTTTACCACATTAGGCCCGGTAACGAACATATAGCTGGTATCTTGCACCATCAAAGTGAAATCCGTCATGGCAGGTGAATAGACCGCGCCACCGGCACAAGGTCCCATAATGGCCGAAATTTGCGGGATTACCCCAGAAGCTTGCACGTTTCGATAAAAAATATCGGCATAACCGCCCAATGATCGCACCCCCTCCTGAATTCTGGCGCCACCGGAATCGTTCAACCCGATAATGGGCGCACCAACTTTCATCGCGTGGTCCATGACTTTGCAAATTTTTTCGGCATGGGTTTCGGACAAAGCACCGCCAAAAACCGTGAAATCTTGTGCAAAAACATAAACCAATCGACCATGAACCGTTCCATAACCCGTTACCACACCATCGCCATAAAATTTTTGTTCCGCCATTCCAAAATCATTGGTTCTATGCGTGACCAAAATGCCTATTTCTTCAAAGGAACCGTCATCCAGCAAATAAGCAACTCGTTCGCGCGCGGTCAGTTTCTTCTTTTCGTGCTGTTTGGCGATTCTTTTTTCACCTCCGCCCAAATGGGCCTCTGCGATTTTTTCCTTTAGTTCCTTGTTGTTTTTGCTCATTTGTGGGAATTATGAATTATGAATTCAGAATTATGAATTAGCGAAAAGCGTTATATAGTAGATGAAAACTTAAAATATTTCTGCCCAACTTGTTTTACTCCCTGGATTCAACTGATTCAGAGTTATTCTATTACTGCCAACTGCCACTGCCAACCAATCATTATTTTTCCTGCAATCGTACCTTTTCCAAATCTTTCAGGTATTTTTTCAGTGCAATCATGGCTGCAAGTTTGGCCTCCTCTTCAATTTGACCTTTTAATTTTTCGGGGGAAAAATATTTTTTCACAAAATGTGTATCGAAATCCCCTTTTTGAAAAGCTTCATTTTCACAGACAAACTTTCCAAAAGAAAGCGTGGTGCTAACTCCTTCGACTTCATATTGCTCAATTGCTTCGATCATTAATTGAATCGCAGCTTCCCGATTTTTGGCATAGGTAATCAGTTTTGAGAGCATCGGATCGTAATAAATGGGCACTTCCATTCCTTCTTCAAAGCCGTTATCAACCCGTATTCCTTCCCCTTGTGGAATTTGATATTTTTCAAGTTTTCCAACACTTGGCAGAAAATCATTCATCGGATCTTCGGCATAAACACGCAATTCGAGTGCATGTCCGTTAATCTGTAAATCATTTTGTGAGAATTCCAGTTTTTCGCCCCGCGCAATTTTGATTTGTTGTTCCACCAAATCCAATCCGGTGATAAATTCGGTTACAGGATGTTCGACTTGCAAGCGCGTGTTCATCTCCAAAAAAAAGAAATTTTTATTTTCATCAAGCAAAAATTCCACTGTTCCCGCGCCGATATAATCGCAAGCTTTTGCAACACGAATGGCGGCTTCACCCATTTTTTGTCGAATTTCGGAAGTAAGAACAGAAGAAGGTGCTTCTTCAACCACTTTCTGATGCCGGCGTTGAATGCTGCATTCACGTTCAAATAAATGAACCGTATTCCCAAAACTATCGGCCAAGATTTGTATTTCGATATGTCTCGGCGAGGCCACATATTTTTCAATAAAAACGGAACCATCGCCAAAAGCCGATTTCGCTTCGCTGATCGCACGGTTCATTTGGTCTTCTAAGCCTTTTTCATTTTCAACGATCCGCATTCCTTTTCCACCACCTCCGGCGGCCGCTTTGATCAAAATGGGAAAACCGATTTCCCTGGCAATATTTTTTGCCTCCTGAACATCTTCAATGGCCTGATCGATCCCCGGAACCATTGGAATCCCGTATTTTTTTACGGCTTCTTTGGCTTCCAACTTGTTTCCCATTACTTGAATGGCATTGGGTTTTGGGCCAATAAACCTTATTCCGGCAGATTCCACTTTCTTTGCAAAAACCGCATTTTCGCTCAAAAAGCCGTATCCGGGATGAATGGCATCCACATTTAATTCCTTGGAAATTTTGATGATTTTTTCACCGCACAAATACGATTCGGAAGAAGGAGGTTCACCAATGCAAACCGCTTCATCGGCATATTTCACGTGGGGGGCATTCCTGTCGGCCGTAGAAAAAACCGCAACGGTTCGAATTCCCATTTTGCGGGCGGTTTTCATTATTCTCAAAGCAATTTCACCACGGTTGGCGACTAAAATTTTCTTCATATTTATTTATTCAAAATAACATTCTGTTTTCAAGTTGAAAATTCTTATTAAAAAAATTATCCCTTCAAAATTACAGATAAAAATCAAAAGTAGCTTATCCAATCAGGATTTCGAAATGAAATTTAAATAAAACCAATGGGAAAGGAAGCTTTACTGAAAGGTGAAATTAATGAAAATGGCGCGTGAAGACATTTTGTCAATATTGCCGGTCCAAGGACTATTGGGATCCACGTCGCGCACAAGTTCGTCATTAATGGCAAAAACCCCGCGAATGGACGGAGTGAATTTGAAATAATACAAATACAGGTCAATGCCAAACCCAATCTCGTAATAATAGGTATTTTGTGTCATACGGAACTGGCCTTTGCTGTTGTCGTCGGGGTTGTTGTAATTGCTGGAAAGGTTAAAAGACGTTGAAACACCGCCTATAATAAATGGTTTGAAGTTGTTCAAACGCTTGGTGGAAAACTTCATAAGAAGTGGCAAATGCACATAAGTCGATTTTACTTCCCGAAGGGCATCCGATTCGTCTGCAAATTCTGGAAAAGTAAGGTTTCGAGTGGTGAACATTACCCCTGGTTCGAAGCGCAGATCGACATAATCATTGATGCGCAAATTTCCGATGAGACCGACGTTGAAACCTATATTCCTTTCCACAAGCACATTGTTTGGGCTGCCCTCCAATGCTTGATAGTTTATTTTGAAATCATAACTGTTGAATCCCAAATAGTAGCCATAAGACCAACGGTCTTTGTCGAAATTCTCTAAGTTTCGCACTTTCTCTTTACTGAAAAGTCCTTCAAAAATCCCTTGGGAATGTACATTCTGAAAACCAATAAAAAGAATTAAAACCAAAAAAAGTCTTCTCATAAATACCATTGTTATTGGGGACAAACAATCATTCGTCTTCTTCGAATTTACGCTCGATTATTTGGAAGCACTGTAAATGCTTGCCGCGCCAAAGGCTTGCGGATAATCTTCCACATTGATAAACCCGATTTTCTTTAAAATATTGTTGAAAGCCTCGCCATAAGGAAAGGATGCCGCACTTTTGCTCAAATAAGAATATGCCTGGCGGTCTTTGGAAAACAATTTGCCTATGGTGGGAAGAATATATTTCGTGTAAAAACGATAGCCTTGTTTAAAAGGGGTTTTCGTTGGCACCGATGTTTCCAACACCACAAAAATTCCACCCGGTTTCAAGACACGGTAAATTTCTGTAAGGCCTTGTTCCAAAAGGTCAAAATTACGAACGCCAAAAGCCACCGAAACAGCATCGAAGCTATTGGTTTCAAAAGGCATTTCTTCGGAATCTGCTTGTACCAGCTCCACTTTTTCTTCCAATGATTCTTCCGTTATTTTTTTTCGTCCCACGGCCAACATTCCCGGTGAAATATCCAGTCCCACTACTTTTGACGCTCCCGCTTTGGCAAAACTAATCGCCAAATCGCCTGTTCCTGTTGCAACATCCAAAATGTTTTCAGGTTTCTTTTCCAAAATCATTTTCACGACTTTTTCACGCCATTTAACATCGATACCAAAAGAAATTACCCGGTTCAAATTATCGTATTCTTCTGAAATGGTATCGAACATCGACCGTACCTGATCTTTTTTCGCCAGATCGGATTTCTTATAGGGAACAACTCGTTTGGACATAAGATAAAATTTCGACAAAGATACATTTTATGGCGCAGTTGTATGCAGAAATGATAGGTTCCATGCGGGAAATCCTTCATAAAGTTATGTCAAAAAGATTACCTTTGCCGGAATTTTGATTTTTGTTCTTTCCAAAATTTAACTATCAAAATTTTTGGAAATTGAAAAAATAAAGGCGCAAAAATGATTGGAAATTTCAAGAAATCCAGAATTATCAGTTGGTTAATTGATCTTTTCCTTATTTTTCTATTGGTTTTTACCTATGGGTTCGATCGTTTTGAAATTTATCGTCCCTATATGATTCTGGCGCTACCCATTTTGATTCTGATACTTTTCGTCCTCAACTTCTATCAATATAAAACTTCCAGCCCCAATGAGAAGATCAAGAAACTGGCCCGGATCAATCTTTGGCTTTTATTGGTTTTAATGGTTTTGGAAGTCATAATGATGACTTTGAATTACCAAGGGGATATCTTAGAATCTTATGTAGCTTCACGTTTTGTTTTGGAATACGGCTTGTTCCTTTACTTTTTTATTCGACTTACCTTTTTGGTACGCAAAATTTATAGCGCATATTTTAATCCCGCCCTGCTTTTTGTGTCCAGTTTTGCACTCGTTGCCCTTACCGGCACCTTTCTTTTGATGCTGCCCAGTGCTACCACCGAAGGGATTGATTTTATTGATGCGCTATTCACCGCCACCAGTGCTGTGGCGGTAACCGGATTAATTGTAATGGATACCGCGACGGCTTTTACGACCTTCGGGCAATCCATTATTTTGGTGCTCATTCAAATTGGTGGACTGGGAATGTTGACGTTTACCTCATTTTTCTCCTATTTTTTCAAAACCGGTTCCACTTTTAGTGAAAGCCTTTATATGAAAGATATCTTGGGCAATGAAAAAATCAGTAATGTAATGGCGCTTTCCATGCAAATTGTTCTCTTTTCCCTTGTTGTGGAAACAATTGGTGCACTTCTGATTTATTTTTCATTGAATGCCGGCGTATTTGATGACCGTATTTTTGCCTCTATTTTCCATTCAATTTCCGGGTTTTGTAACGCCGGTTTTTCTCTGGCCAGCAAAAATATGATGGATTCCGGATTGCAATTCAATTATTCCATGCAATGGATCTTGATGGCGTTGATTATTTTTGGAGGACTCGGCTATAATATTGCTTCCAATTTTATCCTTTATTCCAAGAATTTCATCATCAATCTTTTTAACCGAAACGACAAGATTTTTATGTCGCGTGTAATCACACTGAATACAAAAATCGTGGTTTACACCACCCTTATTTTAATTGTTTTGGGAACGGTGTTTTTTTTCATAACAGAGCCAAATACGGTGCTCAGCATTCACGATTCGGCTTTTGGAAAATTCACTACTGCTTTATTTTCTTCGGTCACTGCAAGAACCGCCGGATTTAACACGGTTGATTATTCCATGGTTACGGTTCCGGGGATTTTGATCATGATTTTGCTGATGTGGATTGGAGCGTCACCTGGTTCCACCGGGGGCGGTATTAAAACCACTACTTTTGCTTTGGCCGTGATGAATATATTTTCTCTTGCAAAAGGAAAGGAAAATATTGAAATAGGAACGCGAAGGGTGCCAAAATTCGCGGTTCAGAAATCCTTTTCTATCATGGTTATTTCATTGATTTCAATTGGCGTGAGCATTGTTTTGATGCTTGTTTTCGACCCCAATTTAACCCTGCTTCAAGTAGCTTTCGAAACATTTTCGGCTTACAGCACCGTGGGACTTTCTATGGGAATTACACCTGATCTAAGCAGCAGCAGCAAATATGTACTGATTTTTTTAATGTTTTTTGGAAGGATCGGAATCATGAACTTGTTGATCGGAATTTTGGAAAAACGAAAAACTTCGCAATATACTTATCCGAAAGAAAATATTATCATTACCTAAAAAAAGAACGTATGAAAATTATTGTTTTGGGACTTGGAAATTTTGGAATGGCTTTGGCCGCCTACTTGGCCGAAACCAATAATGAAGTGATTGCCACGGATATCGATATGGAAAAAATCGATAAGATAAAAGACAAAGTTTCGCATGCCGTGGCTTTGGACGCAACGCACGAAAACGCATACAATTCACTTCCTTTAAAACATACCGACTTGGCAGTCGTTGCCATCGGCGAACGCAACGGAGTGAATATCAAAGCCACCGCCATAATTAAAAAAATCACAAATGCGCGGGTTATTGCCCGTTCGAGTTCTTCCATTGAAGATACTATTTTAGAAGCGATGGGCGTGGACCAGATTATACATCCGGAACAAGAATATGCCGAGAGGTTGACCAAAAAAATCAATTTGCGCGGTTCCATCGATAATTTTGAAATCGATATGGATTCCTCGGTTTCGGAAGTTCCCGTTTGTGAGAAACTCATCGGAAAAACTATTATGGAAGCCGATTTTAGACAAAAAAACAATCTGAATATTATCACCATTCTTCGTAAAAAGAAATTCAAAAACTTCATCGACCGTTCGGCGGACAAACAAGAAGTGATTGGAATTCCAAAACCGGAAACCGAATTTATGGCAGGTGATATTCTGGTGGTTTTTGGCACAAATAAAGCCATTGAAAAGTATTTGGAAAAAAACGGCTTGGCCACCGAACCCTAAAAAATGAATAATGAATAGCTAATAACAAACAGTAATTCCGAAACACTGAACACTGAATACTGGATACTGGATACTATATCACAACCCTCACTCCCATTTGCTCAATTCGGTAAGGGAATTCTTCTCCCGGGGCACCAATGAACATAAAGTTTTTGGGAATGTCGTATTCTTGGGAAAGTTCTTCAATTAATTCAGGGGAAAAAGTTCCTTTTTTAATGACAAATTCCACATCGATTTTTGGATATGCCCGGTCCAAAACCTCAACATCGGCTTTTAACCTTTCTGGCACTTCATTCTCGTTTTTCACAACAGAAACCAACAAAATCTTATTGGTATGTTCATTTTCTTTGATATAATTCAAAACCAAATTTAAATTGGCCACATTATCCCCGCGCGTAAAGAATATAAATTTTTGTGAATTGATTTTTATAATCTTGCGTTTCAACCATCGATCGAGTTTTTTTTCAAAAGGAATATCTATATAATTTTTCAAAAGACCCAGAATCCCCCGGATGAAGGCAACCCTGAAAAGCATAAGCATAATAACAAAAACCGTTGGAAAGAAATAACTTAGAAACACGCCAAAATATTCGGGTTCTACCAAAATGTTTCCAATCAAAGCGCCGATCACCGCAACGATTCCAACAAACAAAGCCATTGCACCGGCTTTTTCCGGTCGCGGCAATTTATCACGGTTAATTTTCAGCAAAATATTTCCTATGGCAAATAACAGCATAACCGAAAGAAACGAAATTAAATAAACACCTGCCAAGGCTTCAATTTCGCCCCTTGTAAACCATAGAATAGAACTACAAAGAAGGAAAAACGCAATAATTATCGGATAATTAACCCCGTTTTTATTTTCTTTCAACAAAAATTGTGGCAAACACCGATCTAAAGTCATCCGTTTTACCAATCCGGAAACGCCCACATACGAAGTAAGCACCGCACCGCTGAGCACAATTGCAGCATCTATCGAAATTAGCCACATCAACCAAGTACCGCCAACTTGCGAACCCAAATAAGACAACAACGCATTGACATGATTTGCCACTTCTGGGATTGGCACAATGGAAAGGACCAAAAAAGCAAGCAGCGGATTAAAAATACTGACTACAATCCACATATTCCGAAGCGTTTTAGGAAAAACCCCCTTCGCCTGCTCTTCCACATAATTCGCCGAACTTTCAAAACCAGATGTGCCGAGCATGGAAACGGCAAAACCAATGAACAGCGCTACCAACAAACTACCGTGTTTCAACGGCCGGCCAAAATTTCGGATCAGTTCATCAAAACCGTTATTAATCAAATACCAGCCGCAAACCAAAGAAAGCAATGTCAGGGAGAGCAAATGAAAAATAAAAATTCCGGTAGCCACTTTGGCCGATTCTGAAATTCCGGCAATATTCAGCAACATGAACAAAAAAAGTAAAACAAGGCTGGCGAGAAAAACCGGGAAACCTTCGATCAAAGTATAGACATAATACATTGCGGTTCCTCCCGAAATTACAGCCGTTGCCATGTATGATAAAATAGTAAGGCAGGCTGCCAAAGAAGCAACCCGTTTGCTCGTAGTGTTCAACAAGGCATTGTAG
>DASSWN010000200.1:0-26961 GCA_035704905.1 Flavobacteriaceae bacterium
CCCCGCCCGAACTTGCCGTTCGGAACGGGCGGGTAACCAACTGAGCTACCTCGCCATTTCAGTACACTATTTTAAAAACCACAACCGACCTCCGGGTTATGAATCCAACGCTCCCCGCCCGAACTTGCCGTTCGGAACGGGCGGGTAACCAACTGAGCTACCTCGCCATTTTTCAAGGTGCAAATATAAAATTATTTTGCGCCGTGGCAAGGCTCTTTTTCCAATAAATTTATGCTTTTATTTTTTTATCTTAACAATTAAGTTCTATATTGCCTCATCACAAAAAAAATTCTGCTTATGGCCCAAAAACTAAAATTCGAAATGGAAATCCCCATCCAAGCTTCCCCATCGCTTCTTTACAATTACATTTCAACACCTTCAGGATTCAGCGAATGGTACGCCGACAATGTTAATTTTCGTGGCGAAATTTACACCTTTATTTGGGAAGGCGGTTCTGAGGAGAAAGCGAAATTGATCAGTAAGAAAAGCGGGGAACGCATCCGGCTGAAATGGTTGGCTGACGAGGACGAATCCTATTATTTTGAACTTCGCATTCAAGTCGATGAAATCACGAAAGATGTTTCTTTGATGATTACCGATTTTGCCGAGGACGATGAGGTGGATGAAACCAAGATGTGGTGGGAAAACATGATTTCAGAACTGAAACAAGTTTTGGGTTCCTCTTAAATTTTGAATGATTTGTGAAAAATTCAAACTTGATCAACCTTAACGGAAAAATTTTTCCCGCTGGGGAAGCAAAGCTTTCGATTGAAAATCGCGGATATCAATATGGGGACGCCCTTTTTGAAACCATTCGTGCCATTCATGGAAAAATTGTTTTTTGGGAAGACCATTATTTTCGATTGATGGCCTCCATGCGAATTTTGCGTATGGAAATTCCCATGGAATTCTCTCCCGAATTCCTGGAAAATGAAATCCTCAACCTCATTGAAGCCAATGAACTGAAGGATAAGCCGGTGAAAATAAAATTAAATGTCCACCGAAATCCCGGCGGGCTTTATAAACCTGAAACCAGGAAAATAGGGTACATGATTCGGGTTTGGGAATTGGATTCTCCTTTTTATATTTTGAATAACGAGCCTTATCAAGTTGAATTGTTCAAAGATTATTTTGTCAACAGCGGATTGCTTTCTACCTTAAAAACAAACAATAAAATCCTTCATGTTTTGGGAAGCATTTTCGCACAAGAAAATGGATTTTCCAATTGTATTTTATTGAACGAAAAGAAGATGGTAACCGAAGCATTGAACGGAAACTTATTTTTGGTCCAAGGGAAAAAAATCAAAACGCCGCCACTGTCCGAAGGTTGTTTAAATGGAATCATTCGGAAAAAATTACTCGAAATTTTGCAAAAACTTCCTGAATATATTGTGGAAGAAAAAGTTATATCGCCATTTGAACTGCAAAAAGCCGACGAATTGTTTTTAACGAATGTTGTGCTTGGAATTCAGCCCATTACAGTATATCGAAAGAAAAATTTTGAGAAAAAAATTGCAGGCGGTTTATTGGCAAAAATCAATGCGGTTGCAAGACTGAATCAGTTGTAGCTCGGGTGATCCGGAGCATTTGCCCAAATTAAATATTCCCCGCCCAGTTCCTTGATTTTATCTTTCCAAAATCCGGAAAATGATCGGCCAACAAGTTCGTTTTTATCTTCATTTTGCACAATGATCCAAGCATTTGCTGCCATTTCTTCTTGAAGTTGATCACCATCCCAACCGGAATATCCCAGAAAGAATTTTATTTCATTTTCAGAAATTTTCTGTTCTTGAATGAGGTTTTTGATAATTTTAAAATCGCCTCCCCAATAAATTCCGTTGGCTATTTCAATACTTCCGGGAATGAAATGTGGGATTTTATGGATAAAAAACAAATTATCCTGCTCCACGGGACCACCATTATATACTTTGAATTTTTGGTGAATTTCGGGAAGCAAATCGTTTAAGGTAAAATCCAGCAATTTGTTCATGATAAAGCCAACCGATCCATTTTCGTTGTGATCGGCCAGTAAAACTACCGATCGCGCAAAAGAAATATCGCCCGTAAGCGAAGGCTCGGCGATTAAAAGAAGTCCTTTATTGGGTTTGGAATCGATCAATTTATTTTTCAACTTAATAATAAAACTAAATAAATATTCGGAAAGAATCAAATTAATTTGAAAAAAAAAGCATAAAAAAAGCCTTTACGAGAAAGGCCTTTAAAGTTCTACGGGGAAAACCGTTTAGTTCACGGCTTTTTGCAAGTCTGAACCAGCTTTGAATTTTACCACATTTTTTGCACCGATTTTAATGGTTTTACCGGTTTGTGGATTTCTACCTTCGCGGGCAGCCCTTTTTGATTTAGACCAAGAGCCAAATCCTACCAAAGATACACGATCACCCTTTTTAAGTGAATTTTCAACATTGCCCAAAAAGGATTCCAATGCTTTTTTTGCTGAGGATTTTGATATGCCGGCATCTTCTGCCATGGCATCAATTAAATTTGTTTTGTTCATAATTTTTTGTTTTTAAAACGAATTGTTGGTTAAACTTAAATTGATTTGCTCTACAAATTTATGCGGATTTCGCTTTCATGCAAGCAATATCAAGGGAAATGCCCTATTTTGTTGATAACTCACCCCAATTGTTAATAAAGTGGGCTTGTTTTTGTCGAAAAAGTACAAAATCAATAGGGATAAGGCCTCAAGCCATATGTGCGTTTTCTTTAAAAATGAAACCATTTAAGAGTTCATTTACTTTCATTTTACGTTTTCCGGGAAGTTGGATTTCCTCTACAATAATACTCCCTTTTTTTAAAGCGATATGCAGTTCTTTTCCAGACAGAAAAATTTTTCCCACCGAAAGATGGCGATTTTCCGAAGCTGTTCTTGCTTTGAAAATTTTGCACCGCAATTGATCGGTTCCGTTTTGGAGGAAACACCATGCTCCCGGATAGGGGCTTAATCCTCTGATTTTATTATAAATTTCCGTTGGCGACTGGTTCCAATCTATCTTAGTGTTTTCCGAATTGAGTTTTGGAGCTTCTTTTGGAAATGGAATTTCCGGTTGAAGTAGGGTTTTTACTGCTCCTTTCTGAATTTCATTCAAGGTATGAACCACCAATTTTGCCCCTTCCTTCATAAGTTTGTGATGAAGCTTCCCGGCATTTTCTTCCTCGGAAATTGAAACTTCCTTTTGAAGGATCATTTCCCCGGTATCAATTTTTTCATCTATAAAAAAAGTGGAAATCCCAGTGATTTTTTCACCGTTGATCAATGCCCAATTGATAGGAGCGGCGCCCCGATACTGAGGCAATAAAGAAGCATGTAAATTAAAAGTTCCGTATTCCGGAAGCTGCCAAACTATTTTTGGAAGCATTCGAAAAGCTACCACAACTTGTAAATTTGGTTGCAGCGACTTCAGATCGGACAAAAATTCTTCCGATTTTAAATTGGTGGGCTGCAATACGGGAATTTCTTTTTCCAGGGCAAATTCTTTTACCGGTGAAACAGAAATTTTCCGCCCGCGACCGGCTGGGCGATCGGGTGCGGTCACCACGCCAACCACTTTAAAATTCTCAGAAATAATTTCCTTCAAAGTCTCAACGGCAAATTCAGGGGTTCCCATGAAAACAATTTGTAGGTTTTTCATAAAATGGGTTTTCGATTTTTTTTATATATAATAGGTGTTGGAAGTGCTCAGTTTAATTTTATTCGTTTCAAGTAAAAACCGCAACATTTCCAAAGTTTCTTCCCGGGAAAAATTCAAACGAGAAATAAGATCGCGCGAACTCAAGCTTTCATTTTCTAAAATTTCAAAGATTGCCTGTCGCAAATTTTCTTTTTTACTTTTTATTTTTTTAGTGCTTTTCTCGTTTGTTTTTCTTTCAATACAAAAAGAACAAATTCCACAATCTTGATGACCTTTTTCACCAAAATAAGTCAGCAATTGGCTATTTTTACAACGGTTGCTATAGGTTACGTATTCCAAAACAGCTTTTATCTCACGTAATTTCTGTTTGTGCTGTTGTTCAATATAACCGGAAAGCGGATTGATTGTGACGTCATCTTCCCTCGGCACCAAAAAAGTAATGGCCGCGTCGTGTTTGGTCATTTCAAAAAGAATGATCTCTTCGTGTTTCAATTCCTTCAAAAATGAAAGAATTGATTGTTCGGGCAAATTTATTTTTGATCGAATTAAAAATAGGTTTATGCGCGTCAGATGATCGAACAATCCGGGATAAGTTCTCAGCAAAGTTTTGATCAGTAGCTCATATTTCTTATTGCTATCAAGAAAATAAAGCAACTGTTGGTTCGGTACATTAATTTGCAACTCAATTTTCTGCTGATATTGCTGCGAGAGCGACAGAATATTTGTTCGATCTAACAACCGCAACACATTGTGCGTTTTTCGAGGGTTTAATAAATAAGTACCACAAAATTCCGAAAAATTAAAATCGTATTGCAAATTTTCACCTTCGCCATACGCCACCGAAAAAAATGATTGTAATTTTCTATAAACTTGCTTTACATCGGCAATAGTGGGTAAAACCGATACGAATTGGTTCTTAACCCGTTCCTCATCGTTTTTATTGAAAAGAATTGTTGCAACTGCCGGTTTCCCATCCCGGCCGCCACGTCCCGCTTCCTGAAAATAACTTTCGGGACTTTCGGGAAAGTGATAATGAATGACCGACCGGACATTGGGCTTGTCGATTCCCATGCCAAAAGCATTTGTGGCAACCATAATCCAAATTTCTTCCTTCAACCATTGGCGCAAACGAACTTTTTTTTCTTCGGAAGCAATTCCAGCGTGATAGGCTTTGGAAACGAATCCTTTGGAATTCAGGTAATTGCTGAGTTCCACAGATTCCTTTCGATTGCGCACATAAACGATTGAAGAACCGGGATTTTTTCTTAGAATTTCGGTCAAATAGAATTTTTTGTCATCAGCTTCCAGTGTTTGAAAGGAAATATTTTTGCGTTCAAAACTTTTCTTGACAATCCGCACCGGATCCATTTCCAACAGTGAAACAATATCATCCATTACCCGATTTGTGGCCGTTGCCGTCAGTGCGATCCATGTTGTCTCCGGTTTAATTTTTCGAAGAATTGGTATTTTGCGGTAAGCAGGCCTGAAATCATGCCCCCATTGCGAGATGCAATGGGCTTCGTCAATTGCGATCAAGTTCACATTCATTTGCTCGATGCGCGCCAAAACAATTTCTTGCTGCAAACGTTCGGGCGAGAGGTAAAGAAATTTATAATTTCCATAAATGCAATTATCCAATAAAGTATCCAATTCCTTAAAAGGTGTGCCACCTTCCAGCAACATGGCTTTGATTCCATGTTTTTTCAAGGTATTCACTTGGTTCTGCATCAGCGCGATCAATGGGGAAACGACAATGCAAATTCCCTTTTGGGCCAAAGCGGGAATCTGAAAACATAAAGATTTTCCGCCGCCGGTCGGAAGAAGTGCCAACACGTTTTTTTTGTCTAAAATCAGATCAATGATTTCCTTTTGTGCCGGTTTGAATTCCTGGTGGCCAAAATATATTGACAAAATTTCCGTTGGATTCTTCATATTGAAAGTCCCAAGTTTTTTAAAATAAATGCCGCTCTTTCTTCGATGCTTGTTTTTGGTACCGAAATAAGCTCATAACCCAAATCAACATACGTGGCGATTAGAAATTTTTGAATTTTCACTGCCTGTTCATGCGATTCATATCGTTCGTCATCGGTTCGGTGAATTTCTTTCCAAATAGGAAGCACAAAAATTTTGTCATATCGATAAGCCTTATTTGTTTTGGTGAAAATTTCCGGATAATCATTTCCGATATAATCCAAATAGGCTGAAACATCAGGAATGCCGCGATCAATGAAAACGTAAGGTTGCGCCTGACTTTCTGCTTCGCGAAATTGTTCGATTCGTTTTTGCAGAAGCATTTCGCTGAAAAGCAACGGATTGGCAAGAAAAAGCTGTTCTATTCCTTTTTTTTGAGCTTCGCGGATTACTTCGCGCGAAATTTCGGGCAAGCAGTGAAATCCTTTTT
The DNA here is from genome assembly GCA_035704905.1 of Flavobacteriaceae bacterium. GTDB lineage: Bacteria > Bacteroidota > Bacteroidia > Flavobacteriales > Flavobacteriaceae > DASSWG01. Next base: position 6,052 of record DASSWN010000200.1, read on the forward strand.
TTTCCAGAAAAGAAATTATTGATGATTTTCCAGTTCCCGGTCCTCCTATCAAAAGGATTTTTTGTTGCTTCATGGGACAAATTTCGACATTTTTCGATCAATATAAAAAAATCGTTGTTTAAGCTTATCTTTGCAAACAATAGATAGAATTAGTTTTATGCAGAATACCAATTCCCCGGAAGAATTTTATGAAAGGTTGAAAAAGCAATTGCGCGAAACATCGCTGTGGCCCAATGAATATTTGTACAAATTCATTGTTCCCACCAGCAATCAGCGAATCGCGGAAATCGAAGCTATTTTTGACAATATGGGGGCCGTAATCCATACAAAAAATTCCGCAAAAGGAAATTACACAAGTGTTTCTATCAATGTCCGAATGAAAAACCCGGAAGCTGTCATTCAAAAATACAAGGAAGTGGGCGAAAAAGTCGAAGGAGTGATTTCGCTTTAAACCTTTGTTTTTTCGTGTAGAAAATCACTTTAAAATGAAATTTTTCAGTATAAATTTGCTATTTTGCGGCTTACTTGACTTCATTATATTTCACTTTAAACTTAAAATTTGGATTACGAATTAGAATACAACTCAGAACGGAGCAAACTTCATATTCCGGAATATGGAAGGCATTTGCAAAAAATGGTGGAACATGCCGTGACCATCGAAGATGATACGGAAAGGGCCAAGGTGGCAAAATCAATTATTTCCGTGATGGGAAATATGAACCCACATTTGCGCGATGTGCCCGACTTTCAACATAAATTGTGGGATCAATTGTTCATTATTAGTGATTTTAAACTCGATGTAGAATCGCCATTCCCAAAACCAAGCCGTGAAATGTTGGAGCAGCCGCCCGATCCACTTTCCTATCCACAAAATTTTCCGAAATATCGCTTTTATGGAAATAATATCAAGCGAATGATTGACGTAGCGGTGAAATGGGAAAACAGCGAATTAAAAGAAGCTTTGGTCTTCACTATCGCCAACCATATGAAAAAAAGTTACCTTTCTTGGAACAAAGACACTGTAGATGATATGGTTATTTTTCAACATTTATATGAATTGAGTGGCGGAAAAATCAATCTAATGGAAAAAGAAGAAGACCTTGCAGCTGCATCGAATTTGGTAAAGGATTCGGACAAATCTGGGCGAAAAAATACTTCCAAGAAAAAGCATCAACACAATCGCGGACGCAAACGCTATTAAATTTTCAGATTTTTTATGAGCACATTCCAAATTGAAGGAGGCCATCCTTTAAAAGGCGAAATTTTTCCACAAGGGGCTAAAAATGAGGCATTGCAAGTATTATGTGCTGTATTGCTAACGAATGAAGAAGTCCGCATAGACAATATTCCCGATATTTTGGACGTGAACAAATTGATTTCCCTTTTGAAGAATCTGGGGGTCAAAATCCATAAGCTCAATGATGGAAGTTATTCTTTTCAAAGTGATGAACTGAACTTAGATTACCTGAAAAGCCAAGATTTTAAGCGCGATGGAAGCGGCCTTCGAGGTTCAATTATGCTTGTTGGTCCCTTGTTGGCACGCTTCGGAAAAGGGTATATTCCGAAACCCGGGGGAGATAAAATTGGTCGGCGGCGTTTGGACACACATTTCGATGGATTTATAAAATTGGGTGCGGAATTCAAATATAACCGTGAAGAACGGTTTTATGGCGTCGAAGCACCAAATGGCCTGCATGGCAGTTATATGCTATTGGAGGAGGCATCGGTAACAGGAACCGCAAACATTGTGATGGCCGCTGTCCTTGCAAATGGGAAAACTACAATATACAATGCTGCCTGCGAACCTTACTTGCAACAATTGTGTGAGATGCTTGTGGCGATGGGCGCAAAGATTTCCGGAATTGGTTCGAATTTATTGCACATAGAAGGAGTGAAAAAGCTTCATGGTTGCACCCACCAGATTCTCCCGGATATGGTTGAAATTGGTTCATGGATTGGCCTTGCGGCAATGACGAAAAGTGAAATACGCATTAAAAATGTCAGTTGGAAGAACCTTGGTTTGATTCCCGCTACGTTTGAAAAAATGGGGATTAAAATTATAAAAGATGGCGATGATATTGTTGTTCCCGAGCACAAAAACGGATATGAAATTCAAAATTTCATTGACGGGTCGATTATGAGCATCAGCGATGCGCCGTGGCCCGGATTCACCCCCGATTTGTTGAGCATTATGTTGGTGGTTGCCACACAAGCCCGGGGAAGTGTATTAATTCATCAAAAAATGTTTGAAAGCCGCTTGTTTTTTGTCGATAAACTTATCGATATGGGGGCGAAAATAATTCTATGCGATCCGCATCGTGCCACGGTGATCGGACATGATTTTAAATCACAACTGAAGGCCACCACTATGACCAGTCCTGATATTCGTGCGGGAATTGCGTTATTGATTGCTGCACTTTCAGCAAAAGGAACATCGGTTATTCATAATATTGAACAAATAGATCGGGGCTATGAAGATATTGATGGAAGGTTAAGATCAATCGGCGCAAAAATTGTTCGACTTGAAAAGTAGTGGCAAATGACCCTATTTTCGGATACATTTTATAGTATATTCCCTCGGCGATTATCCATCTAATCCATGTCGTTGGGGTTCAAAACTACCTTACAAACCCATCGAGGTTTATTTTTTTCAGTTCGCGGCTGAAAAGGTGTTTTTCTTTTATCATTTTTGCAGTCTGTTCCGGAAGCATTTCTTCCCAACCCGGCTTGTTTTCTGCGATCATTTGCAGCACTTCGCGCGAAAATATCTCCAAAATTGTCGGATCGTAATTTTCAATGTCGATTACTTTGCCGTTATATTTGAAAAATTTGTACAGTTCTTTCATGCGGGGCGGAACCTTCAAGTTTTCACTGGTAATTATTTGTCCCGTTTCCCGATCTTTCAACGGATAAAGGTAAACTTTCAAATCTTTGAAAAACAATTTTCCGAAGGCTTCTAAAATGCCGCCGCTCAAATGTCGGTAATACCGCTCGTCGAAAATATCGATCAAATTCGCTACTCCCATGGTCAATCCCATACGGGCTTTGGTGAACCGCGAAAAATATTCCACCAATTTGTAATACTCTTGGAAATTCGAAATCATTACCGTTTGTCCCAAACTGCACAACAATATCGCGCGGTCCATAAAATCTTCTTCATCAATTTCGCCCTCAGCACGTAAGTTGGATAATGTGATTTCAAAAATGCAGACCGTATTTTCTTTATCCACTTTCTTTTCGTTCAAAAAAAGTTCCAAAGAATTTCGGTACATATCCATATTCACTTTCGTCACAGGTCGAAAACTTCCACGTAGTGCCAATACGTTTTTTCTATATAAAACCCTCGCCGGCAGCACGTTTTTTCCTTCCGGTGAAAACATCACGGCCTCTGTCATGCCATTTTTCACCAATTGCAAACTCATTAACCGGTTGTCCACATCTTTGAAACGTGGGCCCGAGAAATTGATGGTATCGATTTCAATTTGATCTTTGCTGAGATGATCGTAGAGATAGCGCAACAACTTTTTTGGGGAATCGTATTTGTAGTAGGCGCCATAAATCAAATTTACGCCCAAAACCCCCAATGTGTTTTGCTGAAGTCGTGCATCGTTTTGATGAAAACGCACGTGCAAAATAATTTCGTTATATGCTTCTTTTGGTTCCGTTTGATACCGAATTCCCACCCAACCGTGACCTTTGAATTTTTTCGTAAAATCGATGGTGGCAACGGTATTGGCAAAACTGAAAAATAATTTGTTTGGATGCTTTTTGCGCTCGATTCGTTTTTCGATGAGCTCCATTTCATGGGAAAGCATTTTTTTCAAACGCTCTTCTGTGACATAACGCCGGTCTTTTTCCACACCATAAATCGCATCGCTGAAATCTTTATCGTATGCGCTCATTGCCTTTGCAATGGTTCCGGAAGCACCGCCGGCCCTAAAAAAATTCCGAACGGTTTCTTGTCCGGCACCAATTTCCGAAAAGGTGCCGTAAATATGATGATTGAGGTTGATGCGCAAAGCTTTGCTGTTAATTGACGGGATATTTTCAAATTCCCTGTCGCCCATAATGGTGATCGGCATATTTTATGGTTTTATATAATGGCTCAACTTGCGTCAAAGGTAAGAAAATGCATTTCTAAACAGTAAAATAGTCCTATTTTTGTTCCAGATTTAGGATTTTGAAAATTACTTTTCTCGGCACCGGCACTTCCCAAGGAATTCCAATTATTGGAAGCACCGACCCTGTTTGCTTGAGCGACGACCCACGGGACAAGCGTTTGCGCGTTTCAGTTCTGCTCGAATGGAAAGGATTTTCGTATGTGATCGATTGCGGCCCGGATTTTCGACAACAGATGTTGGCAAACCAAGTCCGGCGATTGGACGGTATTTTATATACGCATGAACACAATGACCATACTGCTGGATTGGACGATATTCGCCCATTTTATTTTCGGCAAGGAGCCATTTCAATTTATGCCAAAGAAGAAGTTATCAATGCCCTGCGTCAGCGGTTTGCTTATATCTTTACCATAGAAGACAAATATCCGTCCGCACCGGATTTGAAGGTGAATATAATTGATGAAGCACCTTTTATGATAGGCGATCGCACGGTGGTTCCGATAAAAGCGATGCATGGAAAATTACCTGTGATGGGATATCGAATAGGTGATTTTGCATATATCACCGATGCAAAAACCGTGTCGGAAAAGGAACTTGAAAAACTAAAAGGTGTAAAAGTTCTCGCGGTGAACGCGCTTCGCATTGAACCGCATCCCACGCATTTCAATTTGAAGGAAGCGTTGGCATTTGTTGAAAAAGTACGTCCTGAAAAAGCTTATTTTACGCACATAAGCCACCAAATGGGCTTTCATGAAGAAGTACAAAAACAACTCCCACAAAATGTGTTTTTAGCTTATGATAATTTAAAAATTAAACTTTAATGCGCAACAAAATTTTTATGTATCTCTTTATTTTTGCGGCCCTGTATATTGTTTTTCAATATATGAACGCAAAAAAGGCAAACGAATTTTATGAAGATAAAGTGTCGCACTTGGAAACAGAAGTAAATGCGTTGCAAGCCGAGAATGAAAGTTTGCACTCGGAAAATCTTGATTTGAACTATTTTTCTTTAATGGAAAACGATGACGCCGTTTCCTATTTTGCGGAAAAAGGATTCAATGCAGCGGAAATCGCCGAAAAAGTAAAAGGTGCCATCATCGACCGCAACCAGCCAGATGCCGATAATGAGTTGGTGCCGTTTGCGGGAATGGAAGGTAAAATGCGCATCAATCATATCAAAATACTCAACAATCATTGGATCATTGCCGATTTTACGGATGGCGTTTATTGGGGCGAGGTTTTGCTTGATTACACAGTTGACGAAAATGGAAATTTATCTATTTCCACCATTGATGGATTTCTTTATTCCAGAAGAAATTAATTTATTTACAAAGGGAAATTTGTCGGTTTAGCTTTACTTTCAACCCTCACCAAGCCATTTCTTCAAATCCTGAAAATTTTGAGGACTGACTCCGTGACCGATAGGATATTCTTTGTACGTATGTTTAATTTGCAATTTCTCAAGAAAAAGTTGGGTTTTTCGAGCCCATTGAATGGGAATTACCTGATCGGAGATGCCATGTGAAGAGAAAATCCGTAGTTTAGAGAAATCATTCTGATGATAGGTTTCCACCAACATGCTTTCGTCCACATATCCGCTCAGGGCAATAATTTGTTTTACTTTTTCGGGGTGGGAGAGGGCGACCGCATAACTTAAAATACTTCCTTGGCTAAATCCCAAAAATGTGATTTTCGTGGCATCTATGGGATAATTTGCGATCAATTCATTTAAAAACATTTCAATTTCTTTGCGCGAGCCAATTGCTTGATCAATATTGTTGAACTTGTCATTGTATTCATCAAAATTTATTTCATACCAGCAATTGCCATATCCCAGCGGATAAGGTGCACGGGCGGAAACCACGATATATTTTTCGGGCAATTCAGGCGCAAACGAAAATAAATCCCTTTCATCGCTCCCATACCCATGCAACATTAAAATCAATGGGGCTTTTCCCGACAGATTCGACGGCCGTATAAGATATTCCAAGGAAAGGGGTTTGGTGGTCATTCGGTAAAAGTTTTAAACCATTTCTGAAAATATTCGCCAAAAAAGGGAATCAACACTTTTTCGCCGCGCACAGCACCGATAAATCCGTAAATCCACAGTACAAAAACGACCAAGTAAAATGCACCTGAAATCATCCATGAATTGAATCCACTTACCAAAACTACAAAAAGAAAATATAATAAGTGAATTCCAATTGCTTGACGAATGTGAAATGCCGCAAACTGGTTTTTGGAATCTTGATTCATAAAAAAAGCAATGATGGCGCCAACAAAGGTTATATAGGCGATGATGGCAGCTGTTTTTCCTTCTTCTACGGTCAAATTTTTCATTGGTTTACTACGAATTTATTTTTTGAAAAACTTCCATATACTTTTCCTTGAAGTTCATAACCAAGAAAAATACTATTCTTTGAAGTAGAGAAAAGGTTTTTTTCGTTCAGTTGGTATTTTTCATCCGGAATAAAAAGGGTGAAATCGGCATGATTTCCTTCAGCGAATTCGAATATGGGAATAGAAAAGCGTTTCTTTCCGGCAGTCAGAAATTGAATACATTCGTCCAAATCGAAAATCGTTCGCAACGCCCCAAAGGCCGATTCCAATCCCAATGAACCATATAAGGCATTTTCAAATTCCATTTTTTTATGTTCAATATCGATTGGGCAATGGTCGCTTGTTACCATATCAATCGTTCCGTCTTTGAGACCTTTGATTAAGGCCCGAATATCGCTTTTGGTGCGCAAGGGCGGCAACACTTTATAATTTGAGTCGAAAGAATCCAGATTTTCATCGGTGAACAAAAGGTTTCGAATGGCAACACTGCAACTTACATCCAGTCCTTTCTTTTTTGCCTCACGAATCAACCGCACCGACTTTTCAGTTGAAATAGTGGGAATATGCAGTTTTCCGCCGGTATATTCCAACAAAAACAAATCGCGGGCAATCTGTAGTTCTTCCGCCAAAGCAGGCATTCCTTTTAAACCAAGTTTGGTGCTGTTTAAGTCTTCGTTTACTTGACCATTTCCAACTATCTTATTATCTTGAGGATATGAAATTATAAGTCCCTCGAAGTTTTGCGCATATTGCAATGCGATTTTCATCAAATTCGCATTTTCAACAGGGATTTTATAATCACCAAACGCCACGGCACCGGCTTGTTGCATATCGTATATTTCGGCCAAATGTTGGCCTTCGCTATTTTTTGTTAGCGCACCGATCGGATACAGTTTTACCAAACTATTGGTTGTCTTTCCTTTTAAATAGGCAACCGCAGAATTTGTGTCGATAACCGGAAGCGTGTTCGGATTTAATGCAAGTGATGTAAAACCACTTTTGGCGGCAACTTCCAATCCATTGGAAATGGTTTCGCGTTCTTCGAAACCGGGTTCGCCAAACGAAACGCTGCTATCGAACCAAGCTTCTGAAAGATGCAGGTTTTTATCCTTTATGACTTGATCGGCTTTGGTTTCTATGGAAGCAGCAATTTTCGAAATGGAACCGTTTTCTATCAAAACATCCACTTTTTTACGGTGAAATTTAGATTGAGGTAAAACTATTTTTACGGATTTAATGAGGATTTTCATTTCAAAAATTTTAGCAGCAATACTTCGATCAACAGAAAGAACAATGCAAAAATAACAAACCATTTCCAAAGTTCTTGAATTTCGGACATTTCACGTTGCTGTGTAAAAAAATCCGAAATATCCGTGGGCACATCTTTTCCCGTGTATTGCTCCAAATTTGCATATTGCAACTCACTTTCATTTCTGGTAAAATTAAATGCAATATTTCGAATCGGAATATCTCCGTTGTAAATGGTATAAATTCCCGCTTCATTGGGTAAATTCTCCGTTGTTATTTCTACGCTTTCACCCGTACTTCGTTGCATCGGAATGAAGGCTGATTCTTCATTTTTTATTCGAAGGATTTCATCTTTTTGAAGCATAACAGGAATTTCAAAAATAGATTTTTCTCCAATGAGCTGATATAGTTGTGGTTGTTTCAAACTTTGCAAGGCAATATTGTAGAAGGTAGGGACAATCAATGGCGACTGCTGAAAATTGGAGTTTTGCGAATTCAAAGCGGCAGAGAAAACGAAAACATTCCCATTTTGTGCCAAAAACGCCGATCCGTCGGCATAACTTAAAATAGGCTGTGCTGCTCCTTGTATTCCAAACGAGGTTTTTACGTTGGGATACTGAAAATTCGATACCTTATTTTCAAAAACATGTTGAAATAGTGGGTTTCCAAAAGCGATTTCAATAATGCTTTTTTCTTGCTGTGTTTTTTGCAGAAGAACCGGACTGCGCAAAGCATTTGATAATTTCTGATAATCGGATTCATTGATTTCACTGGCAGGAATAATGACCACATGACCGCCATTTTCCACAACTTTTGATAAAATAGCAATCAATCCGGCCGGAATTTCTTCGAGTTCATTTAAAATTACCGTATGTGCCGAAGCAATTTTATTGTAATCAAAGTTGCCTTTTTCAAAAGACTGAAAATCAAATTCTTCAGAAGAAAAAATCCGTTGCAAAAAAGTATCCGGAGAATGGTTCAAAGCCACCACTTTTATTTTTTCCCTTTTAGCAATACTGAAATAGAAGCTGTTGTCATAAGCTAAGCCGTTGTCTTCCAACTGTATTTTTCCTTTGATTTCTTGTTCATCCAAAGTGATTGCCAAAGGAATTACAATGGTTTTTTCCGTGTCGAAATTTGCACCGGTTTTTGCCAACAATTCTTCTCCGTTATATAAGGAAACCGGGACAGATTCCGGTTTTTTTCCAGTGAAAGAAAGTTGCACCGACAGGTTAATTTTATCCATATTTTTTTCGGAAATAAAAACACTGTCAATGGAAACATTATTGTTATTAACCGGTTGAACCTGCAACAAGTTGAAATTGATTTTTTCGGCAGAAATGATTTCAGGATCAAAACTGTTTTCCTGGAAGTCGGAAATAGCTATAAATTCTTTTTCGGAAGCCGAATTTTTGGAAAATTCGTTCTTGGCACGCAGAAAAATAATTTTCAGAGAAGGGGAAGAGGCCGAAAAATCAAGGTTCAATAGTTCTTTTTTCAGTTCTTCCACGGAAGAATTCCGGAAAATTTCGTCATTGGTGAGCAATGTGAAATCCGATTCGACCGGAAGGTTTTCCAACAATTCCTGCACGGAGCGTTTCAATAGTGGTCCGCGTTTTCCATCCAAACCCATACTGAACGAATTGTCCAAGTAAATTATGGTTTCCTTTTCTGCGGAAACGCTCGTTTCACCAGGTAAATAAGGTTGGGCAAAGGCAAAAATAATGCAAGTGAGTGCCAATAAGCGCGCCAACAGGGTCAACCACTTTTTTAGTTGCGAACTTTTGCGCGTTTGCATGACCACTTTTTTGAGGAAAGCGACATTGGTAAATGGGATTTTCTGAAACTTTCGAAGCTGGAAAAGGTGGACAATAATGGGAATGATCAGCGCAAAAAGAAAATATAAAAATCCCGGATGTTGAAAATGCATTCCTCGTTGTAAAAGTTTTTCAAATATAGAAAATGAAACGGGAACCCAAGCCAAGATTTTTTGCTTTTGATTTATTTGCTTTTACTTTTCTTCCCTAATTGGTGTTTAACTAATTTTTAGAAAGATTTATAAACAATTTATAAGGTGAACAAGGCTTTAGGCGTCTTATTTTGGTAAATTTACCTACATAAAAACGAATCAAAAACACCATGACCTTTCAAAAAATAATTATCGCTTTAATGGCCGTTACGCTGTTTGCCTGCAAGTCCAATAATGAAAAACAGAATTTGCAGAATGGAAATATGGAAAATATTTCGATGCCCGCAGATTCCATTGTTGGAAAATATTGGATTCTGCAAAGTTTTCGAGATCAAAAAATTTCCAACTCCAATAATTCAGAACAAAAAATAGGTTTTCAACTGCATGACAAAGCAAATCGGGTTACCGGTTTTGGCGGCTGCAATAATTTCAAAGGAATTTACACTTCGGGTGCCCGAAACCAAATTCATTTTTCGCAACTGGGTTCTACCAAAATGGCGTGTCCCGATACCCCTTTCAATGAAGCAAAATTCTTGGCGGGTCTGGAACGTGTCGGTTATTTTACTCTCAAGAATGGGAGATTGGAGCTGATGGACGGCAATGAACTTTTGATGGCTGTTTTTAAAGAAGCTGGTAAAAATGGCTATTCGGCAAAAGGGAATCAAACCAATAATCCGGAAATTGTTGAAAAATACTGGAAACTGAAAAGCCTTGCCGGAAATGAAATTTCGATGGAAGATGATCAAGAACGTGAAATTTATTTCACCCTAAAAACCCAAGAAAACCGGATTGTTGGTTTTGCGGGTTGCAATAATTTTTCGGGTCAATATTCCCTGGAAGGCCAAAACAAACTTCAAGTAGAGAAAATGGTGAGTACGCTGAAAGCATGTCCGCATTTAAAATTCGATGAACGCAAATTTCTGAAACTATTCGATAAACAAATTTCCTATTCCTTGAAAAATGATGTGTTGACATTAAAGACCGAAGACGGAACCGAAGCGGTTTTTGAAGCCGTTTATTTCGATTGATTCTTTTCGGTTGCCAATTTTAATAGGAGGTTCATTTTTGCTAAATGGAAATATAATTTTCTCTTACAACAATTCAAATACTTAATTATACACTAAGTATGGTCTAAAATCATGACAACGAATCATAAAAAACAAAAACCATGAATATTTTATCAGCAGAAAAGTTTGAGCAACTTTCAACCTTCAACAATAAACCATGTATTTCAATTTTTATGCCCACCAATCGGGCAGGGAAAGATGTTCTCGGGGAAAAGGATAGAATTCAGTTGAAGACATTGTGGAAAGAAGTGGTGGAAAAGCTCGAGGCTAAAAATGTGGATGGAGAAAAAATTAGGGAATTCGATGGGATTTTGGACGATCTGATGAAAGATCATGATTTTTGGCGCCACCAAATGGATGGACTGGCAATTTTCGTAGCCAAAGATTTTTTTCAGAAATTCAAAACGCCCATTGGTTTTGAACCCCGAACCTATATTTCGGATCATTTTTACATAAAACCAATTCTTCCGCTGTTTGCCGACCGCGATGAATTTTATCTGCTTTCGTTACAAATTGAAAATGTTCGATTTTTTAAAGCAAGTAAATATTCCATTGAAGAAGTTCAAATTGACGAACTCACACCTTCCCGTTTGGAAGAAAGAGTGGGGTTTGATTATGAAGAACGCACGAGGTTGCATCAAAGTTTGGGAAATGGAAAAGCGGTTATGCAAGGCGATGACGCCGCAAACCGAGCCCGAAAAAATGAAATTCTACGCTATTTTAACGCTGTTGACGCCGGTTTGCAGGATATTTTGCATGATGAAAAAACGCCATTGGTTGTGGCATGTCAAGATTATCTATTTCCCATTTATAAAGAAGCCAACTCCTATCAACATCTTTTTCCAGCCGTTTTGCCTGGAAATCCTTCCGATTCTAAAAACAACAAAGAACTGCATGAAAAGGCATGTCGTTTGCTCGAGCCTTATTTCAACAAAGATAAAAAGGAAAAATTTTCGCAGTACGAAGAATTGGTGCCCGAACGAAAATCAAACGATATTCACCAAATTATCCCCGCAATTTTTGAAGGAAAAGTAGATACGTTGTTTCTTCAAGAAAATACAGATGTTTGGGGAAATTACAATGAGAATATGGCCTCGGTGGATGTGAATAAATCAGGAAATCATGGGAATATTTCATTGACGAACTTGGCAGCAGTAAAAGTAATTGAACAAAATGGCCGTGTTTTTTTATTGACCGAAGAAGAAATGCCTGTTCAAAATTCCGCGATGGTAGCGGTTTATCGGTATTGAATTTGTTATAGATTTTTTTTGCATATAATTATTTTTCTTAAAATTTTAATCTTCAACTTCTTTCAACCACCACACTTTTCATACCTTTAGCCCCGTAAAAATTTTCAGTTTATGGAAAATCTTTTGGTGGCGGAAAACATCACCAAGTCATTTGGAAATTTCACGGCACTGGACAAGGTTAGCATTCACATTCCCCAAGGAAGTATTTTTGGACTGTTGGGGCCAAATGGTGCCGGAAAAACCACCCTTCTTCGCATTATCAACCAAATCAGTTTGCCGGACGAAGGGATAATTCTTCTTGATGGAAAACCCTTGAAACCCAACGATATTGAGCATATCGGTTATATGCCTGAAGAACGCGGACTTTACAAATCCATGAAAGTGGGCGAACAAGCGCTTTATTTGGCACAATTAAAAGGGCTTTCAAAATCGGAAGCCAAAGTGCGGTTGAAATATTGGTTTGAAAAACTACATATCGAATCGTGGTGGAACAAAAAAATTCAGGAACTTTCCAAAGGAATGGCGCAAAAAGTACAGTTTGTGGTTACTGTTTTGCACCGGCCCAAATTGTTGATTTTCGATGAACCTTTTAGTGGTTTCGATCCTGTGAACGCCGCGATTATCAAAGATGAAATCCTGCAACTTCGCGATGAAGGGGCAACTATTTTGTTTTCCACCCATCGCATGGAAAGTGTGGAGGAATTATGTGAATATATCGCACTTCTCGATCATTCCAGAAAGATTTTGGAAGGAAAAGTTAGTGACATCAAGCGAAATTATAAAATTAATACTTTTCAAATTGGGTTGGAAGTGAGCGATGATTTGGCGGTCCGCGAAAAATTGAAATCGCTTTTTACCATTTCCGATACACATTTCAAAAGTATTCACGACGATCTGAAACTGAATATTCAAATCCCGTCCGGCAGTTCACCAAACGAATTGTTGTCTATTCTGACAAGCCTTGGCAGAGTAAACCATTTTGTTGAATTGATTCCTTCCGTAAATGAAATTTTCATTAAATCCGTGACCAGCCATGCGCAATCTTAAACTCATAATAAAACGCGAATACACGGCAAAAGTGCGAAACAAGACATTTATTGTGATGACTTTTTTGAGCCCGTTGATTATGGTGGGAATGATTGCATTGATCGCCTATTTGAGCATGTTGAATGAAGAAAGGCAGCAAATTATCGCGGTGCATGATCCGGGACAAAATGTAACTGGAATTCTGCACTCCGATGAAAACACAAAATTTGTCGATTTTTCCACCTATTCTTTGGAAACGGCCAAAGATTCTGTAATAGCCGATGAATATGACGGTCTGCTTTCGATTCCACCTTCTTCCGTTGAAATTAATAATAATAGTAGTTCCATTGTGCTTTACACCGATAATTCCCCTGATAATTCTTTGTTGGATCAATTAGAAGCAATTATTTCCAATAAAATCACCAATGAACGATTGGAAGCAAGCGGGGTGAATCTGGAAAAACTTGCCGATGCAAAAACCCAGGTGTCCATAAAAATCGAAAATTTTTCAGGTGAACAAACCTCAAAAATTTCCTTGTACATCAAAATGTTTTTCGGTGGGGCAATGGGTTATCTGCTGATGATGTTTATCATTATTTATGGCAATATGGTAATGCGCAGCGTCATTGAAGAGAAAACGAACCGTATTGTTGAAATCATCATTTCTTCGGTAAAACCCATTCAATTAATGTTGGGCAAAATTATTGGAACCAGCTTGGCCGGAATTACCCAATTTATAATTTGGGTGGTTTTGGGCGGAATTCTCATGTTTTTACTTTCTTTCTTCCTCGGAATGGATATGAGTGAAATGCAAGGTACGCAGCCACAAGCCATGCAAACGGTTTCAGAAGGGGAATTGCAGCAATTGGTTTCCGAAATTATGCAAATTCCCATGCTTCAACTTGTCATATATTTCATCATTTATTTCTTGGGAGGTTATTTTCTTTACAGCAGCATATACGCTGCTATTGGTGCCGCAGTGGACAATGAAACCGATACACAGCAATTCATGTTGCCGGTGATTTTGCCCTTGATGTTGGGCATTTATGTTGGATTTTTTGCCGTTATCGAGAATCCGCATGGAACTGTTTCCACTATTTTTTCCATGATACCATTGACTTCCCCCGTGGTTATGCTCATGCGTGTTCCTTTCGGGGTGCCGTGGTGGGAACTGGCACTTTCAATTGCTATTTTGGTGCTAAGCATAATGGGAACCGTTTGGCTGTCTGCGAAAATTTATCGTGTCGGCGTTTTAATGTACGGCAAGAAACCAACCTATAAAGAATTGTACAAATGGTTGCGCTATTAGAATTTTAGGTCGGGTTTTGTGTTAAATTAAATAAAATCCATAAAGCTGGCCCGTAAATTATTCCTATTTTTCGGAAGTAAAATCCTTTCAAAACTATGGGAATAAATCCATTAAAATTAATTTTCTTGTTTTTTTTCTTCGGAATCTTTGGCTTGGCGGCGCAGGAATCCGATATTTCCACCAAATTGGAATATATTTATTTTCCGCAGGAAGATTCCGACAATTCATTTCGAAGGTTACGTTTCCGTGTGAATTATCCCTTCAAATTGGCCGAAAGAATGTATTTGATTCCAGGTGTGGAATACCGTAATGTGGAACTTCAATATGAAGATAAAGCTCTTTTTCGGGTAGAAGATTTAAATCGTTTTCAATCCTATACTTTTCAGCTTACTTATACGTTCGGACTGAAAAATGATTGGCGTTTTGCAGCACGTGGAGGAATCATGTTGGCATCGAATTTTTCGAGTTCTAAGATTCTTTCCGACGATATGATTTATACAGGCGGGGTTTATTTCATAAAAGATAGAAACGAAGAAGAAGTCGATCTTCCCTGGCGAATTGTTTTCGGGATACGTTATTCCACCCAAACCGGTTTCCCTTTTCCTTTGCCCATCGTCAATTATTTTCAAACCATCAATGAAAAATGGGAATATACCCTTGGCATCCCGATTACGAAATTGACGCATTATTTTGATGAAAAAAACGCACTTGTGGCTTTCGCACAACTCGATGGTTTTTATGCCAATATTCAGGAACCATTTATAATTGAAACCAATGGAAATGAACATAAAGCGAGCGATTTGAGCATGACAGTTGTGTTGGGCGGCTTTGGTTACGAACATTATTTTACCGATCATTTGTTGGTGTACGGTTATGCGGGTTTTACCGTTTATAACGATATTCGGTTTCGAGATGATGACAAAGACGATATTTATACCATCAACGATAAAAATTCGTTTTATGGACGCATTGGAATTGAATTTAAATTATAGAAATGTCGAAAATTTTAATTATTGAAGATGAAGCGGCCATACGGCGCGTTTTGGTAAAAATACTTTCCGAAGAAAATGAAGCCTATCAGATCGAAGAGGCCGAAGATGGATTGGCAGGGACGGAAAAAATCAAAGATGACGATTTTGATTTGGTGCTTTGCGACATAAAAATGCCAAAAATGGATGGAGTGGAGGTGCTTCAAAATATTAAAAAAATAAAACCGGAAATTCCTATAGTAATGATTTCCGGACATGGTGATCTGGAAACCGCCGTGAATGCTATGCGTTTGGGCGCTTTCGATTATATTTCCAAACCACCCGATTTAAACCGTTTGTTGAATACAGTTCGAATTGCGTTGGATCGAAAAGAATTGGTGGTCGAAAATACCATGCTCAAAAAGAAAGTGGAAAAAGATCATCAAATGATAGGCGATTCCAAAGCTTTGGGCGAAATAAAAGAAATGATCGAAAAGGTAGCGCCGACCGATGCCCGTGTTTTGATTACCGGCGAAAATGGAACCGGAAAGGAATTGGTCGCACATTGGATACATGAAAAAAGTGAACGCTCTACAGGACCTATGATCGAAGTGAATTGTGCCGCAATACCATCTGAATTGATTGAAAGCGAACTTTTTGGGCACGTTAAAGGTGCATTTACATCGGCAAACAAAGACCGGGCAGGAAAATTTGAAGCGGCCAATGGTGGAACAATTTTTTTAGATGAAGTTGGCGACATGAGTTTTTCGGCCCAGGCAAAAGTTTTACGAGCACTGCAGGAAAAGAAAATCTCGCGCGTGGGCAGCGATAAAGATATAAAGGTCGATGTGCGAGTGATTGCTGCCACCAATAAAAATTTGAAAGCGGAAATAGATGCCAAAAATTTTCGCGAGGATTTATATCATCGGCTTGCGGTTATTCTTATCAAAGTGCCGCCATTGAACGAACGCCGTGAAGACATTCCACAGTTGGTGGAATATTTTTCAAAAAAGATTGCCGAGGAACAGGGAACCAATCCAAAAACTTTTTCCAAATCTGCCATGAAATTGCTTTCGGAATATGATTGGACAGGAAATATTCGCGAATTGCGAAACGTGGTTGAGCGTTTAATTATCCTTGGAAGCCAAGAAATTGGAGAAAAAGATGTGAAATTATTCGCGAGCAAATAAAAGTTTCAATGCGGCAATTTTTTGCGAAAGAGTCCATAGAGGAATGTGCCAAGCAAAGCGCCGATTAGCACGATTATTACCGGAAAAAAACCCGCCCCAATTAGTACAAAAATAGGACCGGGACAAGCTCCAACCAGTGCCCAGCCCAGTCCGAAAATTAGTCCTCCAATCAAATACCTTGTGAAACTTTTCTTTTTTGGGGCAAATACAATGGCTTCCCCCGAAAAGGATTTCAGTCTTTTCCTTTTTATAAGCTGAATGCCTAAAATCCCCAAAATAAGTGCCGAACCAATAATACCGTACATATGAAATGATTGAAATTGGAACATTTCAAAAATCCGGAACCATGACGCGGCTTCGCTTTTGAATAAAATGATTCCAAATGCAATACCGATCATTAGATACAAGAGGTGCTTTTTCATATTTTAAAAAATAAATGGAAATAAAAAATGCACCATTGCCAATCCGCCGATAAAAAAGCCGATTACAGCAAATAAGGAAGGAAGCTGTAAATTGCTAAGTCCGGAGATGGCGTGGCCCGAAGTACAACCGCCCGCATAACGTGATCCAAATCCTATCAATAATCCACCGATGAGCAAAATTGCCAGAACTTTCGGATTTTGAAAAGCTTCCGCACCAAAAAGTTCGATGGGAAGATAAGTTTCGCCCGCACTTTCAAAACCATACCCTTTAAGAATGGAAACCGTTGCAGGATTTATGTCAACTTCCGTGGAATTGCTCAAAAAACTAATTCCAAGAAAACCACCAATCATCGCACCGGCAAGTACGAGCAAATTCCATCGTTGGGCGCGCCAATCGAACTTAAAAAAACCGGCTTTTTTGTCCGCCCCACACATAGTGCATATTGTTCGGAGATTGGTGGAAACCCCAAATTCTTTGCCTGAAAATAGAAGCAAAAACATAATTCCCGCGATAAGCGGTCCCGAAAAATACCACGGCCACGGCTCTAAAATCCATTCCATAACTGGTTCTCTTTGGTTTCAAAAAAAAGCAAAATAGCAGGCCTTATTTAAAATCCTTAATGGCTTCGCCGAGGTCGTAAACGCGTTGATTTTTGAATGTGTTCTCCAAAATACTGCTTCCAGCAGTTGAGCGATACCCACCGGCGCAATGTATCACCACCGGTTTTTCCGACGGGATTTCATTCACGCGACCACGCAATTCGTTCAACGGAATGGCAATAGCATTTTCAAATATTTTTCCTTCGGCAAGCTCACTGTTATTTCGAATATCGAGAATGGTATAATTGTCTTTATTTTTCTTGAATTTTTCAAGATCAAGTTGATCGGAGCTTTCACCAGTCTCAGCCGGCAAAGTCAAAATTCCTTTCACCTGCTTTTCATAACCGATTTTGGCTGTTCTTTCAAGAATTTGTTCCCTTTCGTTCACAGACTCCACAACCAAATAAAATGGCTCCTCTGGTCGAATAATCGCCCCAAGCCATGTTTCGTATTTGTCAGATTCGCTTCGTGCCATAATATTGATACTGTTGGGCAAATGTGATTTTTTGAAAGCATCGCCGTTTCGCACATCAACTATTGTTATCCCATCTTCTATTGCAGCCGAGGAAATTTTCATGGGAACGGAATAAATCGATTCTTGCATATTCTCGGCGCCTTTACGATTCATGTCCACATCAAATCCGAAATAAGCC
The DNA here is from genome assembly GCA_035704905.1 of Flavobacteriaceae bacterium. GTDB lineage: Bacteria > Bacteroidota > Bacteroidia > Flavobacteriales > Flavobacteriaceae > DASSWG01. The sequence continues at coordinate 24,215 of DASSWN010000200.1, forward strand.
GGAACGAACGGCTGATCTTTTAATATTTCTTCCACAAATTCCGCTTCCGTTTGCTTTTGGAAGGCCCAATTTCCCATTCGTTCGTTTCCGATGGTACTGGAATTGGCTTTGCTCATGTTTTTTCCGCATAAAGAACCTGCTCCATGAGCCGGATATACCAGTGTTTCATCTGAAAATTCATTGAATTTCGTCTGCATGGTTTGGTACATGGCTTTTGCCAATTCGGTGCGCAAAGCTTTCATATTACCGGCTTTTTCACGCAAATCCGGTCGTCCCACGTTTCCAATGAACAAGGTGTCACCGGTAAATAAAATGGTTTCATTGTTTTCCCGGGCCACGAAAGTCATGCTATCGGGAGAATGTCCGGGAGTATGGATAGGTTGAATCATTATTTCCCCAATTTTCATTTCTTGTCCTTCATCAAAAGCCGTATGTGGATATTCGGCACCTATTTTCTCGGAAACATAAATTGTTGCGCCTGTTTCTTTGCTTATTTGTAAATGTCCACTCACAAAATCGGCATGGGGGTGCGTTTCAAAAACAGCTATAATTTTGGCATTGTTTTCTTCAGCATATTGGTAATAGGGCAACGGATTTCTGCTTGGATCGATAACGGCCATTTCGCCATTGCTCACAATTGCATAGGAGAAATGCGCCAGCGGTCCGTCTTTGAATTGTTTCACATTCATATCTTTTATTTTTAAGTGATGAAATTTTTGTTTTGATTCGCCGGAACAAATGTAAGCATACCTGCGTAATTCAAATAAAGTACAGCGGAATCAATTATAAATTGATTTCCCACTGAAAGCATTTAAAAATTATTCATTATTATAATTAGTGAAAACACTGAAACCAGTATCCATAAAGTCATCGCAAACAAAATGGATTTTGCCCCCACCGTTTTTATTTGCGCCAGTGAAATTGCCGAGCCTATCAAAAACAAGGTTGTAACCAACAATTGTTTGGCGAAGTTGGATACAATTTCATAAACAGGCTTTCCTTGTGGAAAAATACTGGCAATGATGATCGCGAGAATAAATGCCACTATAAACAGTGGAATTTTCACTTTTGAAGCATTGGTGGATTTATTGCTGAAAAATGAAATAATTAGGGTAACGGGAATAATCCAAAGTGCGCGGCTCAGTTTAACGGTTGTTGCTATTTTCAGCGCTTCCTCTCCGAATGCCTGACCCGCCCCGACTACCGAACTAGTGTCGTGAATTGCAATCGCCGACCATAATCCGAACTGATACTGCGACATTCCCAACCAATGTCCAATAAGTGGAAAAAGAAGCAAAGCAATTGCATTGAGGATAAAAACCACACCGATGGCAATGCTGATTTGCTCAGATTTTGCCTTCACGATAGGAGAAACCGATGCAATGGCGCTTCCGCCACAAATAGCTGTTCCAGTGGAAATTAAAAGCGCGGTTATTTTATCAATTTTAAAATATCTATTGAAAAGAAACCCCATGCCGAATACAAGCGAAATGGTGGCAAACGTGATAAAAAAGCCGTCTTTGCTCACTTTAAATGCGTCCACGGCATTGAGTCCAAAACCCAGTCCAATAATTGAAAATTGAAGCAAATACTTTGATATTTTGGAGGAGCTTTCCGGAAAAGGATTCCCGAAAAGCAGGGAAAAAGCAATTCCCATAATTAGTGCCAGTGGCGCATCGACCATTGGCAGAAGTGTGCTCAATACCAGTAACAGATAAAAGATTTTTCTGAAAGTAATGGCCATGAATAATTTTTTTGACTTAGGCATTTACGTATTAGTCATCCTCCCCCTAACCCCCTCCCGAGGAGGGGGAACCAAGTATACTCCCTTCCCTTCGGGAAGGGCCGGGGATGGGATAAGTATTAAATTTAAAATACATTATGCATATACACTGACGTTTAGGTTAATAATAAAGTGCCTAAGTCAATAATTTTTAGTGTTTCAATTTTCAGTCTCGATTTATGTTCCCATTAGTGTACGAAGAAAATTTTTGAATTCGTCGGAATTATAATTCGCCATTCCTTGATGCTCCAAAACTAAATTTCCTTTTGTATCAATTATAAAGGTAGTGGGAATTGTACCTGTTTGATACAATGGTGGGATATTTCCGCCAGAATGATATATTGGGAAACTGTATTCTTTCCGTTTGATGAAGGCCAAGGCATTTTCAAATTCGTCATCTACCGAAAACAGCACAAATTGTATGTTTTCGTTTTTCAGGTCATTATAAAGATCATTGATGCCGGGCATTTCTGCAATGCAAGGTGCGCACCACGTGGCCCAAATATTTATAAAAATCACTTTTCCTTCATATTGTGCCAAACTCTTTTTTTCCTTCATAATTCAAAAGTTCCATACTCAAATCTGCCGGTGGATATTCTTTCAAAATATTCTTTTCAATAGTAGGGTTCATTATTCCGGTGGCAATGATTCCGCGTTGTAAAAATCCAAATACCTCGGTGTGAAGGCCGGTTATGAAAAGGAATAAAAAGACCCCCAAGATCGCGATCCATTGCAGTAATTCTTTCTTTATTTTTTTGTTCATTCCGCTTGAAGTAAAAAAGATTTTCGCAAAAATTTATTCGGTCAACCATTCTTTCAAAATAAAAAACCGGATGCCTAAAAGATATTCTGTTTCTTCTTCGAAAAGGCACGATTGCGGGTATTAAATGTAGTGGGGAAAGAGATCGGTCTTGACTTTGCAAATTTAAAATTTTTATCTTGGCGAACCTGACTGGAGAGGCTA
>DASSWN010000125.1:0-4137 GCA_035704905.1 Flavobacteriaceae bacterium
AGAATTTACAAAGCGGCCGAAGAAATGGGACTGCCCGTAAAAATCTATTATCACCAAGCCGGTCACGGCGGTGAGCCCCCGTTTTCAATGATGAATAAGTGGTTTACAAAATATCTTTTTGGAATTGAGAATGATATTGAAAAAGGCCCAAAAGCGTGGATTGTTCGAGAAAATGATAAAAATGATAATCCAACTCCCTACGCAGATTATCCAAATCCGAATGCAAAATACGTTACGCTTCACTTAAATTCTACATCGCCAAATGAAGGAATTTTAGCTACTGAAAAAAAGAGTACAGTACAATTACAAGCTATGTTGAGAGATGATTATCATTTTCCTGCCGATTCTTTGGTGAAACTTTCAACTTCCATTAACAGATTATTATTTGTAACACCTATTTTAAAAGAAGAATTACATCTTTCAGGGCTTTCAAAATTGAACATTAAATTGGCCAGCAGCAAACCCGCAGCAAACCTTTCCGTTTATATGGTTTCCCTGCCTTGGAATACTGATAAAAATGCAAAAATTACAGATAATATTATTACGCGAGGTTGGGCAGATCCACAGAATTATAAATCCATTTCCGAAAGTGAACCTTTAAAACCGGGTAAGTTTTATGAAATGAGTTTTACTTTGCAGCCAGACGATCAAGTAATTCCGGCGGGACAACAAATTGGGTTAATGATTTTCTCGAGCGATAGTGAATTCACGCTTTTGCCAGAACCGGGAACTATATTAGCGGTTGATCTTGATGAAACAACTATTGAAATTCCAGTTGTGGGCGGAAGGGAGAAATTTGAAAAGGCACTAAATAAATAGGATTATTTCCAAATAAAAAAGGATTTATTCCAAATAATAATTAACTTTGAAGAAACTCAATCTTCAAAGTTTTTTATGTCTGCTGATTTCCTAAAAGGGCGTGGAGCCCAAAAAAATGTACCCAATCGTTTCTTCGAAAACAGTCAGGAAGTGCTGGATGAATATTTAAATTTCTGTGATGTTGAAGGCGAAGAGGCCGACAAAAACAAAACAAGCCACATTGAAGTTTTTCCAAAAACATTTGTAAATAAAGTGGATAGCCCAGATGTGGGGATGGGTTTTTCCGCAAATCCATACCAAGGTTGCGAGCACGGCTGCGTATATTGCTACGCCCGAAACAGCCACGAATATTGGGGTTACGGCGCGGGTTTGGATTTTGAACGGAATATCCTTTTCAAAAAAAATGCGCCGCAACTTTTGGAAGAAAAAATAACTTCAAAGAATTGGCAGGGAAACACCATTGTTTTTTCGGGAAATACAGATTGCTATCAGCCGTTGGAACGCAAGCTTGAAATTACCCGAAAATGTCTCGAAGTAATGCTGAAATGGAAACATCCAACTGGAATTATTACTAAAAATTCGCTGATACTTCGCGATCTCGACATTTTGAAGGAAATGGCGAAACTGAATATTATTTCAACAAATATTTCCATCACTTCCCTTTCCGAAGATACGCGGCGATTGCTGGAACCGCGAACGGCAAGTATAAAGCAAAGATTAAAAACTGTGGAGACACTTGCGGCAAATGGCATTCCCGTTCGCGTTATGATGGCGCCAATTATTCCTTCCTTGAACAGCCACGAAATACTTCCGTTGGTAAAGACAGTCGCAGCACTTGGCGCTAACGATGTGGGTTATACCATTGTTCGTCTAAACGGCCAAATTGCTGAAATTTTCAAAGATTGGGCGCACAAAACAATTCCGGACAAAGCGGAACGCATTTTAAACCAAATTGCCGAATGCCACGGCGGAAACCTCAACGACAGCAATTGGGGAAGGCGAATGAAAGGCGAAGGAATTATTGCTGAGCAAGTGAAAAATACGATGGCAATCGCCAAAAAAAAGTATTTAAAGGATGCCAAAATTGAAGTTTTGGACACTTCGCATTTTCTTCAACTTAAAAATCCGCAGCTAAAATTATTTTGAATTTTCTCCGTGTTCTCTGTGGCTCCGTGGTTTAATTTTTCACCACAAAGCCACAGAGAACACGGAGTTTTATTTCTCTCCATTCCATTCCGCATAAAATTGTTGCAGAAATGTTTCCATAAATAGGTGCCTCTCTTCAGCAATTTTTCGGGCGGTTTCAGTATTCATTCTATCCTTTAAAAGAAATAATTTTTCGTAAAAATGATTGATTGTCGGCGCTTCGGAAGTTTTGTATTCCGAAGGTGTCATATTCAAATTTGGTTGAATTTGTGGATCGTACAATTTTCGATTTTTAAAACCGCCATAATTGAAAGTGCGTGCAATTCCTATTGCTCCCAACGCATCAAGCCTATCCGCATCTTGAACAACATCCAATTCTTTCGAATGAAATTCTTGTGTTTTGTTTCCGCCTTTAAAGGAAATATTTTCAATAATTTTCACAACGTGTTCAATTATTTCGGGGGAAATATTTTCAGAAGAAAGAAAGCTTTTTGCTTTTTTCGGCCCAACGGTTTCATCACCATTATGGAATTTTGAATCTGCAATATCGTGGAACAACGCGCCAAGCGCGACAACGGTTTTATCTACGTTTTCACTTTCAGAAATGAGCTGTGCATTTTTATAAACCCGCTCAATGTGAAACCAATCGTGGCCGCCTTCTGCATTTTCCAATTCATTTTTTACAAAATTGATGGTATTTTGAATTATTTCTTCGGAAGAAAATGAAGCCATTATCTGTGAATTTTTGAAGTGATGGTTTCCTCCACTTTGTCTATCAGCATTTCCACATCATTCCCTTCAATTTTTATAGCGGGATGCGCCGTCATTTCCAAACGGACGCCCACTTGCATCGGGAACATTCCCCAACGCTGCAATTTCCAGGAATTGTTTATTGTAACGGGAACCACATATCCGTCCGGAATTTTTTTGAAGAGCGTTTGCAGACCGGTTCTTCGGAAGGGTTTCGGCGTTCCAGTTTTACTGCGCGTTCCTTCGGGAAAAATAACGCCGCTTCGTTTAAATTTCTGCAGGTATTTTGAAAATTTCACCAATTCCACAATTGCTTGCCGTGGGTTATTCCTGTCAATCAAAATGGAACCGCCGTATTTAAGGTTGTAGGAGATGGAAGGGATTCCTTTCCCCAATTCCACTTTCGAAATAAATTTTGGGTGATACTTCCGCAGATACCAAGTTATGGTTGCAATTTCCCACATACTTTGGTGGTTGGAAACAATAATAATAGGAACATTGTTCGGGATGCTCGTGTTGATTTGAATATGAAAAGTGGTACCCAACACATTTAAACATCGCAACAATGTCCAATTTAGATAGTCAACACTTTTTTTATGTGCACTATACCCAAACCAGTTAAAACAAATCCATTGTATGGGATGAAAAATGACGATCGTAATACCGAAAAGTAGGTAGAACAAGACCGTGAACGGATAACTTATAATTTTTGAGAGTGCGTTCATTACTTTTCAAAAGTAAGAAAACCGTCCAAAAAAAGACGGTTTTCTTATTTGCTTATTTAAATTACTTTCTAAAATCAACGTTTGGATTTTGATTTGTTTTTCAAGGTATTTTTATCAATATAAATGTAATTATAAACACAAAGACCGACAATTAATAACCAAAAGGCTCTGTAAATCCAATCGTTTATCTCCTTTCCGAATAAATATGAAACTTTCGGATTTTGGTAAATATTGAAAATTAATGCGCCAAGCGCCAAAATTCCTATAATTATTGTAAATGGTTTCGTCATTTTCATAACGCTACAATTTAAAAAAATTAGCAGTATTCGTTATAAGCTCCTTTCAAATTTTCAGCAATCATTTGTGCGGGACGCCCTTCAATATGGTGGCGTTCCAACATATGGACCAATTCGCCATTTTTGAACAATGCCATTGAAGGTGAGCTTGGCGGAAAAGGAACCATATTTGCGCGAGCGGCATCCACGGCTTCGCGATCAACGCCGGCAAAAACCGTTACCAAATGGTCCGGTTTTTTGTCATTTGCAAGCGACATGGCGGCGCCAGGTCTTGCATTTGCTGCAGCACAGCCACAAACAGAATTTACAACTACCAAAGTAGTTCCTTCATTCTTTAAAGCTGCTTCAACATCATTTGCTGTATATAATTCGGAAAAACCTACTCTTGTAAGATCTTCGCG
>DASSWN010000133.1:0-34303 GCA_035704905.1 Flavobacteriaceae bacterium
ATTTTTGGACCATTGGCGCGAACGTGAATACTTCGGTAAGCTCAAAACTGGATTTTCTCATTTGTGGCGAAGGTGCGGGGCCGTCCAAAATGGCCAAAGCGGCCAAAAACGGAACTACGGTCATCGATGAGAAAAAATTGATCGAACTTATACCCGGTTTCAAATCGAAATTCGTTTAATAACCCTAAAACCTTAATATCATGAAAAACTTTATTTTTCCAATAATTTGCCTTTTTTTGGCCACAACCGCGTTTTCGCAAGAAGTGGATAAATTTGAAATCACAGCTTATGGTGTAAATGGTTATTTGGTAGAAGAATTCCCAAAAATGACCGCCGCTGAAATCTTTGCAAAAGTTGAAAAATGGGCGGAATATAATATCCGGAATTCGGAATATTCGAATTACAGCAAAATAAAAAACGAATATTTGACCTATCATTTAATTCTTTCGAAAGCCGTTTATTCAAAAGGTTTTGCCAAACATTTTTACAATCTCGAATTTGATGTTGAATACAGGTTCAAGGACAACAAGCTGCGCATTGATGTTCTAAACATAGAATTGCCAAGTCCTTACATTGATGGCCCTGATGCTGTTTTAAAAGGAAGTTCTTTTGTTTTTTCAATTTTCAACAAAGATGGGGAGTTAAGAAAGAGAAAAGAAACAAGAATGCTGAAACCTCAAATTGAAAAAGTTTTGAATGATTTGTTCCAACAAATCATCAGTGAATTAAAGACCAATCCGGACACGGTTAACGACGATTGGTGATTTCATTTCTCTTAACCCCAAACCCCGATGGCAGAAACCTACCATCGGTTTTTTTGTGCCTTGTCCGTAAATTGGGCTGCATTTGTGCAATAAAAAATTTGTTGCTACATTTGCATTGCACGATAATGACAAGTATGTTACGAACGAAGTTTTTTAATTATGGTCCAGGGGAGTACCGGTGGAAGTCCGGTCTACTTCAATTCTTGTAATTGTCGTGCACCACTCCTGGGCTTAATTAAAATTCTTTTATCATGTCAAAAGACAAAACCTTGCCCCAAGTGGGGCCAACCGAGCGGCTTTACATCGGCGCCGCGGAATGCCTCCAGAGCCATGTGCCTATTTCCGACCTCTCAAAATCCCTTTCCAGGATGTTTTGGGGCTATCTCCAACAAGTTGAAAATTACCCCCCGGGCGAAATGCCGCTCGTGGCGAACCATTTTTTCCTGTTGTTGGCCTATTTGCACACCATCGACGAATCTTTTCCCGAAAACCACACCGATTTCAACGGCTATTTCGAGGAATGTATGTTGAAGTACCACGCCTTCCAAGACGATGAAAACGAACCAAAAAACCCCGAAAAATGAAAAAAACACTTTTTTACCGGAACAAAGCCGATATCCGCTCCGACCAGGGCGTGGAAGTCGATGCGGGCGCCCTTTGGGAGCTCGACGGCATAAAATGCGTCCTCGTCGATGACGATGACTACCTGACCGCGCATTATTCGCCCGATCTGTTCGTGCGGGCGGAAAATTGATTTTTCCCCGAAAACAGCCCGTCAAAGTGTTGCTTTGTCGGGCTTTTTTCATGTCACAACTTTTGCGCCCCGTTTCCGCCACCTTTGGTGAAAACACTTCCCAAAATGGCCAAAACCATCCGCGACGAAAAAATGCGCTTCACAATTGTGGTGAACGGCGATCCGGCGCAAAAAGAGCTTTATGAGGTTGAAAAACGGGTGCGAAACCTAAAAACGGCCAATAAAGACCTGCGCGCTGCAAAAAAACTGCTCGAAGCGCAAAACAAGTCCGGCACGCCCGAATGGAAGAAGCTGAACGCCACGATCCGAAAAAACAACAAAGAAATAAAGGAAAACAAAGTCCGTATGGACGAGCTCCAGCGCGAAATTGGCGTCACCGGCCTTTCCATGTCCCAACTATCGCAACGGGCAAAACAATTGAACGCACAGCTCAGCCACATGATTCCCGGCTCTGCGGAACACAACCGGCTCCAAGCCGAGCTTCGGCAAACCAACGCGCAACTTACCAAGCTAAAGATGCAATCGCGCGCCGCGGGTTCTTCCTTAGAGCGTTTGGCCGACAAATTTAACCGTTTTACTGCGTTGGGCGCGGTGGTCATCGCTTTTTTTACGGGCGTGGTGCTTTCCATCCAAAAAATGATCGATTACAACGGAAAGTTGTCCGATGCCATGGCCGATGTCATGAAAACCACCCAAATGACCAAAGAGGAAGTGGACGGCCTTACCAAATCCTTTGGTTTACTTAAAAGCCGAACATCGCGCATCGATTTACTTAAAATTGCCGAAGAGGGCGGCCGCATCGGCATCGCCAAAAACGAGATCGCCGAATTTGTTGAAGTCATGAACATGGCCACCGTCGCGCTTTCCGATTCCTTCCCCAACGGGGTTGAGGAAGTGGCTTCCAAATTGGGGAAATTGAAAGGCCTTTTCCAAGAAACCCGCGATATGGGCGTGGAAGAGGCGTATATGGCCATTGGTTCCGCCATCAACGATCTGGGCGCAGCAGGCGTGGCAACCGAACCAAACATTGCCGAATTTGCCACCCGGGTAGGGGCTTTGCCCGCCTCGTTGCGCCCATCCATTGCCGAAGCATTGGCATTAGGTGCCGCCTTTGAAGAAAGTGGCATCCTTGCCGAACGTGCCGGACGGGGATATAACATTTTGGTCACTGGGGCGGCAGAAAACACCGAAAAGTTTGCAACCGTTATGGGGATGACCACCAAAGAGGTGCGAGACCTCATAAACACCGATCCATTGGAGTTTATGATCCGGTTTGCAAAAGGAATGAAGGGAATGAACGCCACCGACACGGCCGACACCTTGAAATACTTGGGCATTTCCGCCGATGTTTCTACCAAAATGCTTGGCGCGCTTTCCGACAATTCCGAGCGTTTCCGTAAGTCCATCGCGCTTTCCAACACGTCCATGGCCTTGGCCACTTCCCTTACCAACGAGTACAACATCAAGAACAACAACTTGGCGGCCACTATCGAAAAAGTGAAGAAACGCTTTGCGGGTTGGTTTTCTTCGGAAAGTTTTGTCAATTTTTTGACCAAATCGGTTACTTGGGTGGCCAAATTCATCGGTGCGACCGATGATGCGGACGGCAGCGTTACCCGTTTCCGGGAAGCATTGGTTTTTTTGTTAAAAGTGTTGTTGGTGGCGGTTACGGCCTTGTTCTCTTACAAAGCCGCCATGCAGCTTAGTTTTCTGTGGACGAACAACAACACAAAGGCCACCGCGCTTTACACGCTCGTTCAAAAAGCTTCGGCCTTGGCTTCCAAGGTGGCGGCAGGTGCTACGTTGCTGTACAAGGCTGCCGTGGCGTTGTTGACCGGCAATTTAACAAGGGCTGCTGCGGCGATGAAAGTGTTCAATATTGTGGTGAAAGCAAACCCCATAGGCCTGCTCATTGGCGTAATTGGAGCGGTGGTAACGGCCATGGCTATCTTTAGTTCCGAAACCAAAAAAGCGGCGACCGTTCAGTCGATGTTGGCCGATGCGGTCAACGATGCCCAAGAAAAAAACGCAGGGCATGTGGCAAAATTGAAAGCCTTGCAGGAAGTGGTGGAAGATGAAACGGCAAGCGAAGAAGCCCGCAAAAAAGCCATGATGGCGATTAATCAAATTGTACCGGATTATAATAAAAATCTCGATTTAAGTACCGAAGCCCTGAAAGACGGCAAAACGGCCATCGATCTATATACTGAATCCTTGCAGAAACAAGCCGAGGCGCAATTCCTTGCCGATCAGATTGCATTGAAAAGCAGGGAATTGATGGAAGCCAAAAATTCCAGTGCGGTGAAGCACTTGAACTGGTTCGAACACAAATGGGCGTTGATAAAAACAAAGTTCGCCACTGTTTTCCAAGGGAACGAAGGTTTTAAAGTCTTTTCGGATGCCGCGTTGGACGCAAAAAAAACGGTTGTGGACAAAGCGGAAGCAGAACTGGAAGCTGCCAAAGAGGCCTACAAAAATTATATCAAAATGAATCCCGATACGGCCGTAACGGAAGATGAGTTTGTTTCCACCTTCAAAGTTCCCACGGGCGATGGCGACCCCAACGCCGACGCCCTTCAAAAACAAAAAGATTACGAAGATGCCCTCCGCAAGCTCCGCCGCCAATCCGAAATGAACCGCATTTCCTTCATTCAAGATTCCTTTGTGCGCGAAATGGAGCTCGCCGAAGCACAAAACCGTTGGAAAATAGAGGATTTGGAAGCGCAAAAACACACCGAGGCTGAAATTGAAGCTGCGGGCTCGGAAGAAATCCGAAAACAAATGTTGGCCGCCAATGCCGAACTGAACAAACAAATCCACCAACAACAAATTTCCTTCCATTACGAAAAAGGAAAATTGATAATGGACGGGATCGCCGATGACCTCAAAACGTTGAACGAAGGTTATGAGCGCGAAAAAACACGGCGGGAAACGAACCAAGCTGATATTTTGGCAAGTTTCAAAGGAACCGAAAAAGAAAAGCAGGCCTTAAAGGACGATTTCGCGGCCGCCGATCTGGAAAAGGAAGCCTTGCATTTGGAAAAGCTGAAAGCCTTGTTGGCGGATGCGATCAACTCCGGTTATTTTGAAGGCTTCGACCTCGATTTGTTGACCGATGAAGAAACGGCTCAGCTTCAAGCCCAACTGGAAAAGGTCAAATTGGCGCTTGCCGAACTGAACGCCGAAAAAGCCAAACTGAAAAACGGCGGAGGGGAAGAAGGAAAGAAACCGGTCGATTTGGGAATGGCGGGCAAATTGGACATTCTCGGTTTCACTGCAGATGAATGGCAGGTCCTTTTTGAGAATTTGGACACCACCGAAGGAAAACTGAAATTGGCACAAGCGGGCATTCAAGCAATTTTGAACGCTTGGTCGATGTACAATCAATTTGTTAGCGCAAAAGAAAACCGGGAGTTGCGTGAATACAAAGCCCGGGTCGCCCAAAAAATCCGCGCGCAAGATAATTTGTACGATAACGGCCTTATTTCCAAACGCCAGCATGACAATGCGGTCAAGGCAATGGAAGCCGAACAGGAGAGGCGTGAAAAGGAAATGCAGTACAAACAGGCCAAACGCGCCTGGGAAATGAGTTTGGTGCAAGCGATCGGGAACACGGCCCTTGGCGTTACCCAAGCCTTGGCCACCGCACCACCTCCTTATAGTTTTATTTTGGCGGCCCTTGTTTCTGCCATGGGCGGTGTGCAAATAGCCACCATTTCGGCCAACAAACCCGTCAAAGGCTACGAACAAGGCTTGTACCCGGTCGTGCGCGAACAGGACGGCAAAAATTTCAACGCGCGTTGGGGCGGCGAAAGCCGCACGGGAATGGTCGATGCGCCAACCTTGTTCTTGGCCGGTGAAAAAGGCAGGGAAGCCCCGGAAATGATCATTGACGGCGGTACCTACAAAGGTTTTGCCCCCGATTTCCGCGCCTCGCTGCACCGCGAAATTGCCCGGGTGAAAGGTTTTGAAAATGGATTGTACCCAAACAACCAGACTACTACCGCGCCCGCTGCAAACGAAGATTGGGTGCAGGTTTTGGCTAACAATACGGCGGTGATGCAGCGAAACATGGAAGTAATGGAAAAATTGCAGGAAAACGGCGTCACGGCCTTTATGGCCCGCGATCTCGAAAACGCCAAAAAAATAAAAGAGGACATAACGCGCTATGAAAAATTGCGCAATAAAAATAAAATATAATGGAACGTTCTTTTCAGCCGTTCACGGCTTTCACCACGGCAAAGGTTTTCAAAGATGGCCGCGCGAACGTGCTTTGCAACCAGTTTGTGGACCAGCTTTCGGCTTTCCCCGGTATTAAAATCGAAGATGTGTTGCTTACCGGCGATGCGGCCAAAATTATGCAGGGCAGCATTGCAAAAAAGGAGGTGAAAAATATCCAGTTCATTACTTCCAACGTGGAAGTTTTCCGTTTCTACCAAAAAAACCTGAACAATATTTTTCCAGATGGAAAGGCTGTTTTTTATGCAAAACAGATGCAAATCGTTTCCCCTATCGCACATTTCGAATTGTGGCTTTCCGATGTGGCGTTGGATTTTACCACTATTGATGGGGTGCATTGCCAAGATTTCCAAGTAGAAGAACAACATTAAAAAAAAACGAATATGCCTTTCGATATTGTACTTGCCGAAACACAGGAATTCAGCCTTCCGCCCACTTTCGATCCTTCTTTTCAGTCGTGGGGCTTTTCCCCGGCTTCCCCTGTTGAAAAAAATTATGTGATCGGGGGCGTTGCGCCGTCCGCGATTGCGGTCGATATTTCCATACAGGATTATTTCCAGAGCCATCCGCAGTACGATGGCTTCGAGGTGGAGCTGTTGCCTTTTGCCGCAACTCCCAACGGCATGGACGATTTGGATTTTCTCGCCATCACGGGCGATATGTCCGAAGCTGCGCCTTATGTGCTCGATGCCGATGATTTGAACGTTTCCATTACCATTGCTTTTCAAAATCTTGGTTTGCTTCCCGAAGGTTCGCGGACAATGGGCGTTCGTTTCAAAGTTTACGGCGTTTTTGCTTCGGGTTTCCGAACGCCGGTGAACAGTTATTCCCCTGTTTTTTTGGTGAATTTGAACGTAATGGCCGAAGGAAGTGTATGGATTTCCCCGCACGAGCTGAATTTCTTTCACGTGCGCGGCAACCAAATGCCGGTTTACCAACAGCTGAACGTTTCCGCCATTGGTTACTGGCGCATCAAACATTCGTTGCAATTGGACGTGGTGGGCGGTGTTTCTTCCTATCTCGACATGTGGGGCAGCCGGCATATCGAAGGGAACGGTCCGGCAACATTGCAGGTTTCGCTCAAAGAATCCATCGAAGACCAACCGGACGGGATCACGCTTTTCAATTTGCCTTTTTACAAATCGCCAACATCCGACAATTCGGTGGGGAGCATTGAAGTGAACGCCGCGCTTTCCGATTCCCCGGGAATGTTTTCCAATACTCCCGCGCTGAATTTTTTCGGCATCAAAGGCTTTCCCGCCCCTGCAGGGAAAATTTTCAACGTCATCGGCCAGGGTGCGCTCACGGCAACGGAAGATGGTTTTTTGTCGCTTTCGCAAAATTCCGGCACGGGTTATATTATAGGCATCGCCACCGTTCCCGCTCCCGAAAATTTTTCCATTGGTGTTCACCAAACAAAAATCACGGTTTCGGACGGAACGAACACGCTCGAACTTCCAGCGACATACGAGGTGGTGTCGTTGCATTCTTTGAATTTTCAAGAAGAAAGGTTCTATTTCACCAAGGAAAACCAAACCTTGGAAATTTACAGTGCTTCGGATGATGCTTTTGTCGAAATAGAACTGGGCGTGCGCACCTTCGACCAAGATCAAGTGCCCACGTTGAACGAATATAATTATAGGCTGCCGATCTTCAACAACCGCGGCACGTTCAAACTTGGTTTGGAAGTGCATAGGCTTTTCAATTCCTTATTGATCGATCAGGTGCTTTTCCCCCCGGTCGCGCTTAGCACGGTCGGCGGCGGCGGTTCCTGGTATGGCCAAACGCATTATCCCAATCCGGCACAGGTCCGCACAACGGTCCGGCTGAAAAATCCTGTAAACGAAACATTGTTGGACATCGATACCTTCATTTCGTATTTCATAAAAGGCCACAAACCAAAAAAGTTCAACGATTACGATGGGCTTCTTAGCTACCACAATCCCCCGCAGCGGGTCACAAAAAACGGGGTGGGCATCGTGAATTACGCCAACCGGAATTTCACGGGGGCGATACGCATCAAACGGAACGGTTCCGTTTTTCAAACCATCCCGTTTTCAACCGTCCAAAATCGCATAATCGCCCAAAAAATTGAATTTGTGCAATTTTCCCCTGGCGATAAGATCGATATAGAATTTGTGGGTTTTGCGGATCAGGTCGGCGGGCAGGAAAACGCACAAACCAAAACCTATTATGTAATCCCGGAAACCCAGCAAAGCTATCACCTGATTTGGGTCAACGAGTGCAACGTGTTCGAAATGATGGAATTTACCGGGTCGTTCGGCTTTGCCCGTGAGTACGAGAATTTCCAAGCCGAAACCACCGATGGGTTTGTTTCCAAGTTGAAAAATTTGGAAAGCAAAAAAACTTTGGAAGTTACTTGCAACACGGGCTTTATTTTAAAAGCGAGCGTGCCGCTCTTGGATTCCCTTTTGGCTTCTGCTTCGGGATGGCTACTTTTTGAAAACGAAAAAATAGAGGTGGTGCCCAAAACCAAAAAACTCGCCGAAATCGATACTGATCAGGATTTGTATTCGTATGATATTTCGTTCAACATAAACCCCCTTTCCGATGCCGAAGTTTATCCATCCTGATTTCACCCTTGAACTGTCGAACACGGGCATCAACGAACTGGAGGAATCGCATTTCTTCAAGGACTCCTTTTTTACCAAGTTCACTATGCCGTTCGATTTCGACATTACGGACGAACTGAACAAGGTGTTCAAAGCCTTGCTTTCCGACAATTCCACCGAATTTGTCACGTACTTCGAGGGGTATTATTACCATTTCGGAAAGTCGGAAAAAGCGGTTTTGGAAATTGAGGAAGTGAACGGTCGCAAGGCTTCCGCAACACTCAAATATGGCGTGGAAGAACTCGCCAACGCCGAAAAAAAACTTTCCGAATTCTCTTTGGAAGAATTCGAACTGCCAGAAAATGTTAGCGTTTACCAATATGCCAAAAGTATTATTGACCTTACTTGGCCTGTTGTAACGCATAATTTTCCTGCGGTACATCAAGTACGCCTAAAGGAAAGTGGCGACCAATGGTTGTTTTTTGAAGGCGTGATTAATAACTATTTGTCTGGGCAATTTGTTGAAAATAGTTACGACGAAGTCGAAGATGATCAACTAAACAAAAACCTGATGCAGCCGATGCCTTATTTGTTGCACGTTTTGCAAAAAGGTTTTGCCGATGCGGGCTTCGAACTGGCGGGCGATATTTTGACGGATCCTGATTTCAAAAAAGCCTGCATCTGCATGTTGAGCGAATATTACACGGCTTCGAATTTGGTTTCCGGTACGCTTGAGGTACGGACCGATGAATACGATAGTTTGGTTGAAGAAACGGTTGCTGGAAATTCCGGCACGTATGAAGATTGGGGGCTTTTCGAAAACACCTACCAACTTCCGGAGCCGGGGCGGTACAAAATTGCGGGGAATATCTATCTGCGAATAGGTAACAGAATTAATCATATCGTATCTTCCGATGCTCATTTATGGTTTGGAGGCGATCCGGGAATGGCCAACGCTGAGCAATGGAACGAGGAATATGTTGGCGAAGGGAACCAAGAAATAATCCGCACGGTGGATTTGAACTTAAACTATTATGGACAGGGCGACGGCATAATAACGTTTACTTCCCAAAATTTAATTTACGGCCGTATTGAGGATGAAATAATTTTGGACGCGCTCGTGGCCGATCTCACCATTTCCCAACTTTCCAAATTCGATGCAAATGGCAATCCAATGCCAACGCTGAACGTGGTGAAAGATATTCGTCTGAACAAATGCGTACCGGAAATGACGTTCGGCGAATTGATTACGGCAATGAAAAACTGGCGGAACTTGGATATTGTCCCTTCCGGTGGCATTATCAACATGAATTATGTCCAACAGGAAGTGAAACGCTCCGAAATCGTGGACCTTTCCGATCTGGACGAACCCACCCCGCGCAAAACCTACCACCGTGGCGATACGTACCTGCTCGGTTTTCAGGACGTGGAAAGTGATGATTATTCTTTCCCAAAAATTTTCGTTTCGAAAAACGGGATAAGCACCGAAAATTATGTGAAAACCAACCAAACCAACGAAATCACCGTGAACGCCCTGCCGCTTCCCGTGGCGATGATCTCCGGGCGCACCACTGCCGATCTTTTCCATGACAATACCGACAAATTGAACATCGTATTATATGACGGTTTGAACGGCGGCACGAACAACACCGACCCTCCGAACGGCTTGGGATGGGTGCAGAACTATCAAGCCTACTGGCGCGACTGGCTCAATTTCCGTTTGGGTTCTATCGGTTACGAATGGAACATTAAATTATATGAATCCCGGCTTCGGAAATTGGGAATAAAAAACCGGTTGTTGGCGTACAACCGGGTACACATCATCAAAACCCTGAACAAAAAACAACTTCACGACGACCTTTGGGAAGTTGAAGTGGTGACCGAATCCTGAACAGGGAACATGTTATCAAGAAGGTTGATGTCCTTGTTCATTTCTTCCTCTGTGATCGACACGTAGATCATCGTCGTTTTTAGGTTCGCATGTCCGAGCAATTTTTGAAGGTAGGCCACATTCCCGCCCATGCGAAGGTAATTGGTGGCGAAGCTGTGCCGTGCAATGTGAAAATGTATTTTCTCTTTAATCCCGACTGATTTTGCGATTACCTTCAGCTCGCGGTTCATATGCACATCGCAAAGCTTTTTTACAAAAAGGTTGGGTTCTTTTTTTAAAATATCTTTCGCCCTTTCCGGCAAATTAACCGTGAGCGGCCGCCCGGTCTTTCCAACGATGATCTGGAAGCTGTCTTGAATTTGTTGGCGTTTCAACCGTTGAACGTCGCCCAATCGTATCCCAGTATAGCACGAAAAAAGGAAATACCCCAAAATTAGGCGCAATTCCTTGTTGATGAATTCGCTGTTGAAGTAATCGTACAAAGCTTTTATTTGCTCCGGTTTCATTGAAACCCGGTTGCCAATTTGTGCTTTGACCTTCAAATCCGTCAAATCGAGCGGAAAATTTATACCGCTTTTTTTGGCGAGGCGCAGGTATTTCCGGATCACCGCAAAATTGGATTCGATGGTGTTGTCCGAGTTTCCAAGACTTTTTAGGTGTTTGCGTATCCGCTGCAGCATAAGCAGGTTCATATCCGAAAAATAGATTTTCGGGCGGAACCGTTCCAATTTGGCGTGCACCGCTTTGTACCGCTTGTGCGCACCTTTGGAAACGCAACTCTTCTCATCGGCGATACAGGCGTTCATAAACGCCAGAAAATCAAACCTTGAAAAATTCGATTTGAATTCTTTGGTGAATTTTTCCAATGTTAGAATTTCATTTGCAAGCCTGAAATTGGTTTTGATCTCGGTGATCGACGCATCGAGGTTGTCGAGGATCAAATTAAAATCCTCGTTTCCTTTGGGTTTCGCCCGCTGTTTGGCCTTGATCCAGTTTTTCGGTTCGATGTACAGGTCCAATGGAATGCGCACCCGTTTCCCGTCCGAGAAGATGTGAAGATAAATTTGCGAGGTGCCGTCCGTTCGGACGTACTTCCTCATTACGAAATTTGATTTGAATGACACAGAAATTTTTTTTGTGTCATTTAGTGTGCCAATTAACCGCTGGCGGCGGGTTCTTGCTGTTGCGTACATAATTTATAAAGATTTGATTGTTAAACATTTACAACTTTCAAACCTTTCAAAAAACGCACTTTTTAAACCCTTTGTGACCTTGCCAGGATTCAAACCTGGAACCTCCTGAGCCGTAATCAGGTGCGCTATTCAGTTGCGCCACAAGGCCTTTTTTGTTGGGTTTGCAAATATAATATATTTTTTAAAGTTCGAAAACTTTTAACGCCCAAATATTCGAGCATAAAAGAACAAATGTTTAGTCTGTGAATTTTCGCAAAGTGTTAATCTTTTTATAAATAACTATTATGTTTAGCACAGTACTGTAACAAAAATATGACTTGCCCGTCTATCTATTAAACAAACATATTAATCACTTTAAAAATCAACAACATGAGAACTTACGAAGCAATCTTAAATCAGTTTGAAAGTGCACAAAGTAGCGCACGAAGGATCCAACCTTATTTTAAAACCGGACGAATTTTTCGTTGGAATGAAAAAAGAAGATGTTTTTAAGGGAAAGAACGGGAAAGAAAAAGCAAACTTTTCGCTGCCCGTTCTTTTCATATTATTTCCGCGCTTAAACCAGCTTCGAGCAAATGTGAACAACGTGGTTCCAAATCTTTGTATTCACCGGATTTCACCGCACATTTTCCTTTGAAATGAATTAAAAGCGTGCACTGCTCGGCCTGAAGCGGATCGTGATCGCAGGCTTGGATAAGCATTTCGATCACATAATCAAAAGTATTGATATCGTCGTTATACACAACAATTTCATTTTCCTTTTTTTCTTTCGAACCGGTTAAAATTTCCTCTAAAATTTCTTCCTGAATGCTCATTTGCTTGTTTTGTGATTTTCAAATTTACCAAAAGGATATTTATAAAATTACGAAATAGGACTTTCCGAAAAAATTATTTAACAAATTTAACAGCTACCCAGTTGTCTTTAACTTTGCACGATTCGTAGAGTAAGCCGAGGTTTTGGCATTTGTCTTGGATGATTTTTAAATCTTCAACATAGAAGCCACTTAAAAATAAACTCCCAGTTCTATTCAAAGATTGTACATAAATCGGAAGATCTTCCAATAAAATATTTCGGTTGATATTTGCTAAAATAATATCGTATTGTTTTCCCTTCAATACTTTCGCATCTCCTTCATAAACCGTTGTTTTGGTGCAATCATTGCGTTCGACATTTTCCATTGTATTCTCATAACACCACCGGTCAATATCGATGGCGTCTAATTTTTCAGCTCCTTTTTTTTCGGCCAAAATTGCCAAAACACCGGTGCCGCAACCCATATCCAACACTGTTTTTTCTTTGAAATCTTCCTTTAAAATATAACGTGCCATCAGCCAGGTAGTGGCATGGTGTCCAGTTCCAAACGACATTTTTGGTTCGATAACAATATCATACCGGGTTTCAATTTTGGGATGGAAAGGTGCGCGGATATAACAAATACCATCAATATTAATTGGCTGGAAGTTTTTTTCCCATTCTTCATTCCAATTGACTGGTTGAATTTCTTCCGTCGTATAAGAAATTTGAAATTGTGGGGAATTTAGTATTGATACATTCTTTAGAATTTCCGGAAAACTATTTTTGGAAGGAATATAGGCGGTTACACCATTTTCTTCCTCCACGAAACTTTCAAATCCCAATTCGCCCAATTCGGCGATTAAAATATCGACACCGGGATTCAACGGATTCACTTCAAAATGGTACGCCGTGTATGGAAGCATTTAAAAAAATGGATTTTACTATTTAAAACCAGGCTTCCCACGGAATAATGGCCAAAATAGCAATCAACGCCAAGGTGTAATAAATGGATAAGATTTTAAATTTTGGGGCGGAAGTCAATTTCTTTTTGTGTTTTGAATAGCCGATGGTTATTAAAATAACTGCGATAATCATTAACAAAGGATGTTCCACATTGTAAAGTCGAAGCGTATCATCTTTCATGATCGCACCAATATCGTCTGCAGTGAACCATTGGATCATTGGCGAAACGAAAAATAAAATCAGTCCAATCAACAATTGGATGTGTGAAACGATAAGAGCGAACAGGGAAATGCGAAAATCGCGAGGAGCGAACTGGCGTTTTCCGATAGCGCCTGTCAAAGCGTTCAATGTAGCCAAAAGAACGATCAAAACGACCAAATAGGCCCAATATGAATGCAGGTGAAAAACAATTTTGTACATGAGCGGGGGTTTTAAAAAAGGTAAAGATACTTTTTTTGTTCAAGAAAAGCGTACAAAACCAAATTGGGTTTTATCTTTCGGACCAATGCTTCCCGCTCATCATATTTTCAATCCATTATATAATGGATGAGGGAAGTGTTTTGTATGGGATGGAATCCAACTCTTCTTTCAATGGCGTTACGACATTTTCTTTAAAATCAGGAATGAGTTTTTCGTCCAAAGGTTTTGAGCTGGGAAGATGCTGTTTGTAAGGGTCAACTTGTTTTCCATTTACCCAAAACCGATAGCAAACATGTGGTCCGGTTGCCAAACCTGTGCTTCCCACAAATCCTATAATATCACCTTGTTTTACATATTGGCCTTTGCGCACGTTGCGTTTCGACATGTGTAAATACTGGGTGGTGTATTTGGAATTGTGTTTTATTTTAACATAGTTTCCGTTTCCGCTGGTATAACTCGAAGCGATTACCGTTCCGTTGGCGGTGCTCCAAATTGGCGTTCCGGGAGGTGCCGCATAATCGGTTCCCAAATGGGACCGCCAGTTATGAAGAACGGGATGGTAACGCCGTTTTTGGTACCGGGAAGAAATCCGGGTGAAATCCACGGGAGCCTTCAAGAAGAAACTTTGCAAAGCTTTCGCTTTCTCGTTGTAATATTCCCTAGATCCGGTAACGGAATCTTTTCCATAGGAAAAAGCGTAAAAAGGTTCATCGTTGTGAACGAAAACTGCTGCTTCAATACTTTCTATTCCTGCGTAAATGGTGTCGTTGATATATTTTTCGTTATAAATCAGTTTGAATTTATCGCCTTCTTGTAACCTAAAAAAGTCGATTTTCCACCTATAAATATTGGCAAGTTTATGGGAAAGTAAAATTCCCAAACCTTCTTTTTCCATAGCTGCCGAAAGCGAGGAAGTTATAATCCCGGAAGCTGTTTTACGTTTAATGGTCACCGGTTTTTGTCCGCGATATGCTGCGATATTATCGTCGAGGGAAACAACCGTATATTCGATTTTGTTATCTTCATAAACAAAAATCTTGGCTTTTTTCAGAGAATCTTTGGACTTCAACACCGCATAATTTTTCCCCACTACCAAAAGTCTCGGATCGAAAGTTTCTGCGATTTCATTTGTTATTTTATACACCTTTCCCGGGCCAATCCCGAAACGATCCATGATTTTCCCGAAACTGTCGCCAGGTTTCACCGTATCGCGAATAACGATGAAATCATTCAATGTAAAACCGTATTGTTTAATTATAGTTGGCTCTTTTTTTTGGGTGGCTTCGGTTTGGGCAATTTTTTCCGTTTCATTGTGGCAGGAGACAACAATGAAGAAGAGAAGGGGCAGAAGCGGCAAAATTCTTTTCAATATACTTATTTTTGGGATGTTTTTCAATATTTTGTCACGAATTAAAGAGAATCTAAAAAATCCCTTTCTGCGTGTAAAAAAGTTTCAAAAGGAAAATTGGACGAAAATAATTTTTTTATTCTGAAATATCAAGGTTTTTTCGACTGGTTTTTTAAATTTTAATCAACAATAATTTTGAAGGGATATTTCAATCCTTTGAAAGCGGCCAAATCGGCTTCAAGGGAACCGACCGCCAATTCGGCCTTTATTTTAATGGGAATATGATTCTTATCGGCGCTGACCCAGAAGGTTAAGCTTTCTTTTTCTTTAAAAACCCGCCCCGCCTGCACATAGGGTCGAAATTTTAAACATTCGATTTTACCAAATTTGGTCTTTAGCGTTTCTTTTCCCAAAAACTTGGATACGAATTTATAGTTTTCATTGTCAAAAAACATGTTTACAACCAATTTGTCGCCCGGGTTCAAATCTTGATCACTGATTTTGTTCCGTAAAAAATAGAAAGCTGACAATAAATCTTGGGTTTGTGGGCGTATTGAAAAGACTTCGGTGGTTTCTTTAAGTTTATTGTGAACCGTTGCATCGTTTTCAAGGTGGTCAAAATTTATGATAGTATGTTTTTTATATCCCCCTTCATTGATTTTTCGGATGAAATGTACCGGAAGATTCGATTCTTTGTCAATATAGGTTTTGTACGTGTCATCAACTTTGAAAAAAACTCCGAGTAAGCCGGTGGATTCTCCATGACCGGTTATATGATGCACATTTCTTCCTTGAAAATTTTCTTCTTCAACTTTCAGAGTGGCTTCACTGGCATTGAACCAACCGTAATGGATTCTAAATCTGAGCCATTCACCAGTTTGATAAGTGGAAGTTTCTTGAGCCGAAAGCTTATTAAAAACTACAAAGGATAAAATAAATATACTATTCAGAATGATTTTCATTTCAAAATATTAATTTGTTTTGGAAATGCTTTGCAATAGTTGTTCCAAAGATAAAACAAAAAATCCCGTCAAGTGAATGGCGGGATTTTCTGCTTATTAACCAACTAAAACTTAAATTATGAAAAACTTACTTAGTTTTAAACACCTCTGGGAACCACCCCAAAAATGCTGTGCAAAGGTAAGGTAAATTATCATATCCACAACTGGAAAATGATATTTAACGTTCATTTTTTTTATATTGACAGTCAAAAGTCCATTTTCACACATTTTATTTATTGTGATTTATAAAATTAAAGCGTGCCACGCAATTCTTGTTCGCGTTCAATGGCCTCAAAAAGTGCTTTGAAATTTCCTTTTCCAAACGATTGCGCTCCTTTTCGCTGAATGATTTCGAAAAACATGGTTGGGCGATCCAAAACCGGTTTGGTAAAAATTTGCAGTAAATAGCCTTCATCATCACTATCGATAAGGATATTTAGTTCTTTCAAAGGAGCCAAATCTTCATCAATTTCACCCACGCGGTCCAAAACCGTATCGTAATAAATTTCCGGTACGTTCAAAAATTCGACCCCACGATTTTTCAAATCGGATACGGTTTCCAGAATGTTATCGGTTGCAACGGCGATATGTTGCACCCCGGCTCCGTGGTAAAAGTCGATGTATTCTTCGATTTGCGATTTCTTTTTTCCTTCCGCAGGTTCGTTAATTGGGAATTTGATGCGCCCATTTCCATTGCTCATTACCTTGCTCATCAAGGCAGTATATTCAGTGGAAATATCTTTGTCATCAAAAGAAATCAGTTGTGCAAAGCCCATTACTTTTGCATAGAATTCACACCATTGGTTCATTTCGTTCCAACCAACATTTCCGACCATGTGGTCAATGTATTTCAATCCCACCGGTTTTACTTTCTTTTCGCGAACAATTGCTTTGTATCCGGGCAGAAAAGGGCCATTATATTCATTTCTTTCCACAAAAAGATGTACGGTTTCGCCATAGGTGTGAATTCCCGAAATAACCACTTTTCCATTTTCATCTTCCAGCACATAGGGTTCAACATACGATTTTGCACCGCGTTTGGTGGTTTCCTCATAACTTTTTCGAGCATCGTCCACCCATAGGGCGACAACTTTAACACCGTCGCCATGTTGCTCGATATGCCTGTTGATATCACCTCCAGGTGCCAACGGACTGGTTAGAACCAATCGGATTTTTCCTTGCTGCAATACATAGGAAACTTGATCTTTTCTCCCGGTTTCCAATCCGGAATAAGCGACGGGTTGAAATCCCCAAGCATTTTCATAATAATACGCCGCTTGTTTTGCGTTTCCAACGTATAATTCCACGAAATCGGTTCCCAGTAAAGGCAGAAAATCTTCTGCTTTTGGGTTGATTATTTCTAATTGTTGTGAAGAACTGTCTGTACTCATTTTTTTATATTTAAAATTCAAGATTTAAGGTTCAAAATTCATTGAGTGATATTGCGATGTGGTGATTGGATGAAACTAACTATCAAAAATTTGTTGATCGTAATCGTCAATCGCTTATAGCTTAAAGCTTACAGCTTTTTTCAAAATTCTCCCGCAAGACAATAATCAGTAAACATTAAACATTATTCATTGCCAAGCCAAGATCGGTAATAACTTTTATCCGCGATTTCCAATGCTTCTTCCGTGATCATTAAAGGTTTAAAAGTGTCGACCATTACCGCAAGTTCGTCGGTGTCAACTTTTCCGATGCTTCGTTCGGCGGCCCCGGGATGCGGCCCGTGCGGAATTCCAGCGGGGTGCAAAGAAATGTGACCTGCATCCACGTCGTTCCTGCTCATAAAATCGCCATCGACATAGTACAAAACTTCATCGCTGTCAATATTGCTGTGGTTGTATGGCGCAGGAATGCTTTCCGGATGATAATCGTATTTTCTGGGGCAGAACGAGCAAACCACAAACGCATCGGTTTCAAAAGTTTGGTGCACCGGTGGTGGTTGATGAATTCGTCCGGTAATGGGTTCGAAATCGTGAATTGAAAAAGCATACGGATAATTATAACCATCGTATCCCACCACATCGAACGGATGCGTTGCATAAAGCAGTTCGAACATTTTCCCCTGTTTTTTTATTTTAATCAGGAAATCGCCTTTCTCGTTATTGGTTTCCAATTCGTAAGGTTGTCGGATATCGCGTTCACAATAAGGCGAATGTTCCAATAATTGCCCAAAATGGTTTCGATATCTTTTCGGTGTATAAATCGGTCGGTGCGATTCTAAAATGAATAGTCGGTTGTCTTCCGTATCGAAATCCATTTTATAGATAATCCCGCGCGGAATAACCAAATAATCACCATATTTGAAATCTAAATTTCCCAAATGGGTGCGCAGTTTTCCACTTCCTTTGTGAACGAAAATCAATTCATCGCAATCGGCATTTTTGTAGAAATAATCTTTTGTGGATTTTTTTGGAGCGGCCAAAATAATACTCACATCACTATTGGTGAGTACGGTTTTTCGGCTTTTTAAGAAATCATCTTCCGGTTTAATTTGAAATCCGCGAAGCCGGTACGATTGAATATTTTTTCCCACCGCGATTTTTGGGGAAGCATCAAAGCTGTCCCTAATTTCCTTTACTTGGGTAGGACGATGCTCGTGGTATAAATTGGAATACATTCCGTCAAAACCAATGGTTCCGAACAATTGTTCGTAGTATAAACTACCATCGGGTTTCCTGAAAATCGTATGGCGTTTGTGCGGTATTTTTCCGAGTTGGTGATAAAAAGGCATAATTAGAACACTTTGCACAAATATCGAAAAAATTTGGGGATTTTCGGGTTAAAAAAGAACTTATAACTTATAAGCAATTTTGAAAAGCAGCGTTCGGGGCTGGACATAAATATTTCGGTCCGGTATAGTGAAAGATCTTATTTAAAAGTGATTGGATTCTGGCACAAACAAACAAACAAATATCAACAACGCTCACTCAATAAAAACCAATTCCCCTTTAAATTTTTCAACATCTTCGGGAATTTCAATTTTTTCGGCTTGTGCGGCTTTCGTCTTTAAAAGTACAATAATTTCTTCCAAATTTAACTTGGCAGAAATTTTTTCTTTAAAAATAGTTCTTCCGATGGTGTTATTGTGCAAATCCATGGCTTTTGCCAAATTTGTGCTGAACGCAAATTTTTCGTGCAAATCGGTAATGGTTTTTGCCCAATTTATGGCTTTTTCTACATCCGTATCGATTTGAAAAACTGCTCGGCAAATGAAGAAATTCCACAGTGCATGCCGAAATGCATTGGCTTGGTTGTTTTGGTGGTGTTTCTTTCCAAAGTGAAAATTGCAAATTGCCAAGGTGCGGTTGGTCGCACGAATACTGGAAACCGCAAAACGCGGATTTCCACAAAAAACCAGAGCCAATTTCAGCAGTTGTTTGGGACGAAGTTTTTTAATGCGGATCCATAGGTTCATATTTTAAATTCAAAGTTCAAAGTTCAAAGTTCAAAATTCAAAGTTAAAATTGAATTAGAATGTCCATCCAGATTATAAGCTCAACTATAAAAACCAAAAATCCTATTAATCATAATGATCAGCGTTATCTGCGTTCTATCCAAATTTTCAATATTCCTTCACCGCATCCACAAAAGCACGGGCATTTTCCACCGGAATATTTGGTAGAATTCCGTGTCCTAAATTGACGATGTATCTATCTTTCCCGAATTCGTCGATCATTTGATGTACCATTTTCTTGATTTCCGAAGGCGGGGAGAACAACCTCGCCGGATCAAAATTTCCTTGTAAGGTAATTTTGCCGCCACTTAAATAACGGGCATTCCTAGCCGAACATGTCCAATCTACGCCCAAAGCGGAAGCCTTGCTCTTCGCCATTTCGCCTAAAGCGAACCAACAACCTTTACCGAAAATAATCACTTCGGTTTCTTCCGACAACGCATCGACGATTTGGTTGATATATTTCCACGAGAACTCTTGATAATCTTCCGGCGAAAGCATGCCGCCCCAAGAATCGAAAATTTGAACGGCATCAACGCCAGCAGCGACTTTTGCTTTCAAATAGGCAATGGTCGTGTCGGTAATTTTTTGCAACAAAGTATGCGCCGCAACCGGATTGGTAAAACAGAATTGTTTTGCCAAATCGAAGTTTTTGGAACCTTGGCCTTGTACGCAGTAGCAAAGGATTGTCCACGGCGAACCTGCGAAACCGATCAATGGAACTTCATTGTTCAGTTCTTTTTTTGTCATTTTGATGGCTTCCATCACATAACCCAGACTTTCTTCAATATTGGGCACCACCACTTTTTCCACATCGTTTTGACTACGGATTGGATTGGGAAGCCACGGTCCCAAATCAGGTTTCATTTCAAAGGGAATATTCATCGCTTGCGGCACTACCAAAATATCGCTGAACAATATCGCGGCATCGACCCCAATTTGTTCCACCGGCATAATGGTGATTTCAGTTGCTAACTCTGGCGTACGGCAGCGAGTGAAAAAGTCATATTTTTCTTTTATTTTCATAAAATCCGGTAAATAGCGGCCGGCCTGACGCATCATCCATACTGGCGGTCGTTCCACAGTTTCCCCTTTTAGAGCCTTGAGCAACAAATCGTTTTTTATCATTTTGTTTGTTTTCATTGTTTCTCCTGCAAGGTCTTTTTTTTTTGACCTTGTAGGTATTTTATAATTCAATATCTACAAGGTTTTTGAAATCTTGCAGGAAATTTGAACAACGCTTTCAATTGTGGGTTCTTCCGCGATATAAATTTTGTCAGAATGTTTTTTTGCTTCGGCGGCGGTTGTTGTCCCAATGCAAAGTGCAGCACTGTTTTTCAGTTCATTTTCTATGCAAAAACTTTTTACGCCACTCGGACTAAAAAATAAAATTCCATCGAATTTTTGTTCAAATTTTTTGGGAACCAATTCGGTTTTGTAGGTGCAAATTTCTTGGAAATCAACGCGGTTTTTTTTTAAAATGGAAGGAATTTCTTCGCGACGAAGGTTTCCACAGAAAAAAACGAATTTTTTATTTCTGAATTTTTCGATGATCAGTTCCGCCAAATCCTTTCCGTATTCAGTCCAAGCGATTACACTCGCGCCATTTTTTTCCAACAATCTTTTGGTTTTTTTTCCCACACAGAAACAGTTCATATTTCTGAGTGCAGCTTTCGGAATTCTTTCCACCGTATTTTTACTGGTAAAAATTGCATTTTCAATTCTCTCCGGTATTTCAAAATCTTGTGGAACAATTTCAATGGCGTTGTATTGAATCACATTTATTCCCTCGTTCAACAATTTTTTTTGTTGCGATGTATTTAAAATCTTGGTCGAGAGCAAAGTGGGCATGAAGAATTATTTTTCAAGACGTTGCTTGATTTCTATCATCAAATCGCTACCTCCGCGCGATAAAATGGAATTGGCAGCTTTGGCACCTGCGCCGATATATTCTTCAATTGGAAACGAAATCCCTTCGATAAATTTTTGCTTTCCATCCAATCCGAAGAGACCGCCTTTAAAAGAAACCATTTCATCCTCAATTTGTGCCAGTGCCCCAATAGGAGCGGTACAGCCCCCTTCCAATGTTTTTAGAAATTCGCGTTCAATATGTGTGCAAATTGCTGATTTTTCGTGGTTTAAGGGAAATAAGGCTTTTCGACAAAAATCATCTTTTTCTTTGGTGACCACCAACATCGCTCCTTGAGCCGGTGCGGGAAGCATCCAATCGAGTTCCAATGCGTCATCCGGTCGTTTTTCAATGCGTTCCAATCCGGCGGCCGCAAAAATTGCACCTTGCCAAGCATTTTCTACCAATTTGTGCATTCTGGTATTTACATTTCCACGTATATTCACAATTTTGTGAGACGGATATTTGGCCAACCATTGTGCTTTTCTTCGTAAACTGCCGGTGGCAATCACGACTTGATTATTTTCATGTTCTTCTTTTCGGAGAAAATCGAGTCCATTGTGCAACAAAAGATCAATCGGATTTTCCCGTTTTAGAACAGCGCCTGCTATAATTTCTTGCGGAAGGCGCGTGGGAACATCTTTCATAGAGTGAACGGCAATGTCAATTTCGCCCGACAAAAGGGCAATGTCCAAAGTTTTGGTGAAAATGCCCGTAATTCCCATGTCGTACAAGGGCTTGTCCAACTGAATATCGCCCAAGGATTTTATGGGAATGAGTTCGGTTTTATGGCCGAGGTTTTCAAGGGCTTTTTGAACGGTTTTTGCCTGCCACAGAGCCAATTCACTCTCGCGGGTTCCAATTCGAATGATTTTGTTCATTCCGATGGATTTTCCAGTTGAAACACTTTTTGAATAAGCGCCAAACTTTCAGAAGTGCCGCCGTTGGCATGGCGCAAGTGGTCTGCAAAGCGGTTCATGATTTTCTGAATGATGCGATCGCTGACAATTTCGGCTTGCTCTTCATTGAAGTTGGAAATTTTTCTGCGCTGAAAATCAATTTCATCGGCGTTCATGGTTTTCAATTTACTCTTCAAAGCTTGAATAGTCGGGGCAAATTTGCGGGTTTCCAGCCATTCAAGAAAATCGGTTTCTACCTCGGCGATGATGGCCTCGGCTTGCGGAATATATTTTTTGCGTTTTTCCAATGTTACATCGGTCATTTTGGATAGGTGGTCTAAATGAACCAAATGAACATTTTCCAATTCCGCAACATCTTCCGCCACATTTTTAGGAATAGAAAGATCTAAAATTAAAAGTTCTTTTTCCGAATAGATCAGTTCTTTTGAAATGGTCGGATTATGGGCGCCTGTGGCAACGATCAACACATCGGTTTTGCGTATTTCGGCTTGCAGATCGGCATAATTTTTCACGGTCAAATGAAATTTACCTGCAATTTTTTCCGCTTTGTTTTTTGTTCTGTTTATAAGTGTAATTTGGTGATTGTGCGTATGTTTCACCAAATTTTCACAGGTATTTCGACCAATTTTTCCGGTACCGAAAAGAAGGATGTTTTTTTCCGAAATATTCTTAACGTTGTTCAGGATATATTGAACAGATGCAAATGAAACCGATGTGGCACCGGAGGAAAGTTCCGTTTCGTTTTTGATGCGTTTACTGGCTTGGATAACTTGGTTGAGCAAACGTTCAAAAAAATAATTGGTCATTCCCGCGTTTTTCGATAATAAAAAACCGGACTTTAACTGTCCAATTATTTCAAAATCACCGAGAATTTGGCTGTCCAAACCTGTTCCCACCTGAAAAATATGGGAAATGGCAGCTTCGTTTTTATGATAATAAGCAACTTTTTCAAATTCTTGAGCGCTTCCATCGGTATGTCTGCAAAGTAAATCGACCAGTTGTTGGCGATCTTGTACAAAGCCATAAATTTCGGTTCGGTTGCAGGTAGAAGTAACCAAAATAGCTTCAATACCTTCCAATTTGGCAGTTTCTATCAATTTTCTTTTGGCTTCCTTGTCCAAACTGAAGCGGCCACGGGTTTGAGCATCGGCTTTTTGATAGCTTAGCCCAATCACATAAAAGGAATTAGATTTGGAAATATGGTATTCTTCCATCGAAGGCTTGTCAATTTGCTTACAAAATTAGCTTACTTAAAGCTTTAAAAATAACGCTAAAAGTACTTTTAATGTCGTTTACCGAAATCGGGTTTTCAAAAGTTTGCTTTTTCGCTGATTATCGCTACATTTGCTGCTGTTGATGCGTTTTAACAGAGCCTTATTTTAGAATGGTTCTAAATAGAAAAATTCCATAGAAAATGAAATCCGACTCAATAAATAACGCTGAAAGTTCCTTTAAGGTGATGCCAATTGAAGAGCAATTTTTGATCATGACCTGTGAGAACAAAACAGCTGAACCACAAATGATTACGCACGAAATTGAGTATAATTTTATTCAATTTCATTTTTGCATAAAAGGCAATTGTCGGTTTAATTTTCATGCAGGGAATTATATTTTGGCCTTAGAAGAAGAAAAATCGCTTTTGTTGTACAATCCGGATCGTGAACTGCCTTTGAATGCCGAAATTGCGCCGGGTTCGTGGTTGGTTTCTGTTTTGATTTCAATTAAAAACTTTCATGCTTTATTTTCTGAAGAAGCCGGTTATATCGATTTTTTGAAAAAAGACCGACGCGACAAGAAATATTATGCCGAAGCACATATAAGTCCTTCCATGGCGGTGGTTTTGAGCCAAATACTGAATTTCAATTTGAATCCATCAGTCAAAAAACTTTATTTGAAAGCAAAGGCTTATGAACTGGTGGGCCTGTATTTTAATCGTCCTGAAACTGCGAATTTTGAACAATGTCCTTTTTTAACAGACGAAAACAATGTTCGGAAAATTAGAAAAGCAAAGGATATTTTAATTCAACGGATGGTTGAACCGCCTACTTTACAACAACTTTCAGAAGAAATTGGACTCAGTTTGAAGAAACTTAAAGAAGGGTTCAAGGAAATTTATGGCGACACGGTTTTCGGCTTTTTGCTCGATTATAAATTGGAATATGCCCGAAAGCTCTTGGAAACTGGGGAATATAATGTGAATGAAATTGGTTTGAAGGTAGGTTACAGTACTGCCAGCCATTTCATTGCCGCCTTCAAGAAGAAATTTGGCACCACCCCGAAAAAATACCTGCAGTCGAGTAATTTGGTTTCCCAGTAATTTCAAAATTCCCCATAAAAAAACTGTTCACTTTCCGAAGGGTTAATGAACAGTTGAAAAATGTTTTTATTTTTTTATTCCTGAAGTGGAGCTCCAACCGGCAAATCGCAGCGATGTCCGGGTTGTCCGTGAGCCGGGTTTATGTTGCCACTAAGCTTTTTTTCCGGTTTGCTGTTAAGGGGTTTTCCTACAGGAATATCGCAACGATGGCCCGGTTGGCCATGGGCAGGGTTCAAGACTAATTCCTCAGAAACTGTTTTTTCCGGAACGATCGGATTTGCTTTTTGCTCGACAGGTGTTTCCTCGGTTGATGACGGGGCTTCTTTGCATGCCAATCCTACAATAGCGATAGTGGCAAGGAACAAAAATGGCTTTAAAAATCTAAACTTCATAATTTTCTTTTTTGGATTAGCCGTCGAAGATAGGACTTTTAAATCAATCTCTTTATGTTTGCTTTTTGAGGGAGCGGTTTTCGAAAATTTTTAAAAACATGAAAGTACTCATTTTCCGGGCGCGTCGTTTTGCAGTGGAAGCGTTTTCCCCTTCAAAAAGGTTATCAATGGTGGCGTACCACAAATTCAACCAAGTGCCAAAATGAATTTGCTCCACGGAAAAATTACTTTTTTCATCCACTAATTGATGTGCCAACAGCGGATTTCCTTTGTATTTTCTTTCGAATAGCAAATTGGTTTCCCAGAAATCGGTTAATTTTTCCAAATGCTCAGGCCAATTATCGATTTGTGAATTGAAAATCGGGCCTATAAGTGCATCTTTTCGCACTTTTTTATAGAAAGTGTCCACGAGCAAAAAAATATCTTCCCGTGATTGGATATCCTTTTTCATACTACAAGTTATAATTGACGGATCAAAATTTAAGATCGTTATTTGGGCTTAAAATACGATCAAAATTCGATGAAAACAAACACTTATTTGAATTCTTCTTTCACCACAAAAAATCCGTCATTTCCTTGAGTCTGATACAAGGGCATAAAAATATGGGCATCCCAACTGCTGCGAATTTCCTTTCCGTTTTGGTGGGCCAACAGCTCTCCTTCGGAAATTTTCTGAAAATTTTCGAAGCCGGGTTCCATTTCGAAAGAATCGTTTTTTGAAAGTCCGTGCCTATAAATTATCTGGAAAGTTTTCCGCTCGATATCATCGTTTTTTCTAAAAAGTTCGATTCCTTCCGGCTGGTGTGAAAGATCGGCCAAATTCAAGTCGTTTGCTTCTTTCAATATTAGCCAAATCAAGGCTTCATGATATTTCGCTGTTTTTTCGGAAACATGCTGTCCTGCCTCAAAAGTGAATCCGGTCATGCCGATTTTGCTGAAATATTTGTCGATCGAACCATTGACGATATCGCTAAAACCTTTTACAATATAAACCGGAAACCGATGCGCCCAAGCATCGTTTTTGCCCACGTCTTGCACAGAAATATATGGACGGCTTTCGGAAGAAGTGGTATGGCAGTCCAAGAAATAACAATCAGATTTGTTCGCACTTTTTTCTTGAACAACTTGAAGAATAGCGTTCATTTCTTTTTCTTCATTCGACAAATTTTCGGTGGCTTCAAGTTTTTCTTTTGTCCAGGTTCGGTTTAAATCTTCATCGATGAAACGTTTATTTTTGTTCAATGCCGCCATATTTCCCGCAATGCCGATCAGCGATCCTTTTATTTGCGGACGCGAACGTTCCAATTCGGTAAAAACCTGTTGAAGCGCTACTACACCGCTGGGTTCGTTTCCGTGTATCCCGGCCGTAACAAAAACTATTGGCCCGTCTTTTTTTCCGTGGAATTCGCCTATGACGCGTTTTGTTTCCATTTTTCAGTTTAAAGTTTTGGGTTCAAGGTTCAAGGTTTCGAGTTCAAGGTTTCGAGTTCAAGGTTCAAGGTTTCGAGTTCAAGGTTCAAGGTTCAAGGTTCAAAGATCAAAAATTCAAGGTTTAAAGTTTTTCACCAATTCACTGATTAACCGATTTACCCCATTCACTAATCTACGACATTGTGGCCAAGGTTTTGTTCGCTAATTGCCCGGCATACAGCTTTTTGTATTCAATTTTCTTTTCAATTGAGCTGATAACGGTGGTTGTAAAATCGGGCATGCCGATCTCGTGAAAATGATCCAACCCGCCGGGGCTGAGCACATTGATTTCAATGAGTTTGTTTTTCACAATGTCGAGTCCTACGAAAAACAAACCGTCCTTAATCAGTTTTGGCGAACTAAGTTCCACAATGCGTTGGATTGCTTCGGTCATCTCATCGCTGTCGGCTGTTGCTCCTTGTTTAAAATTGCTCCGAAATTCGCCTTTCCCGCTTACGCGCCGAATAATGGCGTGTTTTCCATCTTCTTCCAAAATTTTTCCATTCATGAGAAAAACTCTAAGGTCACCATTTTTTACGTCGGGCATGTATTCTTGGGCAATCACATACCCGTCTTCCATAATCGTGTCTAAGATTTGGTTGATGTTTTTCTCATGCTTATCAACCAAAAAAACATTTTTTCCGCCGGAACCTTCCAAGGGTTTTAAAACCATTTTCATACGTTGTTTTTCCCAGAATTCGAGAATTTCTTTTTTGTTTCTGGTGATAATCGAAGCTGGTTTTATAATTGCGGGTAATTCTTCAAAATATAATTTATCGATAAAAGCTTTGGATAGGGCATAGGCATCGTTCAAAACAAGTACTTCTTCCTGCTGCATGATTCGTCCAAAAGCCACCCCTGACTGTTCGGCCCATTGCCGACCGGATTCCTCTTCCGTGGGGTTGTTTCGGAGGAAAAGCACATCTAATTTTTTTGAATTTATTTTCTTGTTTTTTGCCTTTTTGGATTGCAAAATTTTTAGATATTCCTGTGGGGTTTCGGGTTTTTCCGTTTTGGCCACATAGGTGCAATTTATGGAAAGGGGCGCATCGAATACAAAACTGAAATCGCCCACGCTCGCTGCCAGAACTTCATGTCCGCGATCGAAAGCTTTTTTCATCAAATACACAGAAGTACCGCACTTTTCGGTGGCTATGTCGTTTAAAATAAAACAAATGCTAATCTTCATATTTTCTTGATTTATGGTTAAAATTTGGGGTGTTTATGCGGTTTTGCCCGCATTGATCATTTCCGAAAGCGGCAATCCATCACGGATCATCTCCAATCGGTGTTGTGCTTCTTTCGAATTCAAATAACTTGGCCGCAAGATTCCATTTTTCAATATGTTTCGTTCGTAAAGCTCAAAAACGGCCTCAGATTGCTCCAATGAAAATTTTCCGATAAGAAGCGGTTCCAATTCGTTTCCTTCCCGAAGGTATTCGCGCAATTTCACCAAGCCTTTCAAATAAATAATATCTTTTAGAAATCCGCCGCCCTGCATCATCCGCGATGTGATGTTGAAAGCTCTTTCGGGGGAAAAGTTATATTCGTCATGCAAAACCTGAAAAATTTCCTTGAAATCTTTTCCTTCCAGAAGAGCTATGCCGCCAATGACCCTTCCCGCAAGGATTCGCATTCGATTGGCAGTTAAACCGCCCACCAAATATTCCGACAAAACCGCGAGTCCTTCTTGCAACGGATCGTAATTTGCGAGTCCCACCGCAAGTTGTTCCAAAGGTTGTTGCATGCCGTTATGATAAGTGAGAATGTGTGTTCCGACCTCATGTTGTATCAATGCTTTTGCTTCACTTTGGTTCATTTTGTACTGTGCAGGAATGTATAACTCACCGCGCGAAACCATCAAAATATTAATGGTGTCTTTTATATGTATTCGGCTTTTGAATTCGGGGTCTTGTTCCCTGAAATATTCAAATTCTTTCTCGGCGAGCTTCGCAAAATCTTTTGCACCGACCAAAGTGTCTTCTACAGTTTCGGTTTTTTCCGGCACATTTTTCAAAATGAATAAAGCCGCTTCTTTCAGAAAAGGTTCCACTGTGTTGTGCAGGCGAATGCTGTTGTAGAAGAAGTTTTTGGTGCCGCGTTCGTTCAACATGGTAATTTGGTGATCCAATTCTTCGCGTTTTTCCCGAAAAAGGAAAGAAATGGCCGGGTCATCTACTTTTTCAATTTTTAAATTGAACAAGGTGCGTTTCAAAATATCTGGGTCGATGGGCAAAAGCCGGTAATGATATTCGGGTACTTCTTGAAAATTGCTTTCGAAAAAAACCTTTTTTACTTGCTGAATATTTACCGGTGCGACCAATAACAGAAACTGAAAAGAACGTTCGATTTCCGACAATTTCCGATCAATATCAAAAACTTTTTTCTGTAGAAATTTTCGACCCAACGCTGCATAACTGGCGACGCCGCATGAGGTTTGCACCCGAATGAAATCAAAAATAACTTTGTGAACCGCTTTGACAATCAGGTCTTTAAAATTTCTGAAAAAGATGGGGAACTCACCTCCTTCTTCCGTGTGGTGCACCCAGGGAATTTCCAGTCCAATGAGTAGGCAACCGGCCTGGTGTATTTCATCAATGCTCAAAAGCTGGCTCCTTCCTTCTTCTTGGCGCTTTTTGGTGCTTTCGATTTCAATTTGAAATCCAAGTTGAAAAAAATTGTTTTTTATTTCTTCCAGCTCATTTTTGAGTACTTTGAAGGTGGAAGGCAATAATTCGGCAGGACCACGAACAACGAAGTTTTTGCTGCTTATGGAACCCGAATAGATTTCAAAGAATAAGAACGATTTGAATTTTGCGGAAAGTTTTTCACCAAGTGCAAGCATTAAGCGCTGATAGCCTTCAAAATCGGTGGTGCCAATAATAAGGTAAGAGGCTTCATTGATCACAATCCGATTGGTTTGGGCATTTTGGCTTTCCTTTTTTAACCGGTGAACCACCAAATAAGGCAAAGTTTGACTTATATGAAGAAAGCCTCCGCCGGGCAAATGGCGGTCTATTTTCTTTTTTTCTTCCAGTTCTTCGAGGATATTGGAAGTTGAAAATTCATCCAGTGTCGTGATTTCACGTATTTTTTCGCTTTCCATATCTGGGGGTATTTCTTGAGAATGGTAGCATTCCTTTTTCAAATAGTAAATTTAAAAATAAAAAGCGCATTTTTCCATTTTGGCAGATCGTTTGGCAATCATTTAAGAAAATATTGCAATTTTATTAGAAAATAATAGGTTCAGGAAAATCTTTTCCAATTAATCAAAAAAAGTCCCGCAAAAAATTTCTGCGGGACTTTAACCAACCAAAAATCATTATCATGAGAGAGATAATTGCTTAGTAGGAAACAATTATTGTGCCACGATTTTTTTACAATTTGCTTCGTAAATAGGGTGCTGTGAACGATTTTTTGTTTTTGGCAACTTCCTCCGGCGTTCCTTCTGCCATTAAATATCCGCCGTTTTCGCCGCCAAACGGCCCTAGGTCGATCATGTGATCGGCACATTTCACCAAATCCATATTATGTTCAATTACAATAATGGAATGGCCATTGGCAATGAGTGCATTGAAAGATTTCAGTAATTTTTGAATATCGTGAAAATGAAGTCCCGTCGTGGGCTCATCGAAAATGAACAAAGCTTTTTCTTTGGTAATTCCTTTCACCAAAAAAGAAGCCAGTTTAATACGTTGTGCTTCGCCACCCGAAAGTGTGGAAGAACTTTGGCCCAAAGTTACATATCCAAGTCCGACATCTTGCAAGGGTTTCAACTTTTTTCGGATTTTGTCTTGTCCATTTTTTTCGAAGAATTCCACCGCGTCGTCAATGGTCATTTCCAAAATATCACTAATGGATTTTCCGGCTACTTTCACTTCCAAAATTTCTTTTTTGAAACGCTTTCCGTGACAAGTTTCACATTGCAAGTGCACATCGGCCATAAACTGCATTTCTATGGTAACTTCACCTTCGCCTTTGCAGGTTTCACAGCGGCCGCCATCCACATTGAATGAAAAATGCTTGGGTTGATAATTTCGGATTTTGGATAATTTCTGTTGGGAAAATAAAATCCGAATTTCGTCATACGCTTTAATGTACGTCACCGGATTGGAACGAGAAGATCTTCCAATTGGATTTTGATCCACGAATTCCACATGTTTCACGTTCGAATAATTTCCTTCTATTTTAGAAAACTGACCCTGTTTCGCACCATAACCGCCCACTTCTTTCAAAATGGCCGGATATAAAACTTGCTTTACCAATGTGCTTTTTCCACTGCCCGAAACCCCCGTAATCGCTGTGAAAACGCCGAGCGGAAACCGTACATTTATATTTTTCAGGTTATGCTCGCGCGCGCCGATAATATCAATGTAGTGGGAATATTTTCGTCTTGTTGCTGGCACTTCTATTTGCAATTTTCCATTCAGGTATTTGGCTGTGAGTGATTTTGATCGAAGGATCTCTTCATAATTTCCGGTGGCCACGACTTCTCCACCAAAGCTTCCCGCTTCCGGACCAATATCGATGATTTCATCTGCGGCTTTCATAATATCTTCGTCATGTTCCACCACAATGACTGTATTTCCCAAATCGCGCAAGGATTTTAATACTTCGATGAGGTTTTCGGTGTCCTTCGGATGCAATCCAATAGAAGGTTCATCCAGAATATACATGGAGCCAACCAAACTGCTTCCCAAAGAAGTCGCTAAATTAATCCGTTGTGATTCCCCACCGGAAAGTGTGTTCGATTTCCGGTTTAAAGTGAGATAATCCAATCCTACATTCGACAAAAATTGTAAGCGATTGGTGATTTCCGTCAACAAGCGTTTTGCGATTTGCGCATCTGTTTCGTTCAATTCGAGCGAAATGAAAAAATCACGTACTTTATCTAAGGGTTTTTCCACTAAATCGGTAATACTTGCGCCACCGATTTTCACATATTCAGCTTCCAAACGCAGTCGTTTTCCTTTGCAAAGCGGACATTTGGTTTTTCCACGATAGCGCGAAAGCATGACCCGATTCTGGATTTTGTATGCTTTGGCTTCCAAATGAGCGAAGAAAGCCGTCAATCCTTCAAAATGCTTATTTCCGGTCCATAACAATTCTTTTTGCGCCTCGGAGAGTTCAAAGTAAGGTTTATGAATGGGAAAATCGAATTTGTGCGAATTGTTCACCAACTGATCTTTGTACCAACTCATACTTTCGCCACGCCACGGAAAAATGGCTTCTTCATAAACTGAAAGCGCCGTGTTGGGAATCACCAAATTTTCATCGAGACCAATGACATCGCCATATCCTTCACATTTTGGGCAAGCTCCGTACGGATTGTTGAAACTGAATAAATGAACGTTCGGTTCTTGGAAAACCATTCCGTCAAGTTCAAATTTATTGTTGAAGTTGGTCTGTTTTCCGCTGGAAACTTTTTCAACAAATAAGTTCCCTTTTCCTTCAAAAAAAGCCATTTCCACGGCATCTGCGAGACGGTTATAGAAATCTTCTTCTTCTTTGACAACAACCCGGTCCACAACTAAAAAAACATCTTTTGCTTTGATATTCTTTAGATCGGCTTCCTCGATCCGGACGACTTTATCTTTCACTTTTATTCGGCTATATCCTTGCTGGAGCAGGATTTTCACTTTTTGCTGAAGTGTTCTTCCTTTTTCCACATGAATAGGAGCCAGTAGGAGCAGTTTTTCTTTTTCTTTGAAAGATTTTACAAATTTTACGACATCCGAAACTTTGTCTTTTTTTACCTGATTTCCTGAAACAGGGGAATAGGTTTTTCCAATTCGGGCGAACAACAATTTCAAATAATCATAAATTTCGGTGGAAGTTCCGACTGTAGATCTGGGATTGGTGGAATTCACTTTTTGCTCGATAGCGATTGCTGGCGCAATTCCTTTTATGTAATCGACTTTTGGTTTGTTTAATCTTCCCAAAAATTGTCGCGCATAAGAGGAAAGACTTTCCACATAACGGCGTTGACCTTCCGCATAAAGTGTGTCGAATGCCAAGCTCGATTTTCCGGAACCCGATAATCCGGTAATTACCACGAGTTTTTTTCGCGGAATCACTACATCGATATTCTTCAAGTTGTGCAATTTCGCACCTTTGATGATGATATTTTCTTTTGGATTTACTTCGGAAAGGTTCATTTGTTCAGTGTGTTCGGTTGCTATTGGCTTTTTGCTCTTCGCTCTTCGCTAAAACTGCAAAGGTACATATTCACAGGAAGGTTCGAGAATACAGGATTTCAGAATAAATGTTAAATTTTTTAACTCGCTTGTTTCTTCCAAATGAATTTCAGTATATTTACGCCTTAACAAAAAATTAATTGCCTATAAAACATAGTTACTTTTTTTAATTGATATAAACGAAGGCGGAAACTAAAGTTTCGTCCTTAAAAAAGGGGTAACTACGTATGAAAAAGATTCAGGCAATTAGTTCCGATGCGGTTCATGTTCGCAACTACATAAAAGGCGAT
The DNA here is from genome assembly GCA_035704905.1 of Flavobacteriaceae bacterium. Classification (GTDB taxonomy): domain Bacteria; phylum Bacteroidota; class Bacteroidia; order Flavobacteriales; family Flavobacteriaceae; genus DASSWG01. The sequence goes on from DASSWN010000133.1 coordinate 32,898, forward strand.
GAGGAAGCACTTTCTATTTTGATCGATCGGCACCAACAACGAATTTACAGTTTTATTTATTCAAAAGTTTTTGACAAAGATGTGGCCGACGACATTTTTCAGGACACCTTTATCAAAGTCATTAAAACCTTGAAAAAAGGAAAATACAACGAAGAAGGAAAGTTTCTTCCTTGGGTAATGCGGATCGCCCACAATCTTGTGATCGATTTTTTCAGAAAAAACAACCGTATGCCGAAATTTGAAAACAAAGGCGATTTCAATATTTTCTCCGTTTTACAAGATGGAAATTTGGATGTAGAAAAACAGATGGTGAAAAACCAAATTGAATGTGATGTCCAAAATTTAATCAAAGAATTGCCGGAAGATCAGCGTGAAGTGTTGGTGATGCGTATTTATAAAGACATGAGTTTTAAGGAGATTTCAGAAAACACCGGCGTTAGTATCAACACCGCATTGGGTCGAATGCGTTATGCATTGATCAATTTGCGAAAAGTGATTGAAAAACACCAAATTATTTTGACGAATTGAAACAATAAGAATCGGCAGTTGTGCGTTCTAATTTGACCAATCAAAAAAAATGAATGCATGGCCAATCTCTATCTCAACCGATCACCAAAAAATAAGGTGGAAAATTTACGACCACAAAAAGAAACGATTTTGTTCCTTTTGAATTATTCCAAGGCTTTACGTGTTATCGATTATAAAGCAATGAAGTTTGAAGCACTTCTCAACTAAACTTTGAAGGCCCGTTTTAGCTGCGGGCCTTTTTTTTGTTCCCGATTAGATTGGGAATCCAAGTTTGGGGTACAAATCCTTAGGTTTTCTTTTTCCAGTATTCTTTCAACACCGATTTTCTTCCGATTGTTTGGGTAATTACATCTTTTTCCAAATTCAAACCACGCGCGGGGGAATATTCCCTTCCATAATAAATAATCTGTAAGTGGATTTTGTTCCATAATTCCTTTGGGAACAAACGTTTGGCATCTTTTTCGGTTTGAACCACATTTTTCCCGTTTGAAAATCCCCAGCGGTACATCAGTCGATGAATATGTGTGTCAACCGGAAATGCCGGAATTCCAAAAGCTTGCGACATCACAACGCTTGCCGTTTTGTGACCAACCGCGGGCAGCGATTCCAACGCGGCGAAATCGGCAGGTACTTCTCCATTGTATTTCTCGATCAGAATTTCCGAAAGTCCGTGAATGCCTTTTGATTTCATGGGTGAAAGTCCGACAGGTCTAATAATGTCACGAATTTCTTCCACCGAAAGTTTCACCATTTCATACGGGTTGTCGGCTTTTTCAAAAAGCAGCGGCGTAATTTGATTCACCCGAATATCGGTGCACTGGGCCGACATGAGAACGGCAATGAGCAGCGTGTACGGATCTTTGTGGTGCAGCGCAATC
>DASSWN010000150.1:0-5303 GCA_035704905.1 Flavobacteriaceae bacterium
TAAATATATTGTTCTTTTTGGGCAAGCTTTGCGACATTAGCAACCTTTTTCTGAATTTCCAAAGAAGGCAATTGAATGGGAATATCCTCAACGACCTCTTTATTTATACTTAGCGAATAAGTTCCCGCGGCGTGGGCTTGAAAGTATTGTTGCGCCTCAGTTTTATTAATATACCAAGCTATATAATGCGGATCTACTTTTAAAGTATCCACCTTAATAACATAAAACACCGAACTTGCAACCGATGGAAGCTTATTATCAAGCTCATAAACAGTTGCATAATTATTAGCGCCCTTTGAAATAAAAAGAATATCCCCTTTTTCTAGATAGTATTTTTCCTTAATTTCATCTGCATCTATCAAAGTACAATCGTTTCCAATGGAAGTATAGTCATTTTCCATATCTTTCAACTGTATAACGCGTAAATTACCCTTCGGGGAACTATTTATTTTTCCCCTAAAAGAATACCCTGAAGCAATGCCACTGGGTTTTATAATTGATTTTAACAGCATTTTTTCCACCTCATGCATTTTAGAACATAATCGCTACGATGCAAAGCTAAATAAATTAAATCAAATAATATTTAATAAAAGCACATAATTGTCATACTGCATAATTTTTGATTCTATTTCGGTAATATAAACGTCGCATTTTTGTATTATAATTGTAACACTTTTATACCTCTTATAACTGAGACCGTGTTCGGCCCAAAAGTAAAGATATTCAGTAAATATATGAAAAACAGATATTTACCAATAAATTTTGTTTAGATTTTGTTGATAAGTCGACGTTATTTTTATATAAAAAAATTGTATAAACTATAAAGTTATTATATATTTACAAAACCAGAAAAGTTATTAAAAGTCCACCTGTTCCACGAAAAGGATCGGGTTTGCCCAAAAAGCGCGGGGTCTATCCATTTGTTTTTTGGGCTTTTTTGATTCTTTTTTTGTGTTTTTTGTCCCAAACCACCTTTCCATTCCTCAAAACCAGTTGTTTTTAGATGTTTCCGGGTATATTTCTGGAGTTTGATGCGTATAAATTGGTGGAAACAGTCGCTCAAAGGGTACTATAACCCAATCCTTTTTCGAACTAATTTTCGCCCTACCTATTGTTTTTTTTTATTGAACTAAGAGTTTTATTCAAATCTCTCTAGAAGTTTGTTGAACTTAAGCGGGAGATTTGATTCGCTCATCCTATTGATTCGAGCAACCCGATAGGTTGGGTTTTTGGAAAAACCAATAAAAAAACCCTTTCAAAAAAATTGAAAGGGTCTTTCGAATTAAAAACTGGCGGGGTCTATCCATTTACCAGCTTGTAATCCAAGGTTCGCAACATATCGCGAAATCGCCGTCCCGGCCGAAAATTCAGGTGGGCGCTCTTTATAGAACTGGAATTGACTTCATCCGGAAGTTCATTTCCGTGGGAGCGTACCCCAACTTGAAACCGGCCAACTTTTCCGAGCTCAACGATCCTGCCCGAGCGAAGCTCGTCCATGATATTGTGCTCCAAAGCGAGCAAAACGGCATAGCAGTCCGACTCTCGAACTGTGCTCTGATTGGATGCCAAATACGCCAGCCTTTCCAGATCGACGCGCCCATTCGCAATTGCCTGGGCATAAAATTTCTCGGGCAGGTTGACATCCTGAGGGTTTTTCCTCCCGATACTTTTAATTGAAACCATTTTATTATGGTTTAAATTTCGCCCTTTTTCTCAGGCGGTCTGCACGAAACTATTTCGTCTTGACATAGCTAAGCTAAACAAAAATGAATCTGAAATTAAAATTCCATAATAAACTTTTCAACAGGTTATTAACCAAATTGATGAATAATCAACAGATTGAATATTGGAATATTGACAATATTCAATACTCAAATCCATTTATCGATAATTATAACATTTAGCGACGATTTACATTTGACGGAAAGGCTGAGAAGAATATTTAGTCCTTTTATGGGGGAAAAAGACATTTGGCGGAAACCACGCCAACAACTTTTTATGATTTTAGAAACATGCCAAAACCCCTAACACATAATTCATAACCTCCATTTAATCCCACAACCCATACTCGGTTTCTGGTCTTTCCGTTGGGGATTGTTGTTCAAAATATTATCCAATGATTCTCGGAGGTCGCGACCGTTCACCGGAATTCCATTTCCCGGACGGGAATTGTCGAGTTGGCCTCGGTACACTAGTTTCAACGCATCGTCGAACACATAAAAATCCGGCGTGCAAGCGGCCTGATAGGCTTTGGCGACTTCTTGGGTTTGGTCGTACAAATAGGGAAATGGGTAATTCTCATCGCGAGCGGTGCGCCACATAAGATCGGGATGATCGAGCGGGTAATTTTCCACATCATTGCTCGAAATGGCCACAAAACCGAAGCCAACAACTCGATAATCATTGGCGATACGAACAATTTCTTGGTTCACATGTTTCACAAACGGACAATGATTGCAGAGAAACATAACGACGGTTCCCTTTTTTCCTCGAATATCTTTTAAGGTATAAAGATCGGAGGTTACAGCATCCACCAATTGAAAATCGGGAGCTTTCGTTCCCAAGGGAAGCATTTTGGACGAAATGGGTGGCATAAGTTGTTAAAAATTATATCACAAATTTAATCAAATAAACCCGAATAGGTCTTCCGCAAAAAGGAAAATGGTATTTTAGCGGGAAGCGGGAAGCAGAATGCTAAAAATCTAAAACACCCGACAGCCTAAAGCTTATAGCCTATAGCTTATAGCCTATAGCTTAAAGCCTATAGCTTAAAACAGACAACAAATGGAAATTAATTGGAAAGATTTCGAAAAAGTTGATATGCGCGTCGGCACCGTAATTGCTGTTCGGCCCTTTCCGGAAGCACGAAAACCGGCTTATCAACTGGAAATAGATTTTGGTCCGGAAATCGGTATGAAAAAAACATCGGCACAAATCACAGAACGCTACGAACCGGAAGATTTATTGAACCGACAAATTATTGCGGTTGTCAATTTCCCAAAAAAACAAATCGCCCATTTTATGAGCGAATGTTTGATTTTGGGTACGGTCGATGGTTCATCCGTAACTTTATTGCAACCCGGTGCAAAAGTCCAAAACGGATTGCGGATCGGATGATCGAAAAAGAATGAATGAATGAATGATTGATTGATTGATTGACTGATCATTCTTCCGAATAATTACCTAATTTTAAAAAAAATATCAAAATGAATCCATTGCTGCACGACGCCTATTCTTTTGTTTTTGAAGATGCCCTGCTTGAGGAAATTGAAAAAAACGGACTGTATAAGGAAATAAAAGAAAAAGAAAGGATTATAGAAATCGGGGATTATGTAAAAAATATGCCGCTGCTTTTGGACGGCGCCATAAAAATTTTACGCGAAGACAAGGGAGGCGATGAATTGCTTTTATATTTCATAGAACGTGGTGATACATGCGCAATGACGCTTTCTTGCTGTCTTGGACATACAAAAAGTGGAATTCGGGCCATTGCCGAAAAAGATACTTCCTTGATTATGATCCCCATTGAAAAAATGGAGGAATGGACCGCAAAATATAAAAGTTGGCGCAATTTCGTGTTCGAAAGTTACCAAACCCGGCTTTCCGAAATGTTGGACACCATTGACACCATTGCGTTTATGAATATGGACCAACGGCTGATGCACTACCTCCAGGACAAAGCAAAAATCAATCAAAACGAAATTTTGAACGTGACGCACCAACAAATTTCAGAAGATATGCATACTTCGCGCGTGGTGATTTCCAGGATACTCAAAAAACTGGAAAACGAAGGGAAAATCAAACTGCAACGGAACTATATTTTAGTTAAAGAACTCTGAGAAATAGTTGTGTAACATTGGTTGCTGTCAATTCCCGCCTCTTGGTCTAATTTTGTCCTTTCAAGAAAACGCAAAATCAAGATGAAGAAAAAACTGAAAAAGGAACTGGTGCAATGGGCCGCGATTGGCGGTGTGTTTTTAGTACTCTTCCTGACCGGTCTGCACACAGAGGTTTTCGGTTTTTTGCAAGGGGGAATCCTCGCCACCGGAATCATAACGCCCGATATCGAAGAGCAGGCCGAAGCAAACGCGACCCAAGCAGATTTGAACGTCCCGCTTCTCAATTCAAAAGGGGAAAGCCTGAATATGCGTGAATTTGAAGGCAAAGTTGTTTTTATGAATGTTTGGGCCACGTGGTGCGCGCCTTGTGTGGCCGAAATGCCGGGAATCAATAATCTTTACAACGACATTCAGGATGAAAACATTGAATTTGTGATGCTTTCCGTGGACGATCAGTTTGAAAAAGCCGTTGCGTTCAAGACCCGTAAAAATTTTGATTTTGAAGTGTACCGTTCGGCGGGAAATTTTCCCGAAATGTACCAAACCAGCACGATTCCCACTACCTATATTATCGATGCGGAAGGAAATTTGGTGCTGGAACACAAAGGAATGGCAAATTACCATTCCGATGAATTCAAAAATTTCCTTCGAAAACTAATGTAGCTTTTTGCGCATCAAAACCCGGTACAAACAGTTTTTTACAAAATAAGCAATGAACTTCAATTTCACCTTCAGAAAAACCTTTTTCCTTTTATTGGCATTGAGCACACTTTTGCCCTTCGTCAACGCGCCCATAGCTTTGGTGATGGGGATTGTTTTTTCGCTCCTTTTAGGAAATCCTTTTCCCGAAAAATCCGCCAAAATTTCAAAAAGCCTGCTTCAGCTTTCGATTATTGGTTTGGGTTTCGGGCTCAACGCCATTGATGCTTTTGAAGTAAGCAAAGACGGTTTTTTGATAACTGTTGCCACCATTGTATTGGTATTTGGCTTGGGATTTTTATTGAACAAATTTTTCAAAATCGAAAAAATAACCGCCTTGCTCATTTCTTCGGGAACGGCCATTTGTGGCGGCAGCGCAATTGCCTCGGTTTCGCCGATTGTGAAAGCAAAAAACGAACAAATCAGCATTGCCATTGGCGTGGTGTTTCTGCTCAATGCGGTTGCTTTGTTGATTTTTCCGTTCATTGGGCATTTTTTTGAATTGTCCCAATATCAATTTGGGTTGTGGTCCGCGATCGCGATTCACGACACGAGTTCGGTGGTCGGAGCGGCACAGGCTTTTGGCGCCGAAGCCTTGGAAATCGCCACCACCGTAAAACTGAGCAGGGCGTTATGGATTATTCCGGTGACGCTCATCATTTCTTATTTCTACAATAAATCGAACCATTCGCGGGGAGTAAAAATTCCGATGTTCATCGTTGCTTTTATTGCCGCAACCATCATTGCAACGCTTTTTCCCGAAGG
>DASSWN010000222.1:0-18858 GCA_035704905.1 Flavobacteriaceae bacterium
AGCCCATTTTCTTCGAATTCGATTCGGCTGAGATCACCCCGGAAGCGGCCTTGGAACTGGACCGCTTGGTACGTGTGATGGAGGAACACCCCGAGATGAAGATACAAGTGCGTGCGCACACGGACAGCCGTGGCAGCCATGCCTACAACTTGGCCTTGTCCGACAGAAGGGCAAAAAGCACCGCCAACTATATCATAGGCCAGGGCATAGATGCTTCCAGGATCAGCGGCGAAGGGTTCGGGGAAACCATGCCAAAGGTGGAATGCGGCACAAATTGCACCGATGAACAATTCCAACAGAACAGAAGGTCCGAATTTAAAATCGTGAAGGAATAATTTATCAATAAAATAATACTAAAAGGTCGTTCAAAGTTTTGAACGACCTTTTTTTTTGTGGTTGCATATTTTCAACCTTTTGAAAATATATTTCAAACAAACAGACCATCTGAAAAGATGGTCTGCATTTCAAATAAACCCTTATTTTAGTTTCATTCCCTAGAAATTCCTAATATATCAAACTTCATAATTCCACTTGGCACTTGAACCTCGGCGGTCTCGCCAATTCTTTTTCCCAATAATCCCTTTCCAATCGGCGATTCAACCGAGATTTTTCCCGATTTCAAATCAGCTTCGCTTTGTGCCACCAATTTATAGGAAGTTTCCATACCGTTATTATGGTTCTTTATCCTCACAGTGGAGTGAACCAATACTTTTGATGTGTCCAATTGAGATTCATCAATAATGCGTGCATTTGCCACAACATCTTCCAATTTCGAGATTTTCATTTCCAACATTCCCTGGGCTTCTTTTGCCGCATCGTATTCGGCATTCTCGCTCAAATCGCCTTTATCCCGAGCTTCGGCAATGGCATTGGAGGCACGGGGGCGTTCCACATCTTTTAAATGATTGAGTTCGTCACGCAATTTTTTCAATCCTTCAGCGGTGTAATAAGATACTTTGCTCATAACTTCATCGTTTATATATACAAAAAAAGGAATCCCACTTGCACGGGATTCTCTGGAACAAATATATAAAATATTCATGAGCAAAGCAATTTATTGTACCTTGCACGTCTTATTTTAACGTAATTGTTCACTAAATAAAATAATATTCCAAACGGAAAATTTTACCATGAAAAACTGCTTTTTCCCTCTTTTGATACTGTTGATTTTTTTTGGCTGCAGCAGCGATGATGCCCGGATCAAAAATCCCAACTTGCTGGATATTAACTTTCAATTTTCTTTAGATATGACATTGCCGCAATACAGTAGCTTGCAGTTTCCTTCGAACCCGGTTTATGTGAACGGTCCCAATTACGGAAATAAAGGAGTCATTATTATCAATACCGGAAATACTTTTCGCGCTTTTGATGCAAGCGATCCGAACCACCCGCCAAGCAGTTGTTCCTTATTACTGATTAACGGAATTGAAGCCAATTGTGGTTGCGACGACGGAAACACCTATAATTTATTTACCGGACAACCTACCAGTGCCAACCTGCAATATCCATTGTACGAATATCGTGTGGAACAAAACGGGAATATTTTGTACGTTTCAAATTAAACACCAATCCGTTTCAGCCCTTCGGCGTTTTATAAATAATTTACCCAAAATTGATATAATCCCCGAAAATAAAATGAGAAATCAAGCTTTTACAAAACAGTTGAGACCGGCTTTTAAATTGCAGAAAAATAAAATTACAAAACCTTGCCAGCCAAAAATATAATTGTAAATTTGCACCCTTGTTTTCCCCGAGGAGAACACGAATATATGTTTAACAAGAAAATAAATTTAGTGTGGACACATTAAGCTACAAAACAGTATCCGCGAACAAAGCCACCGTTCAGAAAGATTGGGTGCTTGTGGATGCAGAAGGGCAAGCTTTGGGACGGCTTTCTTCGATCGTTGCAAAATTGATCAGGGGAAAATATAAAACCAACTTTACCCCGCACGTTGATTGCGGCGATAACGTAATTGTTATCAATGCCGAAAAAATCAACCTTTCGGGCAAAAAATGGGATTCAAAAGAATACATCCGCTATACAGGTTATCCAGGTGGACAACGAAGCCTCACCGCAAAAGAATTGTTCAGTAAAGATGCCAAAAAGCTGATTGAAAAGTCGGTGAAGGGAATGCTTCCCAAAAATAAATTGGGCTCGGCGCTTTTCAGAAACTTGAAGGTTTATGAAGGTTCGCAACACGATCATGAAGCCCAACAACCAAAAACAATTAACTTAAACGAACTTGTGTAAATGGAAACAATTCACAAAATAGGGCGTCGAAAAACTGCTGTGGCCCGTGTTTATCTTTCCGAAGGAAAAGGAAAAATTACCGTTAACAAAAAGCCCCTCAACAATTATTTTACCACCGGAACGCTTCAATACAAAGTGAACCAACCTATGATGTTGACAGGAAACGAAGGTAATTTCGATATAAAAATCAATGTTTTTGGCGGAGGAATCACCGGTCAGGCGGAAGCGATCCGTCTTGCACTTTCCAGGGCGATGTGCGAACTTGAAGCTGAAAACCGTTTGACTTTGAAACCGGAAGGTTTGTTGACAAGAGATCCACGAATGGTGGAACGTAAAAAATTCGGTCAGAAAAAAGCACGAAAAAAATTCCAATTCTCCAAGCGTTAATGGAATTGGGATTGTTGAAAAGCAGAATGTAGATTTAATAATTTCTCTGTTCTGGCTTAACCGGAATTTCTTACAAAGTTTGGCTTTTCAGCAAAAATTAAACAAAGTTCATTCAAATCATTTAACAATTGTTGTTGTTGCTCCGTCCATAATTCAATGTCCGGAGGTTAGTTTAGCATCTAAATAGGCAAGGCCGGAAAATCCGCCACTTGTTTATTGCTAATTCAACAGAACGTAAACTATTACAAAAATGGCAAACAACGTAGAAGTAAAAGAATTACTCGAAGCAGGTGTGCATTTTGGCCACCTCACCAGACGATGGAACCCGAATATGGCGCCTTATATTTATATGGAGCGCAACGGAATCCATATTATTAATTTATACAAAAGCGCGGCAAAAATGCAGGAAGCAGCAGATGCCCTTGCAAAAATAGCCGCCAGTGGGCGAAAAATCCTTTTCGTCGCCACCAAAAAACAAGCCAAGGAAATTGTTGCGAAAGAAGCAATGAAAGCCAATATGCCGTACATAACCGAACGTTGGATGGGCGGAATGTTGACCAACTTTGTTACCATACGAAAAGCCGTTAAAAAAATGGATTCCGTGGACCGGATGAAAAAAGACGGTTCTTTCGATACACTTTCCAAAAAGGAGAAACTTCAAGTAGAACGTATGCGCGCAAAACTTGAAAAAAACTTGGGTTCCATTTCTGAAATGACCCGTTTGCCCGGAGCTTTGTTCGTGGTGGATATTACCCGTGAACACATCGCGATCAAAGAAGCCCAAAAATTGAACATTCCAATTTTTGCGATGGTCGATACCAATTCCGATCCGCGTGAAGTGGATTATGTGATCCCTGCAAACGACGATGCTTCCAAATCCATCAGCAAAGTGGTTTCTTATTTGTCCGATGCCATTGTAGAAGGTTTGTCCGACAGAAAATCGGATAAGGAAAGCAAAAAAGAAGAAAAAGGTGGCGGCAAAAAATCACCAAAAAGCAAAACCGCAGCTCACGCAAAAGCTGCTCCGGAAATTCCCTCAACCGATGAAGACGATGTCGAAGCAATGAAGGAAGCAAAAGAAGAAGTGGTGTTGGAATCCAAAAAAGAAACATTGGAGGAAGCCGGATACACCAAAAAAGATACCAACGAAGAAAAATAAATTCAAATTATCCATTGTGAAAGTCGTTGGGGAACAATCCATTCAGATTGAAACCGAACGACTTTTTTTCATAAATCCTAAATAAAAAATCATGGCAAAAATAACCGCTGCAGAAGTAAACAACCTAAGAAAAACCACCGGAGCCGGAATGATGGATTGCAAAAAAGCCTTGGTGGAAGCCGATGGCGATTTTGACAAAGCCATTGAGATTCTACGCAAAAAAGGACAAAAGATCGCTGCAAAACGGGCCGACCGCGAATCTTCCGAAGGAGCCGTAATAGCCAAAGTAAATATTGATGCTACCAAAGGAGCAATTGTTTCCCTGAACTGCGAAACCGATTTTGTGGCCAAGAACGATTCCTATTTGCAAATGGCAAATGAATTGACAGACCTTGCTTTGAATGCAAATTCAAAAGAAGAATTTTTGAATATGGATTACAAAGGAATGACTGTTCAAGAAAAATTGATCGAACAAACCGGAGTGATTGGTGAAAAAATTGAAATAGGCGATTTCCGCATTTTGGAAGCTCCGTTTGTAGGTTCCTATATTCATGCCGGAAATAAAATTGCGGTTCTTGTCGGGCTTTCTGAGAAAACCGAAGGTGCGGAAGAAGTTGCCAAAGACGTTGCCATGCAAGCTGCTGCGATGAACCCGGTTGCTTTGAACGAAAAAGGCGTGGATCAAGCCACCATCGATAAAGAAATCGAAATCGCAAAAGATCAATTGCGCCAAGAAGGAAAACCAGAAGCTATGTTGGACAATATCGCGAAAGGAAAATTAAAACGTTTCTTCAAAGACAATACTTTGGTGAACCAAGATTTTATCAAAGACAACAAAATCAGTATCGCCGATCACGTGAAAACATTGGGGCCAAATGTGAAAGTGATTGCTTTTGAACGCGTAGCGTTGGGATAAGCAACATTTTAGAAAATTAGAAATAAAATAGTCCCAATTTTCATTGGGACTATTTTTTTTATGATTTTTATATCCGAGAACCCTTTCGGGGTTTGAAACCCCGAAAGGCTTATTTTCTTGATCCAAAACATCTTTTTTGAATTTTTTATTACTGTGCAAAATTTCAAAGAATCCCTATATTTGCACAACCTATTTTCAAAGCCATGCACTACAATCGAATTTTATTGAAACTTTCCGGGGAAGCATTAATGGGAAACCGCCAATACGGCATCGATCCGGATCGTTTGCGGGACTATGCTTTGGAAATCAAATCGGTGATCGATAAGGGCATTGAAGTGGCTATTGTCATTGGCGGCGGAAACATTTTTCGAGGCGTTGCCGGTGCCAGCAAAGGAATGGACCGCGTCCAAGCCGACAGTATGGGGATGCTTGCCACCGTCATTAACGGATTGGCGTTGCAAAGCGCTTGCGAAGATGCTGGTATCCAAACCCGTTTGCAATCCGCCGTGAAAATCAATGAAGTCGCAGAACCCTTCATTCGCCGCAAAGCTATGCGGCATTTGGAAAAAGGCAGAGTGGTTATTTTTGGCGGAGGAACCGGAAATCCATATTTCACCACCGATTCCGCGGCAGTTTTACGCGCCATTGAAATTGAAGCCGATGTAATTTTGAAAGGAACGCGCGTCGATGGAATTTACACCGAAGATCCTGAAAAAAATTCCGCAGCCATCAAATTCGACTTTATCAGTTTCGAAGATGTGCTCAGGAAAGGCTTGAAAGTTATGGACACCACGGCATTCACACTAAGCCACGAAAACAACCTTCCAATTATCGTTTTCGATATGAACAAACCGGGCAATCTATTGAAAGTAGTTTCGGGGGAAAAAATCGGGACAATCGTAAATTTGTAAAGACAAGTAAAGACCATATTTTTGGCACATTTTAAATACATATTCCGATGAACGAAGAAATTGATTTTATAAAAGACAGCACCGAAGAAGCGATGCGCGAAGCCATTTTATATTTAGAAAAACAACTGATGAACATTCGCGCCGGAAAAGCCAGCCCGGCCATGTTGGGAACGGTGAAAGTGGATTATTATGGAAGTTTGACCCCCTTGAACCAAGTTTCCAACATTAACACGCCCGATGCGCGCACGCTTTCCATTCAACCTTTTGAAAAAGCCTTGATTCCGGAAATTGAAAAAGCCATACAGTATGCGAATTTGGGCTTCAACCCCATGAACAATGGCGAACACGTCATTATCAGCGTTCCTCCCTTGACGGAAGAACGTCGCCGTGAACTGGCGAAACAAGCAAAAGCAGTTACCGAAGAAGCAAAAGTAGCCATCCGGAACGACCGCAAAAACGCCAATAACGAACTCAAAAAATTGGATATTTCGGAAGATCTCCAAAAATTGGCCGAAAACGATATTCAAGACCTTACCGATTCGTTTATCAAAAAAACGGAAGATATTTTCGCCGTAAAAGAGAAAGAAATTATGACGGTGTGATTGGAGTGAAAGAATGAAAGAGTAAAAGAATGAAAGAGTGAAAAAGAAAAAAAAGCGAAGGAGTGAAGGAGGTCAATAATAACGTTAACAACTTATTCACCGTTCACTAATTTAAAGATTTACCTACTCACCGATTCACCGATTACCAATCACCAATCACCAAATAAGCAAAGCACAAAATCACTCAATCACAAAATGTACAGAAGCCACACCAACGGGGAATTGCGCAGCAGCAATATCGGTCAGGAAATTGTCCTTGCCGGATGGGCACAAAAAATTCGCGACAAAGGATTCATGATTTGGATCGATTTGCGCGATCGCTACGGAATTACCCAGTTGATACTCGATGAAAAGCGAACCCCAAAGCATGTTTTCGAAAAAGCAAAAAGCATTGGCCGCGAATTTGTGCTTCAAGTGAAAGGAACGGTGATCGAACGTGAATCCAAAAACAAAAATATACCCACCGGTGAAATTGAAGTGTTGATCGCGGAACTAAATATTCTGAACGAATCGCTTACCCCTCCTTTCACCATCGAAAATGAAACCGATGGCGGGGAAGATTTGCGCATGAAATACCGCTATTTGGATATTCGCCGAAATCCGGTTCAGGAAAAATTAATTTTTCGGCACAAAATCAATTTGGAAGTTCGAAAATACCTTTCCGAAGAAGGCTTCATCGAAGTGGAAACCCCCTATTTAATTAAATCCACACCTGAAGGTGCTCGCGATTTTGTGGTGCCAAGCCGCATGAACGAAGGCCAATTTTACGCCTTGCCACAATCACCACAAACTTTTAAACAATTATTGATGGTTGGCGGAATGGATAAGTATTTCCAAATTGTGAAATGTTTCCGCGATGAAGATTTGCGTGCCGACCGACAACCGGAATTCACGCAAATCGACTGCGAAATGACTTTTGTCGAGCAAGAAGATATTCTCAATGTTTTTGAAGGAATGACCAAACATTTATTGAAAGAAATCAATAATGTTGAAATCGAACAATTTCCAAGGATCACCTACGACCAAGCAATGAAATGTTACGGAAGCGACAAACCCGACATTCGTTTTGGTATGGAGTTTGGCGAACTGAACGAAGTCGCCAAACAGAAAGATTTTAAAATTTTCAATGAAGCGGAATTGGTCGTAGGCATTGCTGTTCCCCGTGGTGCAAATTATACCCGAAAAGAAATCGATCAGCTGATCGACTGGGTGAAGCGGCCGCAAATTGGCGCTAAGGGAATGGTTTACGTAAAATACAATGAAGATGGAAGTTTCAAATCGTCAGTCGATAAATTTTATGATGAAACCGATTTTATCAATTGGGCCGAAAAAACAAATGCGAAACCCGGTGATTTGATCTGTATCCTGTCCGGCGAAAAAGACAAAACCCGAACACAACTTGGCGCCTTGCGCATGGAATTAGCCGAACGTTTGGGATTACGAGATCCCAAGGAATTCGCCCCACTTTGGGTAACCGATTTTCCCCTGCTGGAATGGGACGAAGAAACCAAACGCTTTCATGCCATGCACCATCCCTTCACTGCCCCGAAGCCCGGGCAAATGGATTTATTGATCACCGATCCGGCGGCCGTAAAAGCAAATGCCTATGATTTGGTTTTGAACGGAAATGAAATTGGCGGTGGTTCCATTCGTATCCACGACCGAAATATGCAGGCCAAAATGTTTCAATTTCTTGGCTTTTCCGAAAACGAGGCCAAAGCACAATTCGGATTTTTAATGGACGCTTTTCAATACGGCGCGCCACCGCATGGGGGAATAGCATTTGGCTTAGACCGGCTCGTGGCCATTTTAGGCGGGGAAGAAACCATCCGCGATTTTATCGCATTTCCGAAAAACAACGCAGGACGCGATGTAATGATCGAGGCCCCCGCCTTTTTGGAGGAAAAACAATTAAAAGAACTACATTTACAGTTGCGATTAAAAAATTAATGGCTTTCCATAAAAAATGCCGCTAAAAGCTTTTTAATGCAACGAAAAAAAACAGCATTTTCCCGCTTTTTGGTTTGGAGGTATATGTATCTCTCCGATAAAAACTTCCTGTATATTCTTAGCGTAATTGTGGGTCTGCTGGCCGGTGGAAGCACAGTGGTCTTGAAAAACCTAACGCATTTTATTGCCGCCATTGTAGAAGGCGGCAGTTTGGACTCCTACCATCATTATTTCTATTTTATTTTCCCTTTTATCGGACTGCTATTAGTTCTACTCGTGAAAAAATATTTCCTTCGCGAAGAAGTTTCCCACGGAATTCCATTGGCGCTCCATGCTATTTCACAAAAAAGTGGAAGAATGAACCGCAAAGATATGATTGGATCGATTTTAACCGCGCCATTGACTGTCGGTTTCGGTGGGTCGGTTGGTTTGGAAGGACCCTCGGTGGCGACGGGAGCATCTATCGGTTCTAATTTTGCCCAGTTGTTTCATGTAAAAGTTCAAACCCGAAAACTTCTATTAATTTGTGCTGCGGCAGCTTCCTTATCGGCTATTTTCAAAGCTCCAATCGCGGCGATTTTGTTCGCAATTGAAGTTTTTAGTTTGGATTTGACGTTGGCATCGCTGTTGCCACTGTTGCTTGCTTCTGTTTCCGCCGTCATTACACGCATTTTCTTTATTGGCGAGCAATACTTGGTGCCCGTTTCCGGCTTTCAACTCTTCGAAATAAGCAATATTTTATTCTATGCCGCACTGGGAATCGTTTCCGCACTGATTTCAATTTATTTTACCAAAGTATATTTTGTTGCGCAAGATTATTTTACAACAGTTAAAAATGATTACTTAAAGATCACTGTGGCCGGCATTGTTTTGGGTGCATTGGTATTTATTGTTCCGCCACTTTATGGCGAGGGATTTTCATTTATGAACAATCTTGTGTCACAAAATTACACAATTGCATTCCATGATTTTTTATTTCAAGAATGGCTTTCAAATCCGTGGATCATTATCGGTTTGTTACTGGGACTGATGTTATTAAAACCTATTGCGACGGCAACAACACTCGGTTGTGGCGGTGTCGGAGGAATTTTTGCCCCTTCCCTATTCCTCGGGGCTGCAACCGGAAGTTTTTTTGTGCATTTTTTTAATGAATTTGGCGCCAACTTGCCTACAGCAAATTTTACAATGATCGGAATGGCCGGGGTTTTGGCCGCCGTATTGCAAGCTCCGTTGACAGCTATGTTCTTGATTGCCGAAATTACCGGCGGCTACGAGCTTTTTATTCCACTAATGATCACGGTTTCCATTTCCTTTTTAATTGGGAAAGCCAGCATGAAATATACGATTTATACCAAGGAATTAATTGAAAAAAATGAATTGATTACCCACGACAAGGATCGAGCAGTGTTGATGCTGCTTCAATTGGAACGAATCGTGGAACAAAATTTCATTCAACTCAAACCCGAAATGACCCTAAAAGAAATGCTATACGGCGCAGTTGTGAAATCCAAAAGAAATTTGTTCCCCGTAACAAACGACGAAGATGAATTGGTGGGCATTATTACGTTGGATGATATTCGCGAAATTATGTTCAACACCTCACTCCACGATTCGGTTTTGGTGAAATTTTTAATGCATGATCCCCCAGATTTTATTGATTTTGAAGAAGACCGAATGCAACGCGTAATGGATAAATTTCAAAATACGGGAGCGTGGAATTTACCGGTGATCAAAAACGGCAAATATTACGGATTTATTTCAAAATCAAAATTATTGACTGCATACCGTCAAGAATTACGTAATTATTGAAAAATATTTATTTCAGTGACTTCTTTCCGATTTTTGATAGGATATTTGCAATTCATTCAAAAAAAACAAAATGAGATTCACCCCGCTTTTTCTGTTCATTTTTCTTTTTGCTTGCAATGAGAAAGAACCCGTGGATTTGTTGGTTGTCAATGCCGAAATCTATACCGTTGATTCGAATTTTTCCTTGGCCCAGGCGATGGCCATAAAAAATGGAAAAATAATTGCTGTAGGAAAATCCGAAGAAATTCAGCAAAAATATTCCTCAAAAAGCACATTGAATGCGAAAGGGAAAACCATTCTTCCCGGATTGATCGATGCACATTGTCATTTTTTCGGTCTGGGTTTACAGCAACAAAAAGTTGATGTAAGCGAAACCAAGAGTTTTGCAGAAGTGGTGAAACGAATTGTGGAATTCCAAAAAGAAAAACAAGTTTCATACATTACCGGTCGCGGCTGGGACCAAAATGACTGGGAAGTCAAAGAATTTCCCGATAAACGAATTTTGGACAGGTTGTTCCCCGAAACGCCCGTAGCCATGACCCGTATTGATGGTCATGCATTGTTAGCCAATCAAAAAGCACTCGAGTTGGCGGGGATAACCACCGAAACCTCCGTTTCCGGCGGAAAAATTGAAAAAAAGGACGGAAAATTAACGGGGGTTTTGATCGATAATGCCATGGAAATGGTTTACAAATCCATTCCGAAACCTTCAAAGGAAGAATCGGTTACGGCACTTATGCAAGCACAGGAAATCTGCCTCGGTTATGGATTGACAACCGTTGATGACGCCGGATTGGAAAAAGAAACCATCCAATTAATAGACAGCCTGCAAAAAAGCGGTGATTTGAAAATTCGAATTTATGCCATGGCGATCGCAACCCCGGAAAACGTGGATTTTTATTTAAAGAATGGCCCTGTGAAAACCGATCGGTTACATGTGCGGTCCTTTAAAATTTATGCTGATGGCGCACTTGGTTCGCGAGGCGCTGTTTTAAAAGAACCCTATTCCGATATGCCACATCATTTCGGCACTATGCTAATTGGGATAAACGAATTCAAAAAATTGGCCGGACGCATCCAAGACTCAAAATTTCAAGCGAATACCCATGCAATTGGAGATTCAGCAAATGCAGTGGTTTTGCGAACTTATGACAGTCTTTTGACCGAAAATAAAGATCGTCGCTGGCGTGTGGAACATGCACAAATTATCGATGCCGAAGATTTTCATTATTTCAGCAAAAATATCATTCCTTCTGTTCAACCGACCCACGCCACAAGTGATATGTATTGGGCAGAAGATCGGCTCGGACCGAAACGCATCAAAAATGCCTACGCATTTAACAAATTGCTGGAACAAGCTGGAATAGTTGCCTTGGGAACCGATTTCCCGGTGGAAAAAGTAAGCCCATTTTTGACTTTTTATGCCGCCGTTTCCCGAAAAGATTTGAAAGGGTTTCCACCGAACGGATTTCAACCCGAAAATGCTTTGAGCCGGGAAGAAACCTTGAAAGGAATGACGATTTGGGCTGCTTACGCCAATTTTGAAGAAAACGAAAAGGGAAGTTTAGAACCTGGAAAATTTGCCGATTTTGTGATTTTGAACCAAAATATCATGGAAGTGGAAATTTCAAAAATACCGAAAACACAAGTTTTGGCAACGTATATTTCGGGTGAAAAAGTACACTGAAAACGTTCTATTTAATATCGCGTAGTTTTAATTGTAAACTGACATTTCCGTTCCATTCGTTTTCATCAATGGAATAAACTGCTTCGAACGACCGGTTTTTCAACAGTTCATATTTTGGACCCAAATTGAAACCCACCGCTCCGATAAACTTTCTACTAGGCAACTGGCATACGGCACATTTCAAATGGGCCTCATCGGTACCGACGGGTTTTGCATAACCGGTGTCAGTTAAATTCTTGCTATAAAAAACGGGAGCCATATTTCCAGGGCCAAAAGGTGCGAATTGTTTCAAAATGCGATAAAATTTCGGGGTTAAATGTTTTAGTTCCAGTTCGGCATCGATCAAAATTTCCGGTGTCAACAATCGTTTATCAATGCTGTTTTGCACCACAGATTCAAATTTCTGTTTGAAAATTTCATAATTGGTTTCTTCCAAGGTCAACCCCGCGGCATATTTATGTCCTCCAAATTGTTCGATATGTTCTTTGCAAGCTTCCAAGGCATCATAAATATCAAAATCTTTAACCGACCGTGCAGAGGCTGCCAGTTTTGTTCCGCTTTTGGTAAAAACCACCGTTGGCCGATAATAGGTTTCCGTCAGGCGGGAAGCCACAATACCAATCACGCCTTTGTGCCAAGTTTCATGATACACAACGGTTGTCATGCGTTCTTGTTCACCAGCAGTTTCAATTTGCAAAAGCGCTTCTTCGGTTATGGAATGGTCAGCTTCTTTTCGATCCGTATTGAATTGTTCGATTTCTTTCGAAAAAATACGGGCTTGTTCCAAATCTTGTTCTTTCAATAAATTCACGGCATGCAACCCATGTTTCATTCTCCCAGCCGCATTGATTCGAGGTGCAATAACAAAAACGACATCGGTAATGGTCAATTTTTCCTTTTTAATATTTTCGATGATCGCTGTAAACCCGCATCGCGGAGAAGTATTGATGACATTTAACCCATGAAAAGCCAAAATCCGGTTTTCGCCCGTAATTGGAACAATGTCAGCACCAATCGCCGTCGCGACCAAATCGAGATAGGAAGTTAAGGTTTCCACAGATTTTCCGCGTTTTAGACTAATTGCCTGAATAAGTTTGAAACCAACGCCGCAACCGCACAATTCTTTGTACGGATAATCGCAATCTTCCCGCTTCGGATCCAAAACCGCAATGGCATCCGGAATTTCTTTTCCCGGACGGTGGTGATCGCATATAATGAAATCGATTCCTTTTTCTTTGGCATAGGCCACTTTATCAATTGCTTTGATACCGCAGTCCAGTGCAATAATAAGTTTCACTTCGTTGTCGGAAGCAAAATCAATTCCTTGGTACGAAATTCCATAGCCTTCTTCATAACGATCGGGAATATAACTGACGATTTTCGAATATTCTTTTTCTAAGAACGAAGATAACAAAGCCACGCTGGTGGTACCATCAACATCATAATCACCGAATACCATGATATTTTCCCCGGAAATTACGGCGCGCTCAATGCGTTCCACCGCCAAATCCATATCCTTCATCAAAAACGGATCGTGCAGACCATCTAAAGTTGGTCGGAAAAACTTTTTTGCCTGTTCAAAAGTTTGAATTCCCCGTTGCGCCAAAAGGAATGCGATGGATTTCTCAACGCCCAATTCTTGGCAAAGATGGGAAACGGTTTCCGGGTCAGGGTTGGGTTTAAAAGTCCAGCGCATAAAATTCTGAATTAGATTTTAAAAATACGAATTAGATCACAAAAAAAACCAAACTACTTGTGATTATTTTATTTTAAAAAATGTGAAGAATCCATTGGTATGTGTGCTTTTGTTATAAATTATTCCTAAAGTTCAATAAATTCAGCTTTTCGGCAATAAAAATCTATATATTTGAAAAGAAAAAATTCAATACATCATGAAAAAACATTTACTATTTTCCCTTATAGGGATCGTTACGTTAGCGTTATGCAGTGTCCCAACTTGGGCTCAGACAAGTCCAATTTCGGAGACTTTTGAAAATTTGGGACCTTATGGAGGGTACCAAACTGAAACGTGGACCGGAGATGATGGTGGCACTTGGACGGCCACCGATGCGAGAACCGATCAAACTATTAATGGCAAAGCAATCACAATTCGTACAGGAGAACTGACGAGTCCTTCGGTTACTGGTGGAATTGGAAGCTTGACGCTTAACACCCAACGGAAATTTGGCAGCGGTGATCACACGGCAGAAGTTTTTGTAAATGATGTCTCTGTCGGAACCGTTCCATACGGAACCGATGTTCAATCTACTACTATTTCAGATATTAATGTTGCCGGCAACGTTGTCGTTAAAATTGTAAACGATGCAGGAGGTGCCAGAATTGCCATAGACGATTTGCAATGGACCGCCTATTCTTCGACAGATCCTTTACTTTCTGCTTCACCTACCAGCCTAAGCGATTTTAATTATGCTATTGGCGAAGGTCCATCGGGGACTCAGAGTTTTGACGTTTCCGGTATGAATTTGGATCCTTCGTCAGGCCAAATTACAATAACGGCGCCCACAAACTATGAAATATCTTCGGATGATACCAATTATGCTCCTTCGTTAAATATTCCATATTCAGGCGGCTCTCTTTCTTCCACTACCGTGTATGTTCATTCCGTGGAAGGACTTGAAGCTGGTGATTACGAAGGTGATATTTCTATTTCAGGAGGAAACGCAAGCACTATAAACGTTCATGTTACCGGAACAGTTACCGCCCCAATTGAAGCCCCTACTTTAATTTTGTCGGAAATTGCAGATCCGGGTGATGTTTATCAGGCTCGGTTTGTGGAATTGTACAACAACGGTAGTACCACTATTGATTTTTCTTCTACCCAAGTATTTTTGGCAAAATATTCCGGCACCAATACCAGTCCTCAGTCAGTTCAGCTGACTGGAAGTGTTGCCCCAGGTAATTTTTATGTGATTGCTTATAGTGCTAGTGATTATAATTCTTCTTATGGCATGACTCCAGATTTAGAAAGCGGAATTGTAAGTGGAAACGGTGACGACACGTATGCCCTTTATACCGGTGGAGACTGGGATAATGACGGAACATTGTATGATATATACGGTGAAATCGGAGTAGATGGAACGGGGGAAGCTTGGGAATATGAAGATTCGCGAGCGGCACGTAATGACCTCTCTACCTCTCCAAACGCAATCTGGAATGCTTCCGAATGGAATATTTATCCTGCCGACATCGCCGATATGACCCCAGGAGCGGACGAAACCAATGCGGGAATAGATTATGTTTTTGAAAATGGTTCTTGGTCGCCCGAAAATCCGGAAGGAGCAGCAACCGCTGCAGACAATATTATTATTATGAACGATACGGCCACTTTATCACAAGATTTTTCCATAAAGGATATTACGGTAGATGCCGGAGCAACTTTAAAAGTTTCCCAAGTACTTTCCTATGCCGGAAATATGGTAAACAATGGAACCGTGATTTTTAAAAGTGGTGAAAATATACAAGGTCAATTGGGCATTATAGATTTGAACAATTCCGATTTTTCCGGTGATGGCGTAATAATTTCCGAACGATATATTCCGGCAAGAGACGATGAGAAAGGAGCCTACCGCTATTTGACAAGCCCACTTCAGTCGCTTCTAAGCATCCATTATAACTGGCAGGAAAATGCCACGGGAATTGATGACAACCCGAAACCGGGATATGGAATGTTCATTACTGGTTCGGATACAGGCGCAAACGGTTTTGATGCCACGCCAGCCGGTGCTCCTTCGATGTTCGAATTTAACAATAATTCACAATCCTATGTTCCGGTGGCAAACACCGATGTACTCACCCTAATTCAAGGAAAAGCTTATTCTGTGTATGTTTGGGGAGATAGAAGTGTAGACATTCTTGGCCCCAACGGAAATGATCCAGTTGCCACTTCGACAACATTAGAGGCTACGGGAACATTGAATCCGGAAACATTGACCATTACTAATCTAAGCCAAGTTGCTGGTGAATTCAATTTAATTGGAAATCCGTACCAAGCGATTCTTAATATAAATTCAGTTATTTCAAATTCCACCAATATTAATCCAGCGCATTATTATGTTTGGGATCCGAACTTAGGCACACGAGGAGCATTTGCCACCGTTTCTTTACCAACTGGAACAAATGCACAAAGTTCTGAAGCCAATCAGTTTTTACAAGTCGGACAGGCAGTTTTCGTAAGCACTTTGGATAATGGTCCCGCTTCGGTAACTTTTTTACAAACGGATAAAGCGGTAAACGAAACCCCAACCGATGTTTTTCGTCCGCAAAATTTGGATGCAGCTTACGTAAGGTTGCAATTGTTTTCTTCGCAGGCTTATGCGACTGGAAACGCACTTAGTGATGCTGTTCAAATTAATTTTTCCGCAGACGGAAACAATGCGGTTTTACCAAATGATGCGCTCAAAATACAAAACATGGATGAAAATGTTGGAATTGTGAACGGAACACAAATACTGAGTATCGAAAACCGTGCGATTCCTGTGGAAGGAGAAACCATTCCACTGTCCATGAACCAATATCGGACCAACAGCTATGTCTTCAATATTTCTACGGAAGCTTTGCCGGAAAATCTTTATGTTTATTTGATTGACAACTATCTCGATACCGAAACGTTGTTGACTCCAAACGATAACACTTTGGTAAATTTTGATATCGACCAAACAATAGCGGGAAGCACTGCTCCGGACCGGTTTTCAATATTCTTTACCGAGAACAGTTTGTCCACGGAGAGTTTCTTAGGAAAGGATTTGGTGCTTTATCCGAACCCTGTTCTAAATGATGTTTTCTTCATTGGAAATCTTCAAGGAGGAAAAGCAAGCGTGGAACTATACAATGTTTTGGGACAACAAGTTCTTAATTTTGAAAATGAAGTTCCTTCAAATGGAAAAATTTCCGTGAAAACTACAACTTTGGAGCCAGGTATGTACATTGTGAACGTAATCCAGAATGGTTCCAAAAAAACCACCAAAATTTTGATTGAATAAAAAAGATGCTGAAACAAGTTCAGCATGACAGAATTGAAGGTATAGCTAAAGGAACCAATTATCCGAAAAGATAGTTTGGTTCCTTTTTTTTGCGCAAAAATCAAACGTTTCCATTTTCCATTAATCCACTGCAATTCGTAACTTTGTGGGAATGAGCCAGCCTTCTATAGAAATCCAGTTGCAAACCTTGCCGAATGATCCTGGTGTTTATCAGTATTATGATAAAAACGGAAAAATTCTTTATGTCGGAAAAGCGAAAAACCTGAAAAAACGCGTCACTTCTTATTTCACCAAAAAACATGACAGCCATCGGATTGGGTTGATGGTAAAAAAAATAAATGATATAAAACACATCGTTGTCAGTTCGGAAACCGATGCGCTCTTGCTTGAAAACAATCTGATAAAAACATTGCAACCACGTTTCAACGTCATGCTAAAAGATGACAAAACATATCCGTGGCTTTGCATTAAAAACGAACATTTCCCCCGGGTATTTCCTACCCGCCGCGTCATAAAAGACGGAAGCGAATATTTTGGGCCTTACACCAGTTTCAAAACAGTGAACACACTTCTGGATTTGATAAAAGGATTGTATCAACTTCGCACATGCAATTACGATCTTTCTCCCGAAAAAATAGCCGCCGGAAAATATAAAGTTTGTCTGGAATATCATTTGGGAAATTGCAAAGGACCTTGTGAGGGCTTGCAAAGTGAAGAAGATTACATGGAATCCATTGCAGCTATTCGTCAAATTGTAAAAGGAAATTTTAAAGACTCGCTCCAAAATTTCAAAAAACAGATGCGCGAACATGCTTCCAAAATGGAATTTGAAGCCGCACAACGTATCAAGGAAAAAATTGAAATCCTGGAAAATTACCAATCAAAATCGACGGTCGTCAACCCGAAAATCAACAATGTAGAGGTGTATTCCATAACCAGTGATGAACAATATGGTTATATTAATTTTCTTCAACTTTCACATGGTTCCGTTATTCGTTCGCATACGATGGAATTGAAAAAAAAATTGGAAGAGACGGACAAAGAACTTTTGGAACTAGCTGTCACAGAAATTCGGCAACGCTTCCATTCCACTTGCAAGGAAATATACGTTCCATTTCCAGTTAAGGTTGGCGAACAAATTAAGGTAACAGTTCCAAAACTTGGCGACAAAAAAGCAATTTTGGAACTCTCGTTGCGCAATGCCAAATACTTTCGGCAAGAACGCTTCAAACAAATGAAAATTGTTGATCCCGATAGACATACCAATCGGGTGATGGCACAAATGAAAAAAGATTTGCGTCTTTCGGAAGAGCCGCGCCACATTGAATGCTTCGATAATTCCAATATTCAGGGAACCAATCCTGTTGCGGCTTGCGTAGTTTTCAAAAATGGAAAACCAAGCAAATCCGATTACCGAAAATTTAACATCAAAACCGTGGAAGGGCCCAATGATTTTGCCTCTATGGAAGAAGTAGTTTTCCGAAGATACCGGCGGTTGTTGGAAGAAAATGAAGAATTGCCGCAACTCATTATTATCGATGGCGGAAAAGGCCAACTTTCTTCTGCCTTGAAAGCCTTGGAAAATTTGGATTTAAGAGGGAAAATCGCTATTATCGGAATTGCAAAACGTTTGGAAGAATTATTTTATCCCGACGACCCAATTCCACTATATTTGGACAAAAAATCGGAAACATTAAAAATTATTCAACAATTGCGAAACGAAGCCCATCGTTTTGGGATAACGTTTCACCGCAACAAACGAAGCAAATCGGCATTGGGAACCGATTTGGAAAGCATTCCGGGAATCGGAAAAAAAACCGCGGTGCAATTATTGACGCATTTTCGGTCGGTAAAACGCATTGCAGAAGCTTCGCAAAGTAGTTTGGCCGAGGTAATCGGGAATTCAAAAGCTACGATTATATTTGAGCATTATCAACAAAAAGCACTGTCCGAACACGGAAAAAAAGACATAGAATAACAGGGAAATATTGAAACGTGAAAATGCAAAGAAATTAAACTGAAGTTACGACATGAAATTTTTGCACATTTTGGTTTTTTTCTTGCTTGGCCACTATGTATTGGCCCAGAATTCACCTTCCCAAAAAAAAGAACCCTCGGTTGGTCTGATCCTTTCAGGCGGCGGTGCCAAAGGTCTGGCGCATATCGGGGCATTGAAAGTAATCGAC
>DASSWN010000224.1:0-2281 GCA_035704905.1 Flavobacteriaceae bacterium
GAAATTGGAGGCGGTTGTTCTAAAAAACGATGAATTGACCCAACCCGAACGCGAAGTGGCCATGATTCATGTGGCCAATATTTTGGGAAGAACCTTTGAAGAAATTGGCGCAATTTATCCAATGTTCAGCCTGCCGAACGATCCCGAGCGTTTTTTGCGTATAATTTATTACTTGGGGAAACTGGCCATTGATGAAACCTTGGCCGACAAAAAAAGAACGATCACTTTCAGTGCGATTTTGCGAGAACGGTTGGGGCATCATATTCACGGTGAAGTATGGGCTGACGCCATCAAAGCGGTTTTGGTTGAAAAAGGTTTGGCCGAACGCCCCGTTCATATTATCAGTGCGAACATGCACAGTGTGATGAACACCTTATACGCTCCTTTGGCTCTGGAAGAAGAACTTTCAAAAAAGCCGATCAATAAAATATATGAAGATTTGAGCGATTCGGGAAATGGAAACCTTCGGAACCGGGTAATGTCTTTGGCCTTGAAACGCGGAATGACATTTTTGGAAGATAAGAGTGGTGCCAATATCAATGTGCAAATTTTCGACACCGAACAATTGAATCATCCCGAGAAACGTTTTTCGGTTGGGGAGGAGGCTCCGGTTTTAATTGTGATGGATTATGCTTTTGGTGAACAGGCTTATGAAACTATGGATGAATTGCTGAAACCATACAATTTGGGCGGTGAACAGCTTTTTATGGATGTTCGCTCAATTTCAATAATGGGAAAAGCAGGTATTTTGGATGGAAAAAAGGGCGATATTATGATCCCCACGGCGCATTTGTTTGAAGGCACGGCAGATAATTATCCGTTCGAAAATGAACTTCGGAAAGAAGATTTTGCCAAAGATGAGGTGGAAGTATTCGAAGGCGCGATGATCAGTGTCTTGGGAACTTCACTGCAAAATAAGGATATCCTGCGGTTTTTCCATGATTCGACATGGAACGTAATTGGTTTGGAAATGGAAGGTGCCCATTATCAAAAAGCCATTCAATCGGCATCAAAATTACGCGGAAATATTTCGCCCGATGTAAAAGTGCGTTATGCCTATTATGCGAGCGACAACCCATTGGAAACGGGAAGCACATTGGCCTCTGGCGGACTGGGAACCGCCGGGGTGCGCCCCACATATTTAATCACGAACAAAATTTTGGAACAAATTTTTGAAGATGGAAAATAAGCGACACAACGAAGAGGTGGATATCTTCGAACTTTTCAGGTATATAGGAAAAGCCTTTGATAAATTGGGAAACCTTCTGTTGCGGTTTTTCAATTTCCTGCTGCGCAACATAATTATTATCGGAATTTTGATTTTAGTTGGATTGATCGCTGGGTATTTTTTGGATAGAAATTTACCGGAGAAAAGAAAGACCGTCGCCACCGTGGTTTCCAATTTTGAAAGTGCCGGATATTTATACAAAAATATTAGTGAAATTGAATCTTTGTTGAATAACAAAAACGAGGACTTTTTGCAAAAAATGGGCATTTCCGAAACAGAAGCATCACACCTAACTTTGGAAGCAAAGCCAATTGAAAAAACCCTTGAAATCACCCCGGAAGAAAAGACTTTTTTTGACATACTGGAAGACAACGAAATAATGACCGATGATGAGAAAAAAGAGCTAATGAAACGCTCTTATTCCTATCATGAAATTTCGTTGTTTCACAATGAAAGCCAAGATGGAAGAAAGTATTTGGAAAAAATAATGGAATACCTTCGGAAAAATTCGTTTTATATTGAACTTTCCAAACAGAGAAACCAAGATATTGACCGTCGTATAAATAGCAATTATTATGTACTGGCTCAAATCGATTCATTGTTGGGTAATTACACCCAATTGATCGCTTCAGGCGGTGAAGTGGGAAGAAATTTGATTTATTCTGAAAATTCATTGAACCTGGCTGGATTGATGAATGTAAGAATGGAATTACAAGAGGAAACCACTAAACTTCTTACTGAAAAAGTCGAAAATACGGCATTTTTAAAAGTGATCGATCTGGGATATCCACGTGATCTGGAGGATGTTAGTGTTTTTGGGAAAAAAATAGTTTTGATTCCTTTTCTTCTAATTGTTGGCTTCTTGCTATTTTCGGTTTTTATGGTTATACGCGCCAAAGGAAAATCATTGGAATAAGCATGGAATTAAAAATAAAGTAACTAATCAGTGTGCGCAAGTGTTTGTTTCACAACGATTAAAATAACCGCAAAGGACACAAAGAAAATACACAAAGAACGCAAAGAACTGAAAATTAACGATTTAATGCTTTGTAA
>DASSWN010000075.1:0-3036 GCA_035704905.1 Flavobacteriaceae bacterium
CTATATTTTCTTTCTTTTTCCTACTCAAAAAATGCTACCGGAAAAATCATGTAATTTTTTTGTAAAGCACTGAAAATATTGGTGTATTGATAGATTATTGTTTATATTAGCAGCGTTTTATCCAGATGGTGAATGAGACCATCGCATTTTTCGCAAAAGCTATGATACAACAAGTAACGAGGGGAATAAAAATTTCGGTGGTTACAAGCTTCCAAGGAACTTTTTATAAAAAATGTCGAATTCATTTTGCCTTTAGTTACCGCATTCATATTGAAAATCAAAGTAAAGATTCGGTTCAACTTACTTCTCGGTTTTGGCGAATAAAAGATGCGCTGAGCAAAACCGAAATAATCAAAGGAGAAGGGGTTATCGGAAAAAAGCCCGTGATCAAACCAGGGGAAATTCATTCCTATTCGAGCGGATGTTTACTGGCATCGCCATTTGGCGCTATGTTAGGCCATTTCAATATGATCAATTTCACTTCCACCAGGAAATTTAAAGTGCATGTGCCTACTTTTAAGTTGAGCGCTCCATACGCTTTGAATTAATCAAAATATAGCCAAATAAAAATATGATTTATTTGCTGGCCGGAATGAGTGTGCTCTTTATTGCCATTGGGTTTATTTTGACCGAAAACAATGCCAAATATATTCTTTCCGGTTATAATACCTTAAGCCAAGAAGACAGAAAAAAGGTTGATATTCAAAATTATGTTCCCTTTTTCAGAAGGTTCCATTTATTTCTCGGCATTTCCCTTTTCGTTTTTGGAATACTGTTGACTTATTTCATTCATATTAATGTCGGCGGAATTTTTGTGGCTGTTTATCCAATTCTGGCCTATATTTATTTTGCGCTTACCAGTTCTAAATTTTCAAGAGAATTGGAATCAAAAAACGATAAATATGCAATTGTAATTCTCGTTGGCGTTTTGATTTTCATGGTTGGGCTTTTAGGCTACGGATTTACGGAAAACCGATTGATCATTGATTCACAAAAATTGATTCTGCAGGGAAATTATGGGGAAACGCTAACACCAAATCAAATAAAAAGTATTCAGCTTGTGAATGAATTGCCGGAAATTTCTTTGAAAATGAACGGTTTCGCGCTTGGCACAGTAAAGAAAGGATATTTCAGAACGAGAGAAGGTGAAAAAGTAAAACTTATTTTGAATAAGGCCAATAAACCATATCTTTTTATTGCCAAAGCAAATGGACAAAAAATTTACTATTCGCCACAAAATGGATGGAATGAAAAAATGCTTGAAATATTGAAAAATTTTAAGTCTCTCGAATTTCCGTAGGAAATAATTTTTAAAATTTCATTCTGGTCGAAATAGTTTTTCCTGTTTGCAAATCGAGGTAGCGCATTTCAGAAGTTTTTTGGGAATGAACAAATTGCGTTATGCTGGTGGTTTTTACTAGTTCGCGATCGATGACGAATTTTTTCTGAAATCCCATAATATCTTCCCGATCAAATTCACGTTCCTCATTTATAAATTTTAGAAAAAGTTGTTCCCGCTCTTTTTTTGTTTCTGATGAATAAAGCATGGAAGCCGACCATATTTGTGGGGAAACCGAAATCTGTTTTATCTGCTTTTCATTTCCATCCCAAACAAGTTGGTGAAGTTCCAATTTTTTATTCCAATCTACTGAAACAATGGTAAAAGGTTCAATTTTGTTTAGTTCTGTTTTTTCCAGGAAAGAAAAGGTATCAGTAGCCGCCAGCAATTCTTTCACAACCAATCCACGACTTTTTCGGTAATGTTTCAGTCGATTATGGGCCTCAAACCCGCCATTCAATAAACAAACCAACCGTTTTCGCGAACTGGCACCAATCCAAGTGCCGCCGGCCAACTCATCTTTCGGGTAACACATTTCCATGCCTTCTTCAAAATATAATTTAGGAAAAATTGTTTTCCGATTGGGTGATTCATCGCGGTTCGATGTTAAGATGAAATCGGTTGTTGATTTTAAATGTGGTATGAACGTCAGGGTGCACATTTTATTTATGGTTATGGGTTTTGAGTTAAGAGTTATGAGTTATGAGTGCTTCCCTACATACGGTTGACCGTTTTGATCAATAATTGTTCATTTTTCATATAGCTTACAATTAGAAGCCTTTTCGCTCACTTCGTTAAATTTTATTCATGATGGTAGGGTTCATTTCGCAAAATCGTGAAGGCTCTATACAATTGCTCCAAGAAAAACAAACGTACCATTTGATGGGAAAAGGTCATTTTTGAAAGCGCTATTTTCTGGTTTGCACGCAGTTGTACTTCCTCTGAAAATCCATAAGGGCCGCCAATAACAAACACTAACTGTTTCTTGCCCGAATTTAATTTCTTCTGGATAAATTCGGAAAAATTTTTGGAAGTGAATTCGCGTCCTTTTTCATCCAATAAAATCACGATATCGGCTGGTTTTATTTTTTTCAGAATCAATTCCCCTTCCTTTTGTTTTTGTCGGTTTTCGGTCAAGTTTTTCGAATTTTTTATATCCGGAATGATTTCAAATTCCACCTTGTTGTAGTGCTGCAAGCGGGAATGATACAAATTCAGCATGGCAATCAATTGCGGATCATCGGTTTTTCCAACAGCGGTTATTTTAATGGTCATTTTTTCTGTTTGAAATTACTTTGCTACTTTAGCAAAAATAACCATAGCAAATGATACAAAACCCTCGGTTCGAAAAAGAATTGGATTTGGTGATCGCGAATGCCATCCGTGAAGATGTCGGTAAAGGCGATTATAGTTCCATGGCCTGCATTCCCGAAAACGCTGTTGGCAAAGCCAAATTGATCCTTAAAGCCAAAGGGGTTTTGGCAGGGGTGGATTTTGCAAAACGTGTTTTCGAAGCGGTCGATCCGGATCTGAAAGTAGAGGTTTTTTTGAACGATGGCCGAAAAATCGAAAAAGGAGACATTGCTTTTCATGTTGCTGGAAAAAGCCGTTCCATTTTAAAAGCCGAACGCCTCGTTCTCAATGGAATGCAGCGTATGAGCGCCGTTGCCTCCAAAACCAATGAATTCGTGAAAGCC
>DASSWN010000157.1:0-5762 GCA_035704905.1 Flavobacteriaceae bacterium
CATGTTGAAATTGTTGATCGGGATTTTCGAAATAGCGGATTCCCATGAGCGGCGTGAAAGGAACCGGAAGCCATTTGAAAATCAACACCAAAAAAACACTAATGGCCAAAAACCATAGGACAATTTTCAACAGGAATTTGAAGGATTTTTTCATGGGATAAAGTTTTAAATGCTGTAACGAGATGCTGAAACGAGATGCAGGAATAAGAGATGCTGAAACAAGTTCAGCATGACAGGGGCTTTTTATTCAATCAAATCTGCCAATTCTTTTCCGACAAAACTGCCGATTGCAATTCCCATTCCGCCCAGCCGCACGCCGCAAAAGACGTTTTCCGAAAGTTGTTTCACAATGGGTTCTTTTTGTTTGCCCACTCCCATAATTCCGCTCCACGCAAAATCAATTTCATGTTCGGTTTCCGGCAAAATGCTTTCCCTTAAAATGCGTTTTAGTTCCCGTTGAATAGGTTCGGTTTCTTCCATTTTGGTGGTTTCTTCTCCTTTGAAATCCAAGTTTCTTCCCCCACCAAACAAAATCCGGTCATCGATGTTCCGGAAATAATAATAACCTTTTTCCAAATGAAAAGTGCCTTTGATGTGCAAGTTCTCAATTGGTTTGGTGATTAGGACTTGTGCTCTTGCAGGTTTTACATTTTCAATGCCCAGTTCTTTGGAAAATCCGTTGGTGGTGATGAACAATTTCTTTGTTTTGAACGAGAATTGATCACAGAAAATTTCCACATTCCCGCCGACTTCGGAAAATCCTTCGACCGCAACTTGATTCAAAATGAAAATTCCTTCCGAATATGCTTTTTTTAAAAGTGCCGACATCATTTTTCCGGTGTCGATTTGCCCTTCGAATTTGTTGAAAATCAGTTTTGGCAAAAGCTGCTGAAATCCGAATTGGTTTGGCACTTCAGTGAAAACCTCTTCATTGAAAAAGGGCTGTAACAACTTATTTATGCGTTTTTTCTTCTGAAAACATTCTTCATATAATGTCTCGTCTTTTTTTACGAACAATTCATATCCGCCCAAATTTTTATAACCGATATTCTCGTCGCTCAAATTTTTGCGGAGCAGTTCCAGTCCAGTTTTACGTTTTTCAATAAGCTGCAAAACTGTTTCTTCCGAATGGGTTTTTAGGTCGTCTAAAATTTCAGAAATACTTCCGAAGCAAGCGAATCCGGCATTTTTTGTGCTGGCACCATTGGGAAGGATTCCTTTTTCCAAAACCAGAATTTTTGTTTTTGGAAAACGATTTCGAAGGGATAATGCACAATTCAATCCAACAATTCCGCTGCCGATGATGGTGAAATCGACATTGGAAAACCAGGTTTTGCGCTCCCAGTAACTGAAATTCATGTTGGGATATATTTTTTGAAAATTACGGAAAATTAATTTATTGACAACAAAAAAGCCCTTTCAGCATTCCGAACGCTGAAAGGGCTTGTGAGTTAGCTGGAAAGATTTAGTATTCTTCTTCTTCGGGTTTCATTTCGAAATCTTCCATGAATTTGGTTGTATAATTTCCCGCCAAATAATCGGGATGGCGCATCAATTGACGATGGAACGGAATGGTGGTTTTCACCCCTTCGATCACAAATTCGTCCAATGCGCGTGCCATTTTTGTGATGGCTTCTTCACGGGTTTGTGCTGTGGTGATTAGTTTGGCGATCATGGAATCATAATTCGGCGGAATCAAATAGCCACTGTATACATGCGTGTCGATTCGCACACCGTGACCTCCAGGAGCATGTAAATTGGTGATCCTGCCCGGGGAAGGTCGGAAATCGTTGTAAGGATCTTCCGCATTGATACGGCATTCGATGGAATGCAACTGCGGGAAATAATTTTTCCCTGAAATTGGCACGCCCGCGGCGACTTTTATTTGTTCCCGGATCAAATCATAATCAATAACCTGTTCGGTGATCGGGTGTTCTACTTGAATTCGGGTGTTCATTTCCATGAAATAGAAATTTCGATGTTTGTCCACCAAAAATTCAATAGTGCCGGCTCCTTCATAATTGATGGATTCGGCGGCCTTCACGGCGGCATCGCCCATTTTCTTGCGAAGTTCTTTCGTCATAAATGGCGAAGGTGTTTCTTCTGTCAACTTCTGGTGACGGCGTTGAATGGAACAATCCCTTTCCGAAAGATGGCAAGCTTTCCCCGTGCTGTCGCCCACCACTTGAATTTCAATGTGACGCGGTTCTTCAATGAGCTTTTCCATATACATGCCGTCGTTGCCAAATGCAGCACCGGCCTCTTTGCGGGCAGATTCCCAGGCTTCTTGCAACTTTTCAAGTTTCCAAACCGCGCGCATACCCTTTCCACCGCCTCCGGCCGTAGCTTTCAACATAACCGGAAAGCCCATTTCTTTGGCGGTACGTTCGCAATCTTCATAATCTTTTAGAAGTCCGTCTGAACCGGGAATACACGGAACGCCGGCGGCTTTCATAGTTGCCCTGGCCGAAGCTTTGTCACCCATTTTATCGATCATTGCCGGTGAAGCGCCAATGAATTTTATTTTGTGTTCGCCACAAATTTTGGAGAATTTGGAATTCTCGGCCAAAAATCCGTATCCGGGATGAATGGCATCGGCGTTGGTGATTTCGGCAGCCGCGATAATATTTGAAATTTTCAAATAGGATTCGCTGCTTGGCGCGGGACCGATGCAAACGGCCTCGTCGGCAAAACGCACATGCAAACTTTCGGCATCTGCCTTGGAATAGACCGCCACGGTTTTGATGCCCATTTCTTTACAGGTACGGATAACGCGAAGCGCAATTTCCCCCCGGTTGGCTATTAATATCTTTTTAAACATGTTGGTTCAAAGTTTAAGGTTCAAGGTTCAAGGTTTGTCGTTCAAGGTTCAAAGTTTAAGTCTTGCAGGAATGTGTGCTTTCAATATGTCAATTTCCACACTAAATCTTCATACACATAACCCGCAGGTTCCTAACTTTTAACCCATAACTTCTAAGCCGGGTCCACCAAAAACAAGGGTTGGTCGAATTCAACGGGTGAGGAATCGTCAACGAGAATTTTCACGATCTTTCCGCTTACTTCACTTTCGATTTCGTTAAAGAGCTTCATAGCTTCAATCACACACAGAACATCGCCTTCTTTAATGCTGTCACCGACTTCCACAAAAACGGGTTTGTCGGGGGCCGGCCTACGGTACAACGTTCCAATAATAGGAGATTTTACGGTAATGTAGTTCGACTCTTCGTCTTTAGCCGGGGGGGCACTTGGTTCTTGCTGTGCCACGGGGGTTTGCGGCAATTGTTGTTGTTGCTGTGGCATTTGGGCCTGCATGGGAAGTTGTTGCACGTAGGTCATTTCTTTGTGCTCATCGCCACCGGTTTTAATGGTGATTTTAATGTCATCCATTTCCAGTTTAACTTCGCTCGCGCCAGATTTCGCGACGAATTTGATCAGGTTTTGAATCTCTTTTAAATCCATAATACTTAATTGTTTAACGGTTAGGAATTATAGGCCCATTTCAGATAGATGGAACCCCAGGTGAATCCGCCCCCAAAGGAAGCAAAAATCATGTTATCCCCTTTTTTCAATTGTTTCTCATAATCACTCAGCAACAAGGGTAAAGTTGCCGAGGTAGTGTTTCCATAGCGTTGGATATTCATCAAGACTTTTTCAGGTTCCAGTTTCATTCGGTTTGCGGTGGCATCGATAATGCGTTTGTTTGCTTGATGCGCCACGAGCCAGTCCACATCGTTGTGGTTGAGTTTGTTCTGCAGCATCACCCGTTCACTTACATCGGCCATATTGGTTACTGCAAATTTAAAAACGGTTTTTCCATCTTGGAATACATAATGTTGGCGGTTAGCCACGGTTTCCGCACTTGGTGGCAGGAGTGAGCCCCCGGCTTCAATTTTGAGAAAATCACGTCCAATGCCATCACTGCGCAAATATTCATCTTGGATTCCCATTCCTTCTTGATTTGGTTCGAACAACACTGCGCCGGCACCATCGCCAAAAATAATACATGTTGAGCGATCGGTATAATCGATAATAGACGACATTTTATCAGCGCCAATAAGCAGCACTTTTTTGTATTTGCCACTTTCAATAAAACTGGCGGCCGTGGACATTCCGTATAGAAATCCGGAGCATGCGGCCTGCAGATCGAAAGAGAAAGCATTGGTCGCGCCAATTGCCGTCGCCAAAAAAACCCCTGAGGCAGCTACGGGCATATCGGGGGTTACGGTGGCAAAAATGACCAAATCGATTTCTTTCGGATCGAGGTTGGATTTGTCCAAGAGGTTTTGAGCCGCTTTGATCGCCATGTGCGATGTGCCTTTAGTTTCATCTTTTAAGATGCGCCGTTCCTTGATTCCGGTTCGGGTGGTGATCCACTCATCGTTTGTGTCCACCATTTCTTCCAGCATCTTGTTGGTCAACACATCTGGTGGGACGTATGCACCAACAGCGGTAATGGCAGCTCTGATTTTATTCATGCAATTGAATTTATGTATAAAGGTACATGTTTTTTTCTGCGGAAAACAAGAAGGAAAAGTACAACATTTCACATTGATTTAGGCTGAAATTCATAGATTTTCTTCTTTTTGCTTTTTTGAAAAAGGAAATTGATATTGATTTTCAAGATTAAAAACAAAAAAACCCTCACAGAAGGAGAGCTTTTTGGGTTTTCGAAGTTGAAAAGGATCAACTTTATAAAAAATGCTAAGCTTTCGCCTTCCGGGGAAAATTAGGCTTCTACCTCTTCGGTATTATCGATCAGCACTTGTCCGCGGTAATACAATTTTCCTTCATGCCAGTGTGCCCGGTGATAAAGGTGCGCTTCGCCCGTTGTTGGATCGGTGGCGATTTGAGGAACGCTTGCTTTGTAATGCGTCCTTCTTTTATCCCTTCTTGTTTTGGATATTTTTCTCTTTGGATGTGCCATGGCTACGTGTTATTTATCTTTTAATAAAGTTTTCAATTTATTCCAGCGAGGATCAATTTCCTCGTTATTCTTTTTATTGTGGGAAGCTTCCGGACTTAGTTCTTCCAATTTTTTCAACACATCGGATTTTAATGTGCCGTCCGCAATTCCCGGATGAACATGTTTTGCGGGAACAGCCAAAACAATTGCTTCGTAAATATACTGTTGCACCGCAAGCTCATATTCCCCGAAAGGAAGGATGAGCAGTTCTTCATTCACTTCTTCATATTCCTGCCCGAATTTCACTTTCAGCGGCAACGTGGCTTCAATTGACTGGTCATACGGTTCATTGGTAATGTCGCAATTGATGTTGACACTTCCCATTACTTTGAAATCCAGCTCCAACATGGTGTTTTTCTTCTCGAAAGATAGATTCACCTTCACGTCTGCACTGTTAAAATCGGTATAGTAGAAAAACTCAAAGAACTTGTTGTCAATGTCATATTCAAACTGGTGCTTCCCCAGTTTCAGCCCCACAAAAGGGATTGTGTATTCTTTCAACTTTTTCATTTCCCGCTCTCTTTCAATCATCTGGCCACCTTCAAAAGGCGGGTGCAAATGTATAAAATATTCTATAATTCCCTAAGCTTATCAACAAAAAATGTTTATATCTTTTTGGGGTGGGTTTTCAGCGGATTTTTGGTAAGTTTTCGATATTCTTTTCGCTTCTTGAAAATTTTCACTGCCAAAAAAACCGCTTCTTGAAAAGAACGGAAATCGGCAATTCCTTTACCAGCAATTTCAAAAGCCGTTCCGTGATCGGGGGAGGTTCGTATTTTATCGAGGCCCGCCGTGTAAT
>DASSWN010000141.1:0-6164 GCA_035704905.1 Flavobacteriaceae bacterium
ACATCTTATTATTGCAACGCAACGTCCTTCGGTGAATGTGATTACCGGAATGATCAAAGCCAATTTTCCGGCTCGATTGGCATTCCGGGTAACTTCAAAAATTGATTCGCGCACCATTTTGGATACCGGGGGCGCCGATCAACTGATCGGTCGTGGGGATATGTTGTTTACCCAAGGAAACGATTTGATACGCTTGCAATGTGCCTTTGTTGACACCCCTGAAGTCGATAGGATTACCGAATTTATTGGTTCTCAAAAAGCCTATCCCGATGCTTTTTTACTACCGGAATATGTTGGGGAAGAAGGTGGCACGGGACTTGATATAGATGTCAGTGAACGCGACAAAATGTTTCGGGAAGCGGCGGAGGTCATTGTTACCGCTCAACAAGGTTCGGCTTCACTTTTGCAACGAAAATTGAAATTGGGCTACAACCGTGCCGGGCGGATTATCGATCAATTGGAAGCCGCCGGTATTGTGGGACCTTTTGAAGGAAGCAAAGCACGACAGGTGCTGATTTCGGATCTGCAGTCGTTGGAACATTATTTGAACAATGAGCAATAAGTCTGGGAAGGCTTAACCCTTTAGGGGGTGCTGAATCCCGAAAGACTTGTGAAAACACAGAAAATTATCAAAATGAAAAAAAATGGAATAATACTAATTTGTTTGGTTTGCTTTGGCTTTTCAAGTTGGGCACAATCGCACTTGCAGCCAAAAAATTCTGCAAAAACAGAAGAAGCCAAAAATTTAATGGAAACGGTGGCTTCCAAAGTTCGGTCCTATGACAATATGGAAATCGAATTTGAATATACTTTCCGCGATCCTTCCGCAGACATAAATCAAGAAACCCGTGGCACCGTTAGCCTTAAGGGGGATAAATACCGAATGGATTTAATGGGAATCATACGCATATTCGATGGCGAAAAAATTTATACCATTGTCCCCGAAGATGAAGAAGTGACGATTTCAAGTTATGATGCGGCGAATGATCAGGGGCTTTCTCCTTCACAAATGCTTTTGTTTTATGAAAAAGGCTACAATTATAAAATGGATATTGTGCAAAACGTTCTGGGCAGGACCATTCAATATGTGAAACTTACCCCGGTAGATAAAAATTCAGAGATAAAACAAATTCTTTTGGGAATTGATCGGCAGACCAAACATATTTACAACCTTATTCAAAATATGAAAGACGGTTCACAAATTACGATTGAAATCAATAGTTTCAAAACCAACCAACCTATTTCCGATTTACTTTTCACCTTTCGCGAAGAAAAATACAAAGATTACTATATCAACCGTTTGGATTAAGTGAAAATTCTTGATCGATATATTTTATGGAGCTACCTCAAAGTATTTTTTGCGGTGTTCGTTTTATTGACGATTATTTTTGTTTTCCAAACCGTTTGGTTATATATTTCGGAATTGGCGGGCAAAGATTTGAGCGCCATGGTCATTGGAAAATTCCTGCTCTATTTCACGCCCAATTTAATGCCCCTTATCTTGCCGCTTACCATTTTGGTGACTTCGATCATGACCTTCGGCAATTTTGCTGAAAAATATGAATTCGCCGCTATGAAATCGGCTGGTATTTCATTGCAACGCGCCATGCGGAGTTTGATTGTTTTTATTTTGCTCATTGCGGTCTTGGCCTTCTTTTTTGCCAACAATATCATTCCGATTGCCGCCTATAAATCCATTAATTTACGAAAAAATATTGCCCAATTGCAACCTTCCATGGCGATTGTTGAAGGCGCGTTCAATGATTTGGGCGACGATTTGAATATTAAAGTGGAAGAAAAAAGCGGCAATAACGATCAGTTTTTGAAAGATGTGATCATTCATCAAAAACCCAAGAACGGCCGCGGCGATATGACCGTTATTAAAGCAAAAAGGGGAGAACTAATTGGCAGTACGGATTCCGATCTTCTTTCTTTGGTGCTATATGACGGAAATTATTACAATGATGTGTATAAAGAGGAAGTTTCCGAGCGCAAAAAGAAACCATTTGCCAAAAGTGAATTTGAAGAATATACCATCAATATTGATTTATCCGATTTCAATAAAGTTGATTTGGGGGATGAAAATTATAGCAATTCCTCAAAGATGTTAAAAATAAGCGAACTCACGATCGAAATTGATTCGCTTTCTGCCGATTTCAATCGAAGTGCCGAAAGTTTTCGAAAGAATATTTCAGTTAGGCAAGGCTTGGATCGATTGAATTCGGAAGTTGTTGAAAAAGACAGTGTTTTTCTGGAAAGTGACCAGCCGGTTTTGTCGAATTTCGATGATCGGAAGAAACGCCAAATTTTAACTATCGCATTGGGTTCTTTGAACGGGACTTTAGTAATGATAGACGGCAAACAAGAATCTGTGAAACGAAAACATGAAGAACTCAACAAATTTGAAATTGCCTTGCACGAAAAATATGTCATCGGATTTGCCTGTATTATATTATTTTTCGTAGGTGCTCCCTTGGGTGCAATTATTCGAAAAGGAGGAATGGGCCTTCCTTTGGTTGTGGCGATTTTACTTTTTCTGACCTATCATTTTATTGGTGTTTTGACCAAAAACAGTGCGGAAAACGGAAGCATTTCCCCTTTTCTTGGCGTGTGGCTTTCCACTTTTATCATGTTTCCATTGAGCATTTATTTGACCTATCGCGCAACCACCGATCAAGGATTTTTTAATCCCGATGCCGTTATGGACCCAATTCGGAAATTCATTCGGAAAACTGGTTTATCAAAAAAGGATTGAACGGTAATTCAGTACCTTTGCAGTTATGGAAAAAGCAAATTTTGTTGAAATGGAACGGGAAGCAAGCATTAAGTTGCACAGCATTAAAGAGGCCATCGACGACATCCGTGCGGGCAAAATAATTATTGTGGTGGACGATCGTGATCGTGAAAATGAAGGCGATTTTGTTGCCGCCGCAGAAATGGTCACACCGGAAATGATCAATTTTATGGCGATGCATGGGCGCGGCCTAATATGTGCGCCCTTGACCGAGAAACGTTGCGAGCAATTGGAACTCGACATGATGGTCGGAAAAAATACCGATCCATTGGAAACCGCTTTTACCATTTCCGTCGATTTAAAGGGAAAAGGTGTAACCACGGGAATTTCTGCCCGTGATCGTGCGGAAACTGTGAAAGCACTTATTGATGAAAACATAAAACCAGCCGATTTGGGAAGGCCCGGCCATATTTTCCCCTTAAAAGCAAAAGAAGGAGGAGTGCTTCGCAGAACCGGACATACCGAAGCCGCCATTGATTTTGCACGTCTTGCCGGCCTAAAACCGGGAGGCGTAATTGTGGAAATCATGAACGAAGACGGCAGCATGGCACGACTTCCGGAATTGGTGAAAGTTGCGGAAAAATTCGATTTAAAACTGGTTTCCATTGAAGATTTGGTGGCTTACAGAATGCAACATGATTCGTTGATCGAAAAAAAAATGGACTTCAATATCAATACACGGTTTGGGGAATTTAGGTTGCGCGCATACAAACAAACCACCAACAACCAAGTACATTTGGCTTTAACGAAAGGCGCTTGGAAAAGCGATGAACCCGTTTTGGTACGCGTGAATTCTACCTTGGTGAATATGGATATTCTGAGCACTTTGACGAACAATGCCGAAAAGAAACTCGATGAAATGTTTCAAGCCGTGAACGAGGAAGGAAAAGGTGCAATTGTGTTTATCAATCAGGAAAACCGTTCACTGAATATTTTGAACCGTTTAACCGAACTGAAAAATTCACAAGCCCAAGGTGAATTGATAGTCCCTCGACTTCCGATGGACAGCAAAGATTTTGGTATCGGTGCCCAAATATTGCACGATTTGGAAATTCATAAAATCAGATTATTGTCCAATTCCGCACAAACCAAACGCGTGGGAATGATCGGTTATGGTTTGGAGATTATGGAATATGTGAATTATTGAGATTTCTCGCAATATTCTTTAAAACGGAATA
Source organism: Flavobacteriaceae bacterium (assembly GCA_035704905.1). GTDB lineage: Bacteria > Bacteroidota > Bacteroidia > Flavobacteriales > Flavobacteriaceae > DASSWG01. The sequence continues at coordinate 3,973 of DASSWN010000141.1, forward strand.
AAATGTAATCCCAACCCTGGTTTCCGTTCATCATATCTCGATAATTTTCTGCTTGGCCACCGTGCTTTTCAAAATTACTATGTTCTAATTTCAGGGCCGTTGTCGACTCATTGTTTTCTCTAAATTCAATAAGTAGATCACTTGACTTTGCAGAATCGGGAACGGGCTCGCGATGTGGACCGATTTGCCATTTTAATTTTATTTTCTCATTTTTTACAATTTCGATGATGTGGCCCCAATCGCAACGAAATCCATTTGGCCCAATCTCAGTGCATAAATCACCTTTCTTTTGGCCAATCCGAATTTCTTTTAATTTGTCTTGCGACCAAGTATATTCTTTTGGCCACCATTCATTGAACTCTTTCAGAAATGTTTGAAAAGCTTCTTCAGATGGAATCCTGATTTTGATATGTTTGGTGATTTTTTCCATTTTTCTGATTTTTTTATTGTAAAACTTCAATTTTTGAAGTTGAAAAATACCAAATCTGAATTTAAAATGGAAGCATTATTTCATCCTCAATGTTTCCCAAGAAACCACGATTAAAATCCCGATCAGATAACACAAAATGTCCCACCACGAAAAAGAATGTCCTAGAATTGCTTTCGCAAATCCAGATTCTTCCAACCCAATTTTTGCAATGAAATTCAGATACTGCAAGGTTTCAATACAAATTGAAAACACGGTAACGAACAAAGCCGTTTTCCAAACTGCGAAATTGAAAAATGTTTTGATGAAGCAATAGATTAAAATAACGACCAATACGTCGCCGAAATAAGGCCGAAAAAAACCATCATGAACGAATAGCGCGATGAACACTTCGGTGATAAAAAGAAAAATAGTTAGAATGAAATAAGTTCGGTTGAATGTCATTTTAAGATCGCTTGATTTATGAAGACCCTGAAACGAGTTCAGGGTGACAAGCATGTATATTTAGTCCAGCTGAACTTGTTTCAGCATCTTGCGTTTGTGTATCTTTTACGATCCAATTAAGAAACCGCCGTGGTAATCGCGTTCGCAATTTTTTCCGCGCGGGTTTTCATTTCTGCTTCGGTCCACCCGATTTTTATCAAACAAGAAATTGTTCTTCCGATCCAATGGTCGCTTTGTGAAAAATCTGTGGTCGAAAAATCCTGTAATTGATTCTTTATTTCGGAAGACAATGGTGACAAAGATTTCTTTTCTTTCAAGTGTTCCCATTTTCGATAATAATGCCAGTTGTTGTCGAACCAGTAAAAACAAGCGTCGATTCCCGCTGCTGAAATTGTGGCGATGGTTTTTCGGGCCAATTCTTCATTGGGAAGGAAAAAACTCAAAAAAGCCCCATTTTCCATTCCGCCTTTCGGAACACGACGAAATTCAACTTGCGGAATTGGTTCCAATATAGTTCGTAAAATGTTGAAATTTTCCTGTTGTTTCGACATAATTTGGTCGAACTTTTTCAATTGGCCCAAACCAACAGCGGCGTGCAGTTCCGAAATTCGAAAGTTATAACCCATAAACGGATGGGTTTCCGCGCCTCGATCATTTCCACTATGGTCGTGGCCATGATCTTGATATTTATCGGCATTTTCCGCAAAAATTTTATTGTTCGTAATAATTCCGCCTCCTTCGCCACAGGTTATGGTTTTGACGAAATCGAAGGAAAAACAGCCCAGATCACCGTAATTTCCCACAAAAATATCTTGGTATTTTGCGCCCAAAGCCTGCGAAGCATCCTCCACCAAAAGCAAATTGTGATCTTCGCAAATTCTTTTCAATCCCGCTAAATCGGCCATCGAACCACACATATGAACCGGCATGATGGCTTTGGTTTTTGGGGACACGAGTTTTTTCACGGCTTCCGGATCTAAGCAAAGCGTGTCGTCCACATCACACAAAATGGGAACCGCCCCCAGCGCAAGAATCGATTCAAAACTGGCGACAAATGTAAAAGTTGGCATAATCACTTCATCACCGGCACCGATTCCGGCACTCGCCAATGCGACCGTGAGCGCGGAAGTTCCGCTGGAAGTGAGTTGCGCATAGCTGGATTTCATTAATTCAGCAAAGCGCAATTCAAATTCTTTCGCCTTAAAATGTCCATTGCGCATTCCGTCGAAACCATAGCGCATCAAGACACCCGATTCCAACACATCATTTACCTCATCGCGTTCTTCTTTTCCGAAAATTTCAAATCCAGGCATGTGTGATT
>DASSWN010000189.1:0-7936 GCA_035704905.1 Flavobacteriaceae bacterium
CAATTCGCAAAGAATTTATAAAAATAACCTTTACTGGGTATTTTTTTTGAAGCATGTCGTAATATCTTTGTAGAAATAAAAAAAGCTGAGGGAAGGTTTACTTCTAAGTTTAGGGAAGTATTAAAAATAAAAACAATACATTTTTGTTTTCTTTTTTTCTGACGAAATACCGATAAAGCCGATTAATAAAAAATAGGTTTGAAATTTTAATATTCAAGGTTAAATTCAAATTATATTTTTACAATTTCTTCAGAATATATAAACTTTAGATTAATTTTGCATATAAAACGAATTTAATTTTAAAATGTCATGAAAAAGACAATTACATTATCCATCTTAACTTCTTTGGTATGCTCGACATTTTGGGCACAGCAAGGTTTACAGATTACGAGCGAGAATTTCAAATATACCGTCAACTTTGAGACGGAATTTGAAAATGTGAACTTCGGCGAATTTAAAGGCCTAGGATTCGTCCCCAATAATATTGAAGGATCCGAAATTCCGGGAACCCTGGACAGTGATACCTGGGAAGTACAAGGAATGAGCGATGGAAACCTAAATTTCGGTGATTCTTCCAGTAGCGGAGATTTTGCGCGCGGATTAAGCTCCGTGCCTGTTGGAATCGGTGGAATATATTCATTTGAAGTATATCCCGACGAAAATATTCTCGGAATACAAGCGAACACGGCAGATGCTACGCCAGGTTCAATTGGTATGCGGGTTCAAAACAAAACCGGCACCACCATTACAAGCTTAAAGATAGAATATGTGGCGTACACCTATAATGATCAACCAGGTTCGGGTTATTTCAGTATGAGCCATTCTGCAGATCATTCTACCTTTACCGAAATTTTACAGAGTAATATCATTACGCCGAATGCACCGAGTCCAAGCCCCACTTGGGTTGTGCAAAACATGAGTTTTAAAATCACAGGGCTCAATATTGCGGTCAATGAATTTTATTACGTTCGTTGGAACATCAAAAATACAGGCGTAGGTGAACTGGATCAATTTGGAATTGATGACATTAGTTTTACCGCAAATCCAAGTATGGTTCTAAACTCCTATGTTTACAATGACAACGAAGACGGAAACAGCACAAATGACTGGACACCGTCCGATCCCAATTTAGCTCCAGAAAATCTCGATACCGACACCAATGTTTCGATACAAAACGGGACCGCGCTGTTTTCGGAAGAATTTTCCATAGGAAATTTGACGGTTGCTTCCGGCGCAACCCTCAGAATTCAGAAACCATTGTTGGTACAAAACGGAATTGAGAACAACGGCAGCTTGATTTTCGAGAGCACTAGTTCGTCCACAGGGCAATTGGGTAATTTGGGATTAGCTACATTCACCGGATCCGGAAATGCAACTGTTGAACGATATATTCCGGCCCGCGATGACGGAAAAGGAGCTTATAGGTATTTGACTTCCGCCGTAAATACAACTGGAAGCATTCAAGCAAATTGGCAAGAAGGAGCTGCATCAATGGCCAATCCGAATCCAGGTTACGGTATGTTCATTACCGGTGTGGGCGGCTCTACAAACGGTTTTGACCAAACTCCGGCCAACCCTCCATCCATGTTCACCTTTAATGCTTCGACCCAACAATATATACCGGTCACAAATACCAATTCAAACCAATTGATGGCAGGAGAGCCTTATAGTGTTTATGTTTGGGGAGACCGAAGTGTCGATATCCTGACCACCAACGATCCCGTAGCTACTTCAACAACTTTGAGGGCTACCGGCAACCTATTGGTAGGTGATCAAGATATGCCTTTGGATGGCGGTTCGGGTAATTTCAATATGATCGGAAATCCCTATCAGGCTTCGGTTAACATGCATGATGTGATGACTCTTTCCACAAACGTAAATCCAAATGTTTATTATGTTTGGGATCCGAATTTAGGAACCCGTGGCGCCTATACGACCGTGGACTTGAACAATGGAACAAACAGCACCTCGGGAGTGTCGGAAGCGAATCAGTATCTAATGCCAGGCCAGGCAGCTTGGGTTGTTCCTTCTTCTTCCGGAGCGATACTACATTTCACAGAAGATACTAAAAATGCATGGACCAATGAAACAGATGTATTTCGCCCAGAAACTTCCAATACTTCTGGGTTCATAGGATTACAATTGTTCCAAGCCGAACGCTTTGAAAATGGTGAAAGTCTTTCCGATGCAATCCGTGTGAATTTTGTAGAGAATGAGGATAATGGCATCCAACCGAACGATGCCCCGAAATTGTTCAATATAGACGAGAATCTTGCTTTTTCGACTGCCGATCAACTTCTGAGTATTGCTTATCGTGATCTTCCTGTTGATGGCGAATTGCTTCCAATTTCCACTACTCAGTATCGAAGTGCAAATTATGTTTTTAATGCTATTGTGAGTGAATTGCCTGACGGAACAAGAGCTTATTTAAAGGATAATTATTTGGGAATACAAACCGAATTGGCAAACAATGCTTCGACCCCCGTATCATTTGGTGTGGATGCAAATAACATTGCGAGTAAAGCGTCCGACCGATTTGCAATTGTTTTTGAAAGAAGCCCGCTGGGGGTTGACGAGGAATCTGCTCAATCGCTATCCATTTATCCGAATCCGGTGCAAGATTCAGAATTTTTCATTGCTGCTCATGGAATTTCTGGAGAAAAGGTTCAAGTTTCCTTATTCAATGTTTTGGGACAAGAAGTATATCGTTCTTCAAAAAGTACAAATGCAAACCAACGCGTAAGTGTTCCGGTTGCATCCTTGAAAGCAGGAGTTTATGTTGTAAAGCTGGAACTTAATGGCAAAACCCTCACCGGAAAAGTCGTTGTTCAATAAGTCATATATGCTATGAAAACAGAAACCGTTCCAGTAAAAGGGAACGGTTTTTTTATTCCCTGTTTCGCTTATTTCGTACTTCCAGTTTCAGCACACAGCTCGATCAAAACCCCATGATTGTCTTTTGGATGCAAAAAAGCCACCAATTTATTGTCGGCACCTCTTTTTGGTCGGTCGTTAAGCAGGGTAAATCCTTCCTTTTGCAATCGTTCCATTTCCTCTTCAATATTTTCCACGGCAAATGCAATATGATGAATACCTTCACCACGTCTGGCTATAAATTTTGCGATGGGGCTATTTTCATTGGTAGCTGCCAAAAGTTCAATTTTGCTTTCGCCGGTTTGAAAAAATGAAGTGATCACTCTTTGGGTTTCCACAGTTTCAGTTTTATAAGGCTTTTTACCAAACAACAAGGAATATGTTTTGTTGGCTTCTTCCAAATTTTTTACAGCTATTCCGATATGCTCTATTTTCATTTTTTTAGTTGTAATTCTCACGGCTTTCCATCGCAAAAATAACAAAACCGTTTTGACTTGATCTGTTTATTTCCGCTTTCACGGGAATTCGTACTTTTGCAAATATGGAAACGAACAGACAAAAAAAAATTGGAGGTGTTTTGCAACGTGATTTGGCCGATGTATTGCAGCACGCATTAAAGGAAGCGGGAAATCGGGGCATTTTAATTTCCGTTTCCAAAGTCAGCGTAACAACCGATCTTTCCCAAGCCAAAGCCTACCTCAGTATTTTTCCTCCGAAAGATGCGGTCAAAATCATGGAAGAGGTGAAAGCAAACAAATCTCAATTGAAACACAAACTTGCGCTGCGCACCAAAAACCAGCTGCGGCGCATGCCGGAATTGCAATTCTTTTTGGACGATTCCTTGGAATATATTGAAAAAATCGAAAAGGCGGTGAAAGGCGAACATAACCCAATTTCCAACCCGGAATTGTTGGCCAGGCGAAAAAAATCCTAATTTCGGTTTTAAAATTTTAGAGATAAACGATTAGAAAAGACAATTCGCATGAAATTATTTTTAAAAATAGCGAATTTGCTCCCTCTCCCTCGGAGAGGGCCGGGGAGAAGCCTATGAATTTTTCACTCTACATCGCCAAGCGGTACTTATTTTCAAAAAGCAATCGGAACACAATCAATATTATTTCTTTTATCTCCGGAATTGCCGTCTTCGTTGGCGCTTTGGCATTGATGATCGTGCTTTCCGGTTTTTCAGGACTGCGGGAATTTGGCCTTTCTTTTTCCAACCAGTTCGATCCGGATTTAAAGGTCTTGCCAGCAAAAGGAAAGACTATCGATTTTACTTCCGAAGAAGCAAAGAAACTTTCCGCAATTGAAGGATTGGCGCTATTTTCAAAAGTAGTTGAAGAACGGGTTTTGCTCGATTTCGATTCTAAAAACATGCCTGCAACCATTAAAGGTGTGGATGAAAATTACCTTCGAGTTACTAAAATGGACAGCGCGGTGATTGTTGGTTCTTGGCTTACGGACCTCAGCCATCAAGTCGTGATTGGATTCGATATTTCAAGACAATTGACGCTCGGCGTAAACGATTACACGCAGGCACTTCGCATTATGGTTCCAAAACCCGGAAAAGGACAAATTTTAAATATTCGCGATGCATTCAATACTTCCAACTCCTTTGTGGCTGGGATCTATAGCGTGAATGATGAATTGGACGGAAAATATGTTTTTTCTCAAATTGGATTTGCTCGGGAATTGCTGAATTTGGAACCTTCGGAAATTTCCTCCCTTGAACTGAAACTTGCTCCAAATGCAGACGTAAACCTTGTTAAAAAAAATGTTCAAACAGTTTTGGGCGAAAATGTCCTTGTCAAAACAAAACTGGAACAAAACGAAGCCTATTATAAAATGCTAAACACCGAAAATTTGGCGGTTTATCTTATTTGCACCTTGGTACTGATCATCGCACTTTTCAATATGGTGGGTTCCATTTTAATGATGATTTTGGACAAGCGCGAAAATATTATAACGCTTCATAACTTGGGAGCACAAACTTCAATTCTTAAACGTATTTTCTTTCTTCAGGGAACATTGAACGCTTTTCTTTGGGGAAGTTTGGGAATACTGATTGGAATTATCATTGTCGTTCTACAAATGAATTTTGATTTGGTCATGATCACGCCAACTTTGCCTTATCCCATTGCGCTGAGCTTTCAGAACATACTGATTGTTTTTTTCACCATTATGATTTTGGGAATGGGGGCTTCTTATTTGGCCTCGAGTCGGGTGAAAAAAATAATTTATAGTTAGAATTCTATTTCTTTCTTTAATTTTCTAATTCTTTCGGAATATTTAAAATTTCCACTAATTTTGTGAAAACTTTCGGTTCAAATGTATAGAAAAATCATCAGTCACACTAAAAAAATACAGTTTGACCAACATAACCCCCGATGGTTAGCAGCAAAAAGGTTGCCGGTAACTATTTTTACCGACAGAATGGAAGTGGGCAAAAAAGAAATTCATTTTGATCAGATGGAAGAAATAGAATTTTATACCTACAAGTCTTTTGCTTTTTTTAAAATCTATTCGATTTTTGGATTTAAATACCAAAACGAATATTTTCAAATCGGTGTAAACAATAAGGAAAAAATTGCCCTCCAATCAGAGCTTGCCGATTTTTCCATTCAATATTCACCGGCAAGGTTCGTGGATTACGCTTATACGGCATTAATCTTTGTCGCAGTTGGTTGGTTAATTTTACTGTTTTTAACCTAACCGCAAAATAATTCCCGAAATCCAAATCACGCAAACTGAAAATCGGGAAAGGCTTCTTCCACCTCGTCAAAAGCAGCAAAAACATCTTTTGATTCATCGCTTGTAACCATTTTCATTCGATATTCCTTGAAATGTGGAATTCCTTTGAAATAATTGGTGTAATGCCGCCGGGTTTCAAAAACGCCGAGTTTTTCACCCTTCCAGTCGATAGCCATTTGCAAGTGTCGTCGTGCGGCTTCCACGCGTTCGTAAAGCGTTGGTGGCGCCAATTGTTCGCCGGTTTCAAAGAAATGTTTCACTTCCCGAAAAAACCACGGATAGCCAATACTGGCCCGTCCGATCATTGCTCCGTCCAAGCCGTATCGGTCGCGCATTTCCATAGCTTTTTCCGGGGAATCCACATCCCCGTTTCCAAAAATTGGAATGTGCATTCGCGGATTGTTTTTTACTTCGGCAATCGGTTTCCAATCGGCTTGGCCTTTGTACATCTGTGCACGAGTCCGCCCATGAATGGCGAGCGATTTTGCGCCAACATCTTGCAAACGTTCGGCAACTTCCACAATCTTAATGGAGTCGTGATCCCAGCCTAAACGGGTTTTGATGGTAATTGGTAATTTGGTGTGTTTTACCATCGCATCGGTAAGGGAAACCATTAAATCGATGTCCTTTAAAATTCCTGCACCGGCACCTTTGGAAACCACTTTTTTCACCGGGCAACCAAAATTGATGTCGATAATATCCGGCCCCGATTTTTCGACAATTTCCACCGATTGCAACATGGAATCCAGATTTGCGCCGAAAATTTGAATCCCAACCGGACGTTCCTTTTCATAAATGTCCAGTTTCATGACACTTTTGGCGGCATCGCGAATAAGCCCTTCTGAAGAAATAAATTCGGTATAGACCACAGCGGCACCTTGTTCTTTGCACAAGGCGCGAAAAGGCGGATCGCTCACATCTTCCATGGGCGCGAGCAACAAGGGGAATTCGCCAACTTCTATGTCACCGATTTTTACCACTGAATTTATTTTTGACAAAATTACGGAAATTTTTAGACCTCGTTGAATTGTGGTAAAAAGGCTTTTTTAAAGCCGCTTCCTTTCTTCGGTGCCATTACTTCTTTCATTATCGCTCAAATGGAAATTTCCGAAATTCAGTTTGAAACCAACTTTTATATACCGATTTTCCGGATGGGAGAAAAACCCATTGTCCTGATTACCGTAAGTTGTGTACAATGGCACTGCCGTGGTATTGAAAATATCCCCAACGCGCAAAGAAATTTCCGCACGGTTTTTCCAAAGTTTTTTCCGTAGGCCAAAGGACAAATTGAAAATATCGTGCATTTTATAGGAACCTTCGATAAAATCGGAAAGATAATACAGCGTCAAATCCCCTGAAAAAGTGTCATCTTTCGACAGATCGAGCCCATTGTAGAGCGAAAAATAAAGCGCGTCCATTTCATTGGTCACCAGTGGAAAATCGCTTTCTACTGCCCAATAGGTTTCTTCTTCATGGAAAATGGACGCATAAACTTGCGCGTACCACCATTTTTTAATGGAGCGTCCATGCAAGAAATCGAGTCCATAGGATTTGCTGTCTTGAACGTTCATTTGAACACTTCGCAAAGTCATTGCCTCATTGTCTTGAAAGACCAACTTAGCTATATTGTTGCCATTATCACGGAAATATAAATCGAAACTATACGCTTTTTTATAGGTATAATTCAGATTGAAATCATTGCTGATCGAAGCTGTTAAGTTTGGATTTCCGGATTTGAAATTATGTTCATCGATAAAATATTTGAAAGGGTTCAGCGCTTCATAATTTGGCCTGTCGATTTTTCTGCCATAGTCGAAAGCGAGTCGATGGTTTTCAGAAAACTGATAGGCTATATACGCCGTGGGAAACAATTCGAAATAATTCCGGTCATTGGTTTCCAACATGGAGACTGATTCCCCCGAACGTTCGGTCTGTTCACCGCGCAACCCCAGTTTTGTGTTCCATTTGTTCCATTTTCTAGAAATTTCAATATAACCTGCAAAAACGGTTTCCTCGTATAAAAACAAATCGGATAACATAGTATTAAAATTGAGCGAACCATTTTCAATATCAAAGAAATTCAATCCACTGTCGGAATCCACCCGACTTACTTTTAATCCGCTGCCAAAATTCATTTTTCCGAAATTTGTTTCAAAGTCCAGTTTTCCGGAATAAATCCGTGTCTTCTGTTCTGCCTGTGTGTAAAAATCATTGAAATTTAAACCATTTTCTTCCGGATCAAAATAGCGTGTGGTGACCCGTTGTTCTTGGTTTTGTTTATAATCGGTAAAATGAAATACCGCAGAAAGTT
>DASSWN010000195.1:0-5868 GCA_035704905.1 Flavobacteriaceae bacterium
GGAATGCAGTTGGGAAGCTAAGTTTTCAACAATGTTTTTTCGTACTTTTGTAAAAACACAAAAAATGTTTATGAGAACGGTCCAATTGAATATACCCGATAATGTTGATTTGAAAGACTATGATTTTTCAATGATAATTGCGGCCAAATTATATGAGGAGGCCAAACTTTCAGCAGGTCAGGCAGCTAAAATAGTCGGCTTGTCCAAAAGAGCATTTATTGAAATGTTGGGAAAATACGGGGCTTCTGTTTTCAGCAAATCGGTTTCTGACTTACATTCCGATATAAAAAATGCATAGAATTGTTATTTCAGATGCAAGTACAATGATACTTTTTGATAAGATTGACGAGTTTGATCTTTTACAGAAAGTATATGAGGAATTGATTACCACACCTGAAGTTGCAGAAGAATATGGAGAAAACTTGCCAAGTTGGATTAAAATTCAGGCTGTTTCAAACAAAAAATACCAGGAAGTTTTAAAAACCCAAATTGATAAAGGAGAAGCAAGTGCCATAGCGTTGGCGGCAGAATTTGAAGAGGTGTTGTTGTTGCTTGATGATTTGAAAGCCAGAAAATTAGCTGTACAATTAAAATTCAGGATTACAGGAACACTCGGAATAATTCATAAGGCAAAACAGATGTCAATTATTGAAAACGTAAAACCATTGATAGATAAATTGTTATTGACAGATTTTCGGATAGCTGATACTATTATTGACGAGATTTTAAGATTGAATAACGAATTAGATTAAAAAAATATACAGTCCTGTTAGAATCTAAATCCTGACAGGGTTTATTTTTTGAATTTCATCAAAGCTGATTTCATTAAAATAAAGAGGGAAAGAGGGAAAATAGAGAAACTTCATGCCTTTGCCTTCGTGGCAAAAAATAAAAAAGTGCGTATGAGTTCCTCCTCCTCTGGAGGGGGTTAGGGGGAGGACAACCAAGTAAGAACAGATCGCGACAATTAACGAAAACTACTTGTTATTGAATAATATTCCCAAACTCAACTTTGTGCCTTCGTGCCTTCGTGGCGAAAAAAATATACCTTCGTAGTAAAAAATCCCCTTCGAAAAACCAAACGTTAAATCAACCAAAAAGGCGACTTATTGCCCCGTCTTTCCTATTTTTGCATGGTTTTAAAAACAACGGTTTTTCATGAAAAAATTCCTAGTGCTTTTCGTGCTTTTCGCCCTGCCGATCGTGGCCTATTTGTTTTTCGCTTCCGGTGTGCACAATTTCGGCAAACTCCCGGTCCTGAACGAAAAAATTGCTTTCCTTTCCGCTTTTTCTTCCGTGGAGGGAAATCCGGTGAAATTGAAAGATAAAATTACCATTCTCGTTTTTTTTGGCGGTCAAGTTGAAAAAATGCACGGTCAAGCCTTCAATTTGAATTGGGTGATCTACAAAGATTACCATGAATTTCACGATTTTCAATTTGTCGTGCTGATCAAAAACGGCGCCCAAGAAAAAGTACAAGAATTGACAAAAGAAATGGCCAAAACCACCAACATGAGCGAATGGAATTTTCTTTTTGGAAGCGAAGAAGAAATTCAAAATGTATTCAAAAGTTTAAAAACCAATTTAAAATTGAACGAAAATTTTGCCACAAACCGCGTGTTCATCATCGACAAAAATATGGCGCTCCGTGGCAGAAACGACGATGAAGGCGAACTTCTGTTCGGATATGATTCTTCCTCCGTCGCCGAATTGAAAGACAAAATGGTGGACGACGTAAAAGTGATCCTCGCGGAATATCGGTTGAAGTTGAAGAAATATGATAGGGAATAGTTATTAGCAATTAGACATTAAACCTTAGACATTAAACCTTAGACATTAAACCTTTAGATGAAAAACTACTCCTACATCGGAATATCCTTCGTGGTGCTGATTTTCGGGATTTGGGCCGTGCCAAAAATCATCGATAATTTCAAATCCCCCGATTTGGCGACCATTGGCGAAGTTCCCCAGTTTTCATTCACCGATCAAAACGGGAAAACCATTACCAATGAAGATTATAACGGGAAGGTATATGTGGTGGAATTTTTCTTCACCACTTGCCCCAGTATTTGCCCAATTATGAACGAAAATATGGTTAAAGTTCAAGATGAATTCTTTGGAAATCCGAATTTTGCGATCGCTTCTTTCAGTATTGATCCCGAAAAAGATACACCGAAAATTCTGAAGAAATATGCTAAAAAAATTGGTGCTACAAGTCGCAATTGGCACCTAATGACCGGCGATCGCGACACCATTTACAAATTGGCGAACAAAGGCTTCAATTTATATGTTGGCATTAATCCCGAAGTGGAAGGCAATTTCGAACATTCCGGTTATTTTGCGTTGGTAGATCAAGACGGAATGATTCGATCGCGCAAAGATGAATACGGAAATCCGATTATTTATTATAACGGACTGGAAATGGAAGAAGTGCGGCGCTTAATGGAAGACATTAAAAAATTATTGTAGAAGCATGAAAACGGATAAAATAGTTGTGCCGATTATTGTCGCGCTATCCATTTTGGTTCCCGCGGTGGTGATTGTGCTTATGAATCTTTCAAACCGATACAATTTGTTGGGATTGGAAGTGGGAAGTTTCCCCTTTTTTCATGCCGTCATTAATTTTTCTACGGCTGTTTTATTGATTGTCGGCTATGTTTTAATAAAAAGGGAAACCGGAAAATGCACCGAAATGTGATGATAACCGCGTTTTGTCTTTCCACCATTTTCTTGGTAAGTTATGTAATTTCCAAAATGAGCCATGATCCGGTTCATTTCGAGGGTACGGGAATAATAAAGTACCTATATTATTTCATTTTGATCTCGCATATTCTCTTGTCGGCAATCATTGTTCCGTTGGTCTTGTTCACGATGTATCGAGGATTGACAGGCGAATATGTGAAGCATAAGAAAGTGGCGCGATGGACATTTCCAATTTGGTTGTATGTTGCCATAACGGGGGTTTTGGTATATGTTTTTATGATACCTTATTATTGAATAAATTTTTTTATATCAGTAATTTTGATGCGTTCATTTTGTTTAAATGAATTTTGAAAAGAAGCATCTGAAAATATAATTTGAATATGAAACTAAAAAGAATCATCATTATCCTGATTTTGGTATTGAGTCCCATTTTGGCACAAAGCCAGTGCGCGATGTGCCGTGCGGTTTTGGAAAGTTCCGGCAATCAGGAACAATCGGCCGCACTCAACAACGGCATTATGTATTTAATGATATTCCCTTATATTCTTATCGGTGGTTTGGGCATTTTTGCTTGGTGGAATTTGAAACGGAAAAAGAAAGAGGTTGAAGAATTGCCAGAAAATTGAATGAAACCGCGAAAACAATAGTCTTATCCGCAGTTTTCCGTTTAACTACTTACTTCCTTCATTTTCCGCAAATTCGGTAAAAAATAAGTGACAATTCCGATTAATGGAAGAAAGGAACATATTTTGTACACAATTTCAATCCCGACATGATCAGCCAAATAACCTAACCCGGCTGAACCAAGACCGGCGATTCCAAAGGCAAATCCGAAAAACAACCCCGAAATCATTCCAATTTTTCCGGGCATCAATTCTTGCGCATAAACCAAAATAGCAGAAAAAGCAGAGGAAAGGATAAACCCGATCAGCACGGCCAAAACGCCGGTCCAGAAAAGGCTGGCAAATGGCATTAAAAGCGTGAAAGGCGCCGAACCCAAAATGGAAAACCAAATGATATACTTCCTTCCGAATTTGTCGCCCAAAGGCCCGCCCATAAAAGTTCCGGCAGCAATTGATCCCAAAAACAAAAACAGGTAAAATTGCGATTCAGGAATGGAAAGATTGAATTTTTCAATGAGATAAAATGTAAAATAACTGCTGATGCTGGTCATATATACATATTTCGAAAAAATCAAAACCAGTAAAATTCCTACTGAATTTTTCACTTGTTTCTTGGTCAACCGCGGATGATGTTCAAGATTTCCGGTTTTATTCCGCTTTCGAAAATTTAACTGATTTTGATACCATTTTGCCACCCGCGATAATATAAAAATTGCCAACAGCGCGGCCAACAAAAACCATAAAATATAGCCTTGCCCGTGGGGAATAACAATTAAAATCACCAGCAACGGGCCAATGGCAGTCCCCGAATTTCCGCCAACTTGAAAAATGGATTGCGCCAAACCACGTCTTCCGCCAGAGGCCATGTACGCCACACGTGAGGCTTCAGGATGAAAAATGGCCGAGCCGATACCGATCAGCCCCACAGCAATTAAAATTACAGCATAGTGACCTGCCATAGATAGCAATCCGATTCCACACAACGTAAAACACATCCCAATCGCCAACGAATAGGGCATCGGCTTTTTATCGGTGTGGAAACCAACCACAGGTTGTAAAATGGAAGCGGTAATCTGATAAACAAAGGTGATAATTCCGATTTGTGCGAATGACAGGGCAAATTTTTCCTTTAATATCGGATAAATTGAAGGAATTACAATTTGTAGCAAATCATTCAAAAAATGGGCAAAAGCAATTGCAAAGAGTAGGGGATAGACGGTTTTTTGATAAATATTTGCGTTGGAACTAACTGCTTTTTTCATGAATGAAAAGGAAACTGCGAAGATACGAAGAGTGAAGTGTTTTTTCCCTAAAGTTTTCCAATCTCTTAATTCTGAAAACGATCGTTAAAAAACAAAGGAGCTATTTCAGATACAAACAGGTATGCTCATAATCAATTACGGCCTTTCCTTTTTTAAGAACATCGGCCCCAATGATTCCGTGTACCCGCGTAGCCTTATGTGTTGTTAACGCCTCGTTCACATGCTTCAGATCGAAAAGGACAAGTTCCAATTTTTTCTTTTCCCACGTATTGATTTTCAATATGTTTTTGGTGGAAATTCGGGTTAACATATTAGTGGCCCCGGCGCCGGCCGCACGAATTTCACTGTCTTCCGCAAAAAGGGCGAAATAATCGGCGCTATCGAAACCTACACACGAACTGGAAGCGCCAGTGTCCAAAAGGAAATTACCTTCCATTCCGTTGATGCTCGCTTTCAATTCCAAATGATTTGTTTTTGTTGTTTTTAACTCGATACGATGATAACCTTTTTCGGTCATGAGCTTTCGCAAAGTGGGCATTTTTTTGAATTTTTGACAAAGATAGCCGAAGAATTTGAATTATTATTGCAGGATGATATTAACCGACACCCACACGCACCTATATAGCGATGCCTTTGATGAAGACCGAAACGAAATGATGAACCGCGCCATCAATTTGGGTATTACCCGATTTTTCGTTCCTGCCATCGATTCCGAAACAACGCAAGCAATGTATAATTTGGAAGGGAAATATTCAAAAAATGTGTTTTTAATGATGGGTTTGCATCCGGTTTCGGTGAAAGAAAATTATGAGGAAGAACTGGAACATGTAGAGAATGAACTTGCGAAACGAAAGTTTTATGCGATCGGCGAAATAGGCATCGATTTGTACTGGGAAAAATCCAACCTCCCGCAGCAACAAGATGCTTTCCGGCGTCAAATCCGTTTGGCAAGAAAATATCAGTTGCCAATTGTGATTCATTGTCGGGAAGCTTTTGACGAAATTTTTGAAATTTTGGAAGAAGAAAAGGGAGAAGGTTTGTTTGGAATTTTTCATTGCTTTACCGGAACGAAATCACAGGCTTACCGAGCAATTTCATACAATATGAAATTGGGGATAGGAGGGGTTGTTACCTTCAAAAATGGAAAAATAGACCAATTCTTACGCGAAATTCCACTGGAAAACATCGTGATGGAAACCGATTCCCCATATTTGGCTCCCGTTCCGCACCGCGGCAAGCGAAATGAAAGTGCGTATTTGTTTCAAATTGCCAAAAAACTT
>DASSWN010000043.1:0-13196 GCA_035704905.1 Flavobacteriaceae bacterium
CTTTCGTCAATGATTACGGATTTGAAAACATCGACCGTTGGTTTCATTTTAATGTCCATACTGTTTCTCAATTTTCCTTTTGGTGGCATATCCAAAACAAAAAACTTTTTAAGGCTCTCGTAATTGGTTATGAAAACATCGACCATGCCCATTTCGTGAAACCTGTGCCACGTATTTTTATTTTTGTCGTCAAGGATCATCGACTTAATGCCCGTCCATTGCGTCCATTCCCGTTGCCACGTGTTTTTCATCGAAGCAGGGCAAATAATCAATGCGGGAAAAGGATTTTCACCTCTTTCTTTTGCAGCGTATAGCGTTGAAATACTTTGCAACGTTTTTCCCAAACCCTGCTCATCGCCATTTATGAAGCGTTTTAACTGCATTCCCCTTGCAACTCCTTTCTTTTGATATTCCCGCATATCGAAGCCCTGCGGGTGCGATAATTTGATTTCAAAATCCAAATCCGGGAGCGGTTCTATTTCACCTACTTCTTGCGGTTTTGTGTTTTCAACTTTTACGATTTTGGCGTAATGATTTTCAGAAAGACGTTGTACTTCGGCTTCAAGATAGGAGGGGACAACCCACACTTTTTTTGCGTAATCGAATTTTCTGATGGTCAATTTTTTCACCCCTTCCAAATTGCGGTTGCGCCAATTGTTGAAGGGGATATGTATATGGAATTCGTTTGGGTATTGTAGTATCTGCATTGGTCAGTTATTATGCTATTTCTTCAAGTTCAAAAAGTGTTGGCACGTTTATTTTGTATTCGATTGCTTTGAGGTAAAAAAGACCGTCATCGTAATATTCCGGGTTTAATTCCACAGATATTGCGCTCCTTCCCATTTCCAAAGCCTTGTAAGCCGTTGAAAACAACCCGCCAAACGGATCATCAACCAAATCGCCCGGATTGGTGAAACGGTTAATTAATCGCTCGATAATATCCAACTGGAGGGGGCAAATGTGTTTCTCCTTTTTTCGATTGGCTTGGTTTGCGTTCAGCGTGTTCATTCGATTTATATCCGTCCAAACCATATCATTCCCCGAAGTTGGCGGAATGGTCATAAATAGTTTGGAAAGCTTGCCCACCTCATCCAAATCATTGCAGACCCTTAAATGTTCTTGGAAGTCGTAAATGCTTTCTTTGTCATATTTGCGCCAAGAATTAAATACCGTTTTCATATCCGCAGTAGTCAATTCTTTGGAACTTAAAAATCGGTTTCCGGAAGACTTCCAATAAGCGTGCGCATCCAATTGCCAAAGTGAAAGAAGGTAATCGTCTATTTTCTTGGTTACGGGGTCATCGGCATAGGCGTTGTTCATTTCGGTCGGTGCTTTTCTGAACAATAAAATATATTCCGGCAAGCCCACGCCCATTTTTGTCGCATCTTTCCTTTGTTCTCCCCACGTTAATCGGTACGTTTGGTTATTTTCACTAACAACGTCCGTTGTTACGGTTATTTTTCCAACCAGATAGAATCCGTGCTTCACAAAATGCGCCACCGTTTGCCCGCTGAAATCTTCTATTGTGGTAAAACAAGTTCCGTTTTGATGCGAGTACCGAATACGGTCTTTTACGTGGATGGCTGCAATTCTCCCTGGTTTCAAAGTCCTGAACAAATTTGGTGTCAAGAAGTCCATTTGCTTGAAAAATTCGCTGTTTCCGTAGTTGTGTCCGAAGTCGTTGAAGTTGTCGGAATATTCGTAATGGTCCCCAAATGGGATCGAGGTCAAAACCATCCCAGTCGAATTGTCTTCCATTTCATTGTGGACTATCACCGTATCTTCATTATAGACTTTGGCGTTTCCTATTTGCGTTTCCCTGCGGTTGTTGAACATTTGTCTTTTCATATCTGATTTGATTTTGTCGGTGTTAAGCCCATATTCGCGGACCAAGTTTATCATTTCGCTTTGGAGTTCGATATGGCGTTTCCATTTCGCTTTTAGCGTTTTCAAAACTTCCCGCTCGTTTTGGGTATGGATTACCCATATTTCCACTTGTTTTTTTTGACCGAAGCGGTGAATGCGGTGGACGGCTTGTATGAAGTCGTTGAATTTGAAGTCGATCCCCACGAACATGGCCTTGTGGCAGTGTTGTTGAAAATTGCAGCCGCTGCCCGCTATTTTTGGTTTGGTGGAAAGAAATTGATATTTTCCCTCCGAAAAGTCGATAAGCAGGTTTTCCTTTTCTGGATTGGATTGAGAGCCGTACACGGACTTGAGAACTATGTCTTTGCCCTGCCTTGCCTTTTTTTCGATATACGTTCTCTCGGCTTCCCTGTGATGCCAAAGAATGAAGCTGGAATACCTATGTTGTACCGAATTGATAATCTCAAATGCTTTGTCAATTCTTAATTGTACGGTTTCCGATTTTTCCCGGGAAGTGTCCACAAGACTTTTGGTGGTATCTTTGAAAATAACCAAATCCCCGTTTTTGTTTATAATTGGTTCATCGGATAAGTTCTCTACTTCTATTTCGTGAAGTTTCAATTTTGGAAGGATATAACCCGTATCGTCATATCCAAGGTCGCTCGGCTTGTTCATAAATACCGCCCAAGTGCTTACCCATTTCCAAAACTCATCTTTTTTATTTTCGTACAAAGTCAGTTTTCCCGCCTTTGTGGAATCCCTTTGAAAGAATCTCGTTAACGCATGCCCTCTGGAAATTACGCCCAAAAAATCCGCATAGTTCAGAATTTCCATATAATCGTTTGGGGCCGGGGTTGCCGTGAAAACAAAGCGGTACTTGATTTTTTTGAAATGGTGCAATATGTAATTGGTCGTTTCTGTTTTCAAGTTCCGAAGCATTGAAGCCTCATCGAACGAAACGCCAGAAAACTTGGAAGCATCAATATCGCCTTTCCGGATCCGTTCATAATTCGTAACATATATTTTAGGCTCGTAATTTTGAATGGTGTCGCTATCCGTAATGTATTCGATTTCAAAACCCGTTTCCAAAAAAGCGTTATCCCTTTTGAATTCACCTACCACGCCCAACGGCATAGCAATTAGGAAAGGCTTGTTTTCTTTCAGGATTATGTGCTTTGCGGTTTCCAATTGCATTATGGTTTTACCTAATCCAAATGAGCAAAACCCGGCCCGGCGACCGCCCTCCAAAACCCACTCCACTATTCTTTTTTGGTGTGGAAAAAGTTTTTTTGAAAAATCCTTTGGGTTTGGTTTGAAACCAAAATCTTCCGCCACGACTATCTTTTTTTCAAGAAAATCGGTATAAACTGGTATATCGGTTCGTACTGCCATTATGCTCTTTTTAGATTGGTATTGATCTCAACCCTATATCCTTTCTCCTTGAATGTATTAAAGGTATCTTCCGTCTCTCCGCCAAAAGCTTCATCTTCAAATTCGAGCGATTGCTGTGCAAGCGGAGCGTGTTTTTCGCCGGTCATATATTGGAAAACTTCGTTTTTCAGAATTTCGATAACTTCGGACAATTCATAAGTGAATTTATAATCTTCATCGCTGAATCGAATAAATGGACTATTTAGATTGAGTGTTTTTCCGCTTGAAAGGAATTTCTTTCCAGTTAGCGTTACCCCTTCATTATCACCCGTCCCGCCGATTTTGAAAGCGGTTATTTCGTAATTCTGCAAAGGCGGTTCATTACTTTGCCCTACTCCATTTTGAATGAATTTTTTTAGTTTGGAAGATTTTTCTTGTTCGCAAATCAAAATGAAGTGCGGCAATAGATCAAGGAAAGCTTGTTTGCAATCGTCGTGAAAGGGCAAATCCGAACTTTGGTTGATGTCATCGGTTTTGATTTCCTTTTTTTCCCGGTAGGTAAAATCCAAAAACAGATCGTTTTTGATTTTTGCGGATTTAATTTCGATTATGTCCATTGGTTTTAAATTTTGGTTATACGTATTCTTTGAATTTTTCTATTTCTGCTTCTATTTGGTTCAGCAAAACCATATCCCGCGGTTCGGGCAAATAAATTCCCGCTTCCTTGGATGAGTAGTTCCTGAACCGATCAATGGCGGTGGTCAATTCCCCTGTGTCAAGGTCTGCTGTACTTCGCCAGTCATCCCGTATTTCCCCCGTTTTTTTGTTTATGTGTTCGGTTCTGAAAATATCCGGGTTGATCTGCTTTTTGAACACTTCTTGTTTTACATATTCCAAAGTGTCGCCATATTCAATCGCATACCACGTTAGAACAAGGTGCAGGTAACTGTTTTGGCTTATTGATCGTTTTTCCTTTTTCTCCGTTAGTTCAAAGCGTTTTCCTTTTTCAATAAGCCATTTCAGCCGCTCCTCCGCACGATAAATGTCTATCTCAATTTGAGCGTTATAAATCATTTGGTTTCCGTTTTGAAAAATTCCGCTCTCTTTTCGTGAAAAAACCTATGCAACAACATTCTTTCGGTTAGGCTTGTGTTTTCGAGCCTTTTGTTGTTGACAAGCCACCTACCTTCTTTGTGTTCGATTTCTACTTTCATATCTCGATTGCATTTTTGAATTGTGAAAACCCCACTTGGTAATAGATATATTTGAAACCGGGCTTTTTATTCATTTTCAAGGCTTGCTTCAGCGTTTTGGTGGTTTTGAAAACTTTACCTTCCCCTATCGCAATGATTTCTATTGTTTCGGTTTCCGGGATTTCAATCGTTTTTGAGTTTTTCATTCTCATTTTCGGATTTTTCGTTTTCATCGAAAAGTTTTAGCAGAAAATAGATACCCACCAAAATCATTATTGTTGCACCCATTAAAATGAAAGAGGGTGTTTGATCCAGTTGCGCCAATTCTTCCATCATTTCAATGGTTTTACGATCAATGAGCCTTTTCCGTAAGAGATTTCCGGCAAGGGAAGTTCTTCACCCTCTTCGCTTACATTTGCGAATTGAGAGCCTCTAATCTTGGCTTCGAGCACAGCCTTGTATTTGGCTTCGATTTCCTTTTTGGATTTTTCGGCAGCCTGCCATTCGGGAATTCCGTTAAAGCTGTACGTTTTTCGACCGTTGCGAAATTCAAACTTGAAGCCTTTATATTCATTTTGTGATTTTTCGGCTTCCCTTTGAAAATCATCGTAAAATTTGGATTCGGTTTCTTTGATAATTGCAAGGGAATTTTCAAGTTGTTCCCGTTCTTTCCGCATTTCAAGAAGTGCGTCCAAAGGGTTTGTTTCCCCTGCTTCCAATGATCTTTCCAGATAAATCATTCGGTTTTGAATTTGTTCGTGTGGGTTCATTTCTTTTGGTTTTTATGGTTAAAATATTCTTGTTTTTGGTGATCGAAATACTCGGCTTCCCGAACTTCCATCTCCCGTATCATTTCGTTTACACGTTCGTTTAAAAAATATTCTTTGGTTCTCATTGGATTTGGTTTTTAAGAAAATGGATTTTCGTTTTTGGCGTTGTATTTGTCCACTTCGGAATTGTTCCGGTTTGGTTTCGGTGAACCAAAAACCTCGTCAAGTTCTTTTTCGATTTCTTCGCTGACTTTGTAGTATTTCCGCACGTCCAAAACCGATTTGACCGTTCCTTTCCCAATCCCTTGTAAGATGTTCAGCCATTCTTTCGTGAAGTCTTTTCCGCTCATTTTATTAAGCCATTTTTTATTGTCATCAACATTGGAGGTGGCCTGTTTTGGTTGTTGAGGTGATTGGGTTTGGGCCTGTGATTTTGGCGGGGCTTGGGTTCCAGAAGGCGCGGAATTGTAATCTTTTGTGCTATCATACCTCAACGCCCCTTTTTCATCGTGTGCGGTAAGTTTTGTTATTTTGCCATCTTTCCGCTCAATGTTCCATTTCCATTTATCGAGTTTCAAATTGAAAGTTTGTTTGCCCTTTCCATTATATTCCGTGAATTCATCCGGTCTAAGGCTCATTTGAATTCGTGGGTAATCGTACAATTCACGACCTATTCCCCATCGGAACCCTGCCCTTTTGAAAGCATCGCTCGCACGTCCTTTTGTGGCTTCGGTATTACTTTCAATTCCCACATCTTGCCGCCATACCCATTCGTTTTCAATCTTAATTCCAATGGAGCAAAAAAGTTGATTGTCTATAAGTTCATATTTGTCCTGCCACAACGCCCCACAAACCTCATCCAAGCGGTTCATGTCCGTTCTCGCATCTTTGTAGGCAAGTATCGTGGCAAACCCTTTCTTGCTTATGGATTGTATTCGGAAATCAATTTGTTCGATTTCCAACGGTTTCTTTAGGTTGTTCAATAATTCGTTCATAACTTTGCTTCGGTTTTTATATTAATATTCTTTGGATTTGCCCGGCTCGTTACCGGGCATTTTCTTTTTTGTTTCGGTCAATTCGCATTTTAAATTCTGCCGCATCTCCTAAAAAATCCTTGAACAGTTGTCCAATATTTTCCAAGATTTTGCGTTACCTCAACTTTTGAAATTCCGTTGTGGGTTGTGATCGTGGTTTCAACTCCAGTTTTGAGTTTGATCGTTTTCGTTTCCATCACTTGTATTTTTTAAGTTTGAATCTGAGGTCGTTGATTTCCTCTAAGAGTACTCCGCATTCATTCATTAGCGTTCTAACTTTTCTAACCTTTTTAGCCAATGCTCTTGATTCCGCTAACATTTTTTCAATTTCAGTTGCGGTCGGTGAAGTGATGGGGAAAGCACTTCGGTTTTCTTTTTCTTTTTCCATCTTATGCGCTTTTTAGGTTTAGAAATCTTCGTCTTTGGTCTGAATGTAACCTTAGCTCAAGTTCGTTCCCAAGTTCGGGAAGCCCGATCTCGTAAGCCGTTTCGATCACTTCAAATAGGATTTCCTCCGTCCATGGCTTGTTCGGTATGTCGTCAAAATCGTTCGTCAGCAATCTTGTCAGGCGTTCTTTGGTTTGTGGCGTCATATTGTTTTTGGTTTTGTTGGTTAATAATTCTTTGATTTGAAAACCGTTGCCATTAGCCGTTTTTGGTATTCTTCGACCGTTGGAACCGGATCGTATTTTTCCCTTTTTTCCGTTGGCCTCCCACTTATCAATTCGCATAGTTTTTTCTTTTGCCTTTCGGTCAATCGCTCCAAAGAGGGTTTTAGGAATTGATATGCGGTTTGGGCGGTCATTTTTCGACTGTTTCGGTTTTTTGTTCTTGGATTTTTTTGTCCAAAAAGTCCAATACAATTTCTTGGTTTTCTTCAGGTACCATCCAAAAAGCGGAAAACCAGTTGTTTCTTATCGTCAAAGGCGATCTGTCCACTACCTCCGCCAAATCTTCAATGAATTTCGTTTTGCCCTCGATTTCGGCATACTTCATTTTTATTCTTTCTTTGATTGTCATCATTTTGTTTTTGATTATTCCCCTTGATTATATGCATGCAATTCCGGTGCTTCGTAATCCAAAACCTCTTCTTTTTCGGTTTCAAAATCAACCCTCAATTCTTTATTCTTTTCCTCGATAAGGTTTTCCAAATAAGCATCCACTTCTTCCATTTCTTTATCGGTGAACAAAATACTTTCATCCATTTCTTTGTCCCAGATGTAAGCCGTTGGTTTTTCATCCGTATCGTTTTTGTAGCATTCATCAATTAGGTATCGTTCATCTTCCGCAAACAACCCTATTTGCTCGACTGAAAAAAGTTCCAGTTCAATGCCGTTGATCTCGTGCCTTTCTTCAATTTTAATTGAAAAGTCCACCTCTGCGTTTTTTACTAATTCCCTGAAAATATTTGCTGTTTTCATTTTTCGTCTATCTTTGTTATTGTATAGTACAAATATATGCAGAACTATTCATATATGCAACATTCTGCGCAAAATATTTTTGTTAAATTTTTCTATGGATGAAACCTACTGAAATTAAGGGTCTTAGACTTAAATTAAAATTAAGTCAAACAGAGTTTGGAGAATTAATTGGGGTGAGTTTGCGCTCTGTTCAAGCTTACGAAAAAGGAAATACGAAGCCTTCTGCGGATACTCTAATGAAATTGTTGGGCCTTTTCAATGACAATATGCAGGGTGATTCACAATTTGAAACAATTGAAACAAAAAGTGGAAATAAATACATAGCATTACCGGATGGAACTTTTGACGTGGAAGTCAAATTAATTCCTTTTTCGGCTTATGCGAGTTATGTAGAATCTTTTGAAACCGGTCAAGTGGATATTGATTTTGGCTCGGTGGTTTTCAATGTCGATCACGCGGGAAAAGGAAATTACAAAGCTTTTATTGTCCGAGGTGATTCTATGAATGGAGGGAAGATAGATGACACAAAGGATGGTGCAAAAGTATTGGGAAGGGAATTACAAAAGCACCATTGGAAAGATGGGTTTAGAAAATCGGAATACGGTTGGATCATTTTAAGCAAACAAAATATATTTCATAAAGATATTACGGACTTAAATCCTGAAGATGGAACGATCACTTGCCATTCGAGAAACCCAAGTCCGGAGTACTCGGATTTTGAATTGAAATTGAACGACTGCTATCAAATTTTCAAGGTGATAAAAAGGATTTTTTGAATACCCATCCGAATACAAAAAAATAAAAAAGCAACAAAACAAAAATATAACCTACTGGTTTTCAATGATGTTTTTTGTTTGGTAAGATTCGAGCCCCATCTTCCACCCTTAAATTCCCGCGAAAGCGGGAATCTTTTTTTTTGCTTCTCCTCAAAAAAATACGCTGCCCACATTCACTCCTTAAAAACAAACATTACAGCAGACAGTTTAACGAAATACGAAAAACTACCGCCATTTTTAAAAGCCACCAGACCATCCCAGTGGTTTTTTTTTTGTTTTATAGGTTTTCCTCCGCTGTTTAAACAAATCCAAAAAAATAACCGCCCCGAAAATTTCGAGGCGGCTACTTAGTTTAACATAAAAACCAATTATGGAAACATAATTATTCTTTAATCAGTCGATAAATACCGGTAACATCATTGATGGTTACTTTCATCAAGTAAGCACCGGCTTGCAATTCGCCCAGTTCCAAAGATGGGTTCATACTATTGGGCTGCGCTTTGAAAACGGATTGACCCAAAAGATTGAATACTTCCACCTGCTGAATCTGGTTATTTGCTTCCAAAGACAAGCTGCGTTTTACCGGGTTCGGATAGAAGGTGAAACCTTCAAATAGATGGTTTTCCACGCCCAATTCAGAGCAAACACCATTAAATGAATACACACCGTCCAATGTAGGATCAAGGACGTAGCCAATAACACCATCGTCATACGCTTGTCCATTTCCAACTATGCTCGCCGTGGTATTCTCCCAGAAACAGTTCGATGCATCCGAGGTGAACACGGAAAGACCGATCCAATAGGTAGTGGATGCCCCAACTTGACCGTCCAAGGTAACCGGGGTAATATCCAGCACCACTTCAGAAACATCGTATCCAAAATTGTTGCCGAGTACGGTTTGAGATACGGGAACCACACCTGTTACTGTACTAATCACAGCTCCGGGCAATCCTGCATTATCCTCATAGATATAAACATCAACCGTGTTGGCGGTTACCCCCGGAGTCATGAATTCGTTGAAGACAATGGTTTCCAAACTGAAACTTTCATCTGCCGGAATCATGATGTCATTTGCAACGATTCTATTCAAATCACCGCTGTTACTGCTTCCATTTTCCAAGTTATTACCCGGATTGGAAAAAGTACAGCCGCCTGGGGCTAAGGTGGTGAAGCTAACCGGACCAACTTGTACACTTATATCAGCACCACAAATAGCGGTAACATATACATCGTATGTCATTTCAGAAGTCAATCCACTGATTAGTTCTCCGGGAGCATCGGTGTCGGAAATGATGGTTCCGGTTCCTGGTGTGAAACCAGTAAGGCCATATTCAATTTCCCATTCGGTTTCACTGCCACCTGGTGCCCAAGTAACCTGAGCCGAATCCTCGCCTATATCCGTAACCATCAAATCGGTTGGTTCCGGACAAGCTGGTGGCACCGCACAAGTAACGTCTGCTTCCCATCCTGCAAATGCAAATGAAGGATCACTCATAAAGACAAAGGTCAATGCCCCACTCGGATCGGATGATGTAAATGGACCAGGAATATTGGTTCCATAATAACCGCCTGCTGGGAATCCGCCGTTAGTGACAGGATTTCCACTGTCAATCAATGGGTACGTAGCATCGGGTCCATCATAAACATAAAGCACATCCCATCCTGCTTCCACATCAAATGCCGTAAACGTAACAGTAACCGCTTCTCCGGAGGTCACAGGAGAAATTACCGTGGTAACATTGGCATCGTTATCATAATCACCTGCCGGACCGCCGGCATCATAAAAGTTTCCGCCACAAACAGGTGGTGCAACTTCAGTATCGAAAGAAATAGGTCCGGAAAGATCGCTCATGCCGTCTGCATCACAATCTGCTTTCACATAGAAATCGTAAGCGGTCAACGGGGTTAATCCGTCTGCCGTTGCCGTAGTAACTCCCGCAGCCGTAGTTCCGGTATCTACCGGAGTTGCTGTTTGCGGATCAGCTCCATCGGCGAACACGTACCAAATATAACCATTGGTTGCACCCGCAACAATGTCCCAAGAGAGGTTCGCACCTTCGGAAGTAATACCGGTAACAGACAAGTTTAGAGGTTGTTCACAAGACGGAGGTGTACAGCTTCCGTTTCCTGTATATAAACTTGCAGGTGGGGTAACCGAATCGGGAACCAACGTATAAATAGGCACACCAAACGGATTGGTTATGCTGATACCTACCTCGTTGTCCCAAGCTCCTGGCACCGACCAGTACAGTTCGAAATCAATTCCATCACAAATTGGAACGCTGACATCAGCGGTAAGCCCATCGGCTAACATCAAAGTAGCAATTGCAATGCCATTCTGCCTTACTTCCATTTCAGCACCGTTCCATCCATCGCCGAAAGTATCGGTAAGGGTAAACGTATAATCACATTGGCTGGAAGGATCGCAAACCGGAGTCATAAAAGTTTCCGGACCGGTGGCGTAACTATCGCCAGAGCTACAAATGGAAATAACATAATAGTCATATACCGTTCCAGCAGTTAAACCTGAAATGGAAACACCCAACGTTCCATCGTTATCGGCCACAACCGTTCCCGTTCCGGGGGTAAATCCAGTTGGACCATATTCGATTTGCCATTCGGTAGCAGAGCCTACTTCCGTCCAAGAAATATCAACAGAAGTGGAGCTGGTCATCGTGGCCGTCAAATCAATTGGCGCTGGGCAATCGACATAGGTACAGATACCGGCAATAGTAAACACAGCGTCTGGATTCGTGGCATCATGCTCCCAAGCGATGGGTGCTGCAGCAGAAAAAGCTGCCGAGTTTCCAATATTGTTATCTGTGGTAACTTCCCAATAAACCGGATTACCCGTGGTGTTGGGAACCGCTACCAATTGAAGCCAATATGTCGTATCATCTTGTGTACCACTTCCGGCAAAATCTACTGGGGTGGGCAAATCCAATACCACTTCATATACATCAAATCCAAAAGCACTTCCAATTACCGTTTGAGAAGTTGGAACAATGTCTTCAATCGTAGTTCCAATCTGAGTTCCTGGAAGACCACCGTTATCAGTATAGAAAATAACATCCATGGTTGCCACACCTCCATTCACCAAGAAATTTCCGGTAATGCTTTCCACGGAGAAATTAGTAGTACTGGCAGAAACGATAAAGTCATCGGCAACAATAAAACCGCCACCTTCGTTCATTCCGTATCCGTTCTCAAAGTTGTTGCTAACCTGCATTTGGGAACAGTTGCCTTGATTTACATCAGGACTTGTGAACACAACGGCAAAGTCATCGATAAAGAAATCGTAATCGAAATCGACACCGTCATCCACAGTACCCTCGGTAGCCCAAAACGCAATTTTCACGATTCCGGTATAAGCGCTCAAGTCAATAGTTTCGGCATCTCCTGTATTCGAAGGGGTATTTGCCGCATTGTAGGTCATTAAGTTAATCCATGTGGTGCCACCATCTTCGGAAATAAGAACCTGAACTTCATCGTCGGTACCCATCATTCCGCCTTCAATTGGTCCGGAGTTGGCATAATCTGTGGTCGCAACCATGTAGTTCAATTCATGATTTCCGGCAGATAAATCGATTTCAGGAGAAATCAACCATTCTTCCTTGTTATTGAAATACAAATTAACATTCACTGCCATATTTGAACCTGTGTTCAAGAATTCATCGGCCACCCAAGAACTGCTTCCAAAATTGGAAGGACCAGTTGCAGGTGTTCCAGAAGAAGCTTCTTCCCAACAGTTTGGCGGATAGGTGTCAAAATTTTGGAAATAATCGGGGATCACAGGCGCACACAAGGTTGTGAAACCAAAGGCTTGCGACCATTCGCTAAGATCGCCCCCACCGCAGTCCGCCCGGACATAGAATTCATAATCGCTGGCGGGGTCTAAATTTTCTGCAAGATAAGGATTGGAAACTCCTGTGGCATCAGGTGTACCGGATGGGGTTTCACCCATTGTCAAGTTTACAATCTCAAAATCCCATAGAGTAGCAGTACCGTTTTCCGTCCATCCCAAACTTGCGCTTGTGGCCATCACATTATTTGCCGTTAAAGCCGATGGTTTGGGACATGAGGGAAGCGCATCGAGTACCACCCCATCAATATATAAATGCAGCTGATTGGTAGATGTCACTTGAATTGCAACATAAATATCTTGACCCGCATAAGCGCTAAGATCATAAATATGTTCTGCCCATCCACTTTGAGGAGCACTAATGGGTCCATCTATTTGGGTGAAATCACCAACATTGGTACCGGTAGTTGAAACCAACACATTGAAAATTTCAGTGTAGGTGGTTGAAAAACCGGCAGAATGAAAAGTAAACCGATCAGTACTTCCCGCCGTAATGCTCATTTTTGGCGTAATGAGATAATCGTCATGCGGACCGCTATCCCAACTAATGTACATCACTTTGGTGCCGTCATAGGCATCTGCCCCCACATCATCCACGTACCATTCATCTGGCCCACCTCCGTTAATGATTGACCAACAAGTGGTAACCTCATTTTCGGGTGTACTTTCAAAACCTTGGGTAAAAGGTGCGGTAACAATATCACAAAGCGTACTGAAGGCATAAGGCCCGACCCAATCACTAAAATCACCTCCGCAGTCGGAACGCACATAAAATTCATAATCGGTGCCCGATGTCAATCCAGAAACAGTTTCTCCAGGAATTCCGTCTGAATCGTCAAAGACAAGGGTTCCTGTTCCTTGGGCAAAACCAGAAATTCCGTATTCAATTTCCCAATCTGTGGC
>DASSWN010000112.1:0-9429 GCA_035704905.1 Flavobacteriaceae bacterium
CTGGAAAGGAGAAGAACCTTATGAAGATCGATTTTTGAAAGCTCTCGAAACAAAAATGAACTGATGTCCAAACTTTATGTGGTTCCCACGCCAATTGGCAATTTGGAAGATATAACTTTTCGTGCCGTGCGCGTGCTGAAAGAAGTAGATTTAATTTTGGCCGAAGACACCCGAAAAAGTGGCAAACTTTTGAAACATTTTGAAATTTCCACTTCCATGCAAAGCCATCACATGCACAACGAGCACCAACAAGTTGAACGAATTGTGGAACGTATCAAGTCAGGAGAAAATATTGCGCTGATCAGTGATGCTGGAACCCCGGCAATTTCCGATCCCGGGTTTTTACTGGTTCGTGCCTGTGTTGACGCAAAAATTGAAGTGGACTGCCTACCGGGCGCAACGGCTTTTGTCCCAGCACTGGTGAACAGCGGATTGCCGAACCACAAGTTTGTTTTTGAAGGATTTCTCCCCCCAAAAAAAGGAAGGCAGACCCGATTGAAATTCTTGGCCGAAGAAACACGAACCATGATTTTTTATGAATCGCCCCATAAATTTTTGAAAACCATTGCCCAGTTTATGGAGTATTTTGGCAAGGAACGGCTTGCTTCGGTTTCCAGGGAAATCAGCAAAATGCATGAAGAAACGGTACGTGGCAGCTTGGAAGAAATTTTGAAATATTATTCCGAAAAACCACCCAAAGGGGAAATTGTGATTGTTGTGGCGGGGGTTTCCGAAAAGTGAAACAAGAAATTTTATTATCCCAATAATTTCACCGCCTCTTTTGCAAAATAACTGGAAATTAAACTTGCACCTGCACGTTTGATGGCGGTTAATTGTTCCAAAACGACGGCATCATGATCCAACCAACCTTTTTCAGCAGCGGCCTTAATCATCGCATATTCGCCGCTGACCTGATAAACGGCGACCGGCACATTTACCGCGTTTTTTATTTCGCGAACAATATCCAAATAACACAATCCGGGTTTTACCATCACAATATCGGCGCCTTCTTCAATGTCCATAAGCGTTTCTTTGATGGCTTCTTCGCGGTTTCCGAAATCCATTTGGTAGGTTTTTTTATCTTTCGGAACATTTTTCTTGTCTACCGGAGCGGAATCCAATGCATCGCGGAAAGGGCCATAAAAAGCAGAGGCATATTTTGCGCTGTAGCTCATAATTCCGGTTTCCTGAAATCCTTCTTTTTCCAACAACTGCCGGATTTCTAAAATGCGACCGTCCATCATATCGCTCGGAGCTACAAAATCGGCACCGGCTTGCGCGTGCGATAACGCCATTTTTGCCAAAAAGGAATTGGTTTCATCGTTCAAAATTTTTCCCTGCCTGCCTGTAGGCACGGCTTGTGAAACAATTCCATCATGGCCAAAAGAAGAATATGGATCCAACGCCACATCGGTCATGACCAACATTTCGGGAACGGCATTTTTCACCGTTTTGATGGCGCGTTGCATTAGTCCATCGGCGTTCAATGCTTCTTTTCCTTCGTTATCTTTCAAGTGTTGCGGAACTTTCACGAAAAGTAAAACAGATTGAATGCCCAAACTCCAAAGTTCTTTCACCTCCTTCTTCAACAAATCCAAACTGAGACGAAAATAATTTGGCATGGAAGCAATTTCTTCTTTCACATTTTTTCCTTCCACTACAAAAAGCGGTGCCTGAAAATCATTTGGGGACAAGGTCGTTTCACGAACCAAATTTCGAATAGCGGGATTGGTGCGAAGTCTGCGGTTTCTTTTCAGCATAGGACTTTAATTAGAAAAGGGGATGTAGCAAAAAAATCGTAGCCTCGCCAAGAATCGAACTTGGATCTAAAGTTTAGGAAACTTTTGTTCTATCCGTTGAACTACGAGGCCGTTGCGGCTGCAAAAATAAGCATGTTTTGCGGAAAAATGGATGGAATTTTAAAAACTTATGGTTCGGGGAAATTTTAGTTCAAATTTCGTTTTTCAATAAAAAACCGCTTTAATAATGCGGAGGCTTCATTTTTTAAAATTCCCTGCGTTACTTCTGTTTTCGGATGCAATTTTCCACCCATCGCGCGGTAGCCCCTTTTGCTGTCTTCAGCGGCAAAAACCAATCGTGGAATTTGGCTCCAATATAATGCTCCGGCACACATTTGACAGGGTTCCAATGTCACATATAAGGTACATCCTTTTAAATATTTTCCTCCCAAAAAATTAGCGGCGGCAGTAATGGCCTGCATTTCAGCATGAGCCGTAACGTCGTTCAACAGTTCTGTGAGATTCTGACCGCGGGCGATAATTTGATCATCAATAACCACCACGGCACCCACGGGAATTTCGTTGCGCTCAAATGCCAATTCGGCTTCAATAAGCGCTTTTTTCATAAAATGGTAATCGTCGAACGGATGGATCATATACGAAAATACAATTTCAAAACGTACCTTTGCCATTATGGGTAAAAATATTTTGAAAAAAATCAATTCTCCTGAAAAATTAAGGATACTGATCCCTGATGAACTTCCAGAAGTAGCACAAGAATTGCGCGATTTTATTATTGATGTGGTTTCGACCAAAGAAGGCCATCTCGGCGCAAGTTTGGGAGTGGTAGAATTGACTATTGCATTGCACTATGTTTTCAAAACTCCCGACGATTTATTGGTTTGGGATGTGGGCCATCAAGCCTATGGCCATAAAATTTTAACTGGCCGGCAAAATATTTTTGAAACCAACAGGAAACTGAATGGAATAAGTGGTTTCCCGAAAAGAAAAGAAAGCCAATTTGACACTTTTGGCACCGGGCACAGTTCAACTTCCATTTCGGCAGCACTGGGAATGGCGCTGGCATCACAATTAAAAGGAGATTTTGAAAAACAGCATATAGCCGTGGTTGGCGATGCTTCCATAGCAAGCGGAATGGCGTTTGAAGGTTTGAACCATGCCGGGGTGACCGATGCAAACCTGTTGGTTATTTTAAATGATAATTCCATTGGAATTGATCCGAGTGTTGGGGCTTTGAAAGAATACCTTGTTAAAACCAAACCTGTCAGTGCGGCAGGCGGGCCCGGTGAAAAACCAAAACAAGGCAATATTTTTGAAGCATTGAATTTTAAGTATAAAGGTCCTGTCGATGGACATAATCTTCAAGAATTATTGGCTGCGCTCAACGAATTGAAATCCATAAAAGGGCCAAAATTTCTCCACGTTATCACGAAAAAAGGAAAGGGTTTGCTTTTGGCAGAAAAGGACCAAGTGAAATATCATGCCCCAGGAAAATTTGATAAAAAAACGGGGATTTTAATTTCCAAGGATGACAAAAACCTTCCTCCGAAATATCAAGATGTTTTTGGATGGACAATTCTGGAACTTGCCGAAAAGAATGAAAAAATCATCGGAATTACGCCGGCAATGCCCACGGGAAGTTCGTTGAAATATATGATGAATGTTTTTCCCGAACGCGCTTTTGATGTTGGAATCGCCGAACAGCATGCCGTAACCCTTTCCGCAGGCATGGCAACGCAGGGTTTTGTGGTCTTTTGCGCTATTTATTCTACTTTTCTCCAACGCGGCTATGATCAACTCATCCACGATGTTGCTTTACAAGATTTGCCGGTTATTTTTTGTGTAGACCGCGCGGGCTTGGTGGGGGAAGATGGCCCAACACATCACGGAATTTTCGATCTGGCCTATCTTCGCTGCATCCCGAACATGATTGTTGCGGCTCCTTCTTCCGAGGTCGAACTTCGGAATATATTGTTTACCGCATCTTTCGGCTTGAAACATCCAATTGCGATTAGATACCCACGCGGGAGAGGCAGGAATTTGGATTGGAGAAAACCTTTTGAAATGTTGGAAATTGGAAAAGGAAGAAAACTGAAAGATGGGAAAAAGATCGCTATTTTATCCGTAGGGACTATTTCTGCAAATATTTCCGAAGCGATTGAAAATTTAGATAATCCATCGCAAGTTGCGCATTATGATATGCGTTTTGTAAAACCTTTGGATTATCAATTGGTTGATGAAATATTTGCAAAGTATAAACTGATTTTTACTGCGGAAGATGGCTGCGTCAAAGGAGGGTTTGGTGACGAACTATTAGAATATTCCGCCTCAAGGAATTATTCAGGAAAAATTGTTCCTTTGGGAATCCCCGATCATTTTATAACACACGGGACGGTAGAAGAACTTCAAGATTTGGCGGGAATTTCTGCTGCAAAAATCCAAGAAAGGATAGAAAGACATTTATAAAAATTGACTGAGGCTTTAAGCAATGCTTTTTTATTAAAATTTGGCGTCCTTCTTCTCTTACTGATATCGTAGAAAATTTTACAAAAAAAAGGGAAGCATTTTTAGCCTCCCTTTTTCTATTGCTGCAACTTGAATTTTATTGAACAATCAATTTTTCTGTTTGTGTTTTTTCATCAGAAATGAATTGAACCACATAAATGCCCGAAGATAATCCGGATACATCCAAAGTTGCGGTACCATTCATGTCAATTATTCTTCCAATTACCTTTCTTCCGTTTATGTCGAACAAGTTCACTTGAACTTCGCCCTGAATTTTGGAGGAAGCAATATTCACCGTTCCATGGGTCGGATTCGGGTACATTTGGAAATAATCTTCTTCAAAACCGGTTGTTCCCCAACCTGTGCAATCCAGTACGCTTGTAGGTGGCATATCGAAAGCTTCCACTTGATCAAAAGCGTTGAAAGAAGAACCTTGGGATGCGCCATAACCCACTCCGCGGCGAGCAAAAACGCTCCAAATCAAACATTGGTTCGCGCCACCATTTTCAGCCATATCGGCAGCGAGGATTGCATCCCTTCCATCAACAAATCCGGGGCTGCACGGTTGTAGTTTCAAACCGTCGATCACCAATTGCATGGCAATATTATTTCCTCCATTGCCATTGTAGATATCCGGATCAAAACCATATTGATCGATTAAGGCCCAATTCAAATCCCAAAGAATGGTGGCCCAAATTGAACCTACCCCATGGGAACCCCTTACATTGAATTGACTCGGAACATCGCCATAAGTGAACGGGTTGACACTCATATCGGTGCTATATCGAAATTGTCTCAGACCTACTCCCGTAACTGGTTGATTGATTACATAGGTAGCATATCCTCGGGCGTCTGTACCTTCATCGCCTGGCTCAATAGTTATTACCAAACCAAAAAAGTCGCTCCAACCTTCACCCATTTGTTCGTCATTTTGTAAACAGCCGGCCTGTGCAGGACCACCCGTCAACCTATTTGAAATTCCATGTCCGAACTCGTGCGCCACAACACCGTTGTCCAAATCACCATCTTTTTGAAAAGGACCGCCGTTTATGATTGTTCCATTAACAGTATTTCCTCCGGCAAGAGCGGCGATGATAGCTTCGCCATCGGCCATTCCAATTAGAACGGCAGGAATTGTAACGGCAGGATCATCGCCCGCCATAGTAATGAGCCCTGATTCATTATTTACAATGATTACACCGATAGCACCTGAATTTTGGGCGTTCATAACTTTGAAATCGAATTGGCAATCGCCCCTTCGTATTACTGCTATTTTACCGGAAACCGAAGTGCTGTTTGTGATCACATCACAACCATCGTTCGGGTCGGTGGAAGTTCCCGCACTGTTGTCATCAACAACCAGAGCAAAATCGGAAGTGATACCACCAAAAGGAATTTCAGGTCCGAAGCCGGCTAAAGTGCCGCTATAAGATCCGGCCAAACCGGAAGGAGAATTAATGGTCAAAACTTCAGGTGTTCCTGCCGGTGGATCCCAGGTGAACATGCGCATAAAACCATGATTTCCATCTGGTGGCGTGGCGAAATTGGCATTGTTGCCGGGACCCAAATCGGCACCGTCTTGAGCTTTTGCAATTACATAATCGTTGCCTTGGCCAAAGGTGGAATAATTTGTGTTCTGAAAATTTCCGGCAGGTTCCGTAAAACCATAAACATACCAAATATCATGCATCATATTGTTCATATAGAACAAATTGGTGACAGCTGCATCCAAATATCCTTCAGGATCTTGATCTAAATTCAGTGGGAAATCAAAATTCAAAGTGGGACCGCCATTCGGCGAATACCCAACCTGATCGTCACCATCGCGGTTTTCATAGGCATATACATTATTTCCGCGGGTAATGGTGAATTCTGCACCCGCAGCACCGTCGATATCATGCCATCCGTAAGGAGATGCTGTATCGTTGGCAGGATTCGAAACAATTGATCGATCTCCGTGCTGTGGCGATTCTACCGGAAGCGGAAAAATATTATATTGTGATCCGTCATCCAACAACACAACGGATTTTGTAGCTTGTTTTTTGCGCAGGTTGTTTTTTGAACTGAAGTTCGCTGTATTTTCAGGAAACGAGCATGATACCACCCAGTTTCCACGATCCAGAATTTTACCATTTTGTGCATCTACACGAACACTCCACCAATTTAATCCATCTGTGGTTCGAATGCTAAGATCCCATGCCAATCGTATGTTTCCGTTTTCCGTTGGCTGATAAACCAATTTAACGGGGATTTCGTCCAAGGATATTCCTCCTTTTGAAAGAATATATTCGTTCGTGCTTTCGTGGGAATTAATAGCCAAGTTTCCATTTTGCGACAGATCCAACGCTTGTGCAGCTTTTAGTACGGCTTGGACTGGCGATAGAGTGGGAGTGGCGCCATTCGCGCGGCTTCGCAAGTTACTTTGGAAACTGTTGCCAAAATAAACAACTTCTCCATTTTTAATGGCAAAACTTCCTATTGCATTGAAAACCGGAAGGTTATTGATTTCTTGAATGGCGTACACATTTTCCAAATCCATACTTTCTGTATAGTAATGATCGACCACTTTTAAATCGGAAAAATCGCTGGAAGAAAGTCCATATTCCGATTTGTTTTTTTCTAAATATCTCTGAATTGAGGCCACATAATCTTGTTGTCCGTAAGTGGAAATGGAACACAGTACAACAATAATCATGAGTAATTTGGGATAGGTTTTTTTCATCTTATACGAATTGAATTTATTGATTTGAAAAAAGATTTTAATCGGCGCCTAAAGTAGATATAAAATTCACTTTCACCAATTTAGAAACGTTAAATGTTAAAGAAGTGAAAATTCAAAGGGGTAATTTAAAATTCCATTCCCATTCCGTTTAATTTCTTATGTTCACGAAGCGCGGCTCCATCGGTAAGCGAAGCAATGAAACAGCATATTTCCAGCAATCCAGAATAAATGGAGGTTTGTTCGAATGTCGAACCATCCGATAGTTCATTTATGATAAGTTGATCGTAATGAGAGCAGTCGTCATTGAGCTTATTTTCAAATGTTTTGGTGAACGTGTGCAACAAATTCAACAAGATCGCATGTCCCGCAATTTCTTTTCCCGTGACTTCTTTGCTGCGGTATATTTTTTTTATGCTGAGATTAATAATATCTTCAATTTGGGCGGTATATTTCGATTTTTTAAGCAAGGGAACGTCAAATTCCCCATTCATAATATCCATTTCATGGGAAAGAAAAATTTCGACTGCTTCTTCAATGAGTTTATTGATTGCCAAAGAACGCAAATAGCCCAGCCGGTCTTTTGTTGTGGAAAGTTGCCTGTATTTCTGTGTATTCAGGCTGTTTTGCACCAATCTGATCAGATTTTCCAAAGCGGATTCTTCTTCGATCAAGCCCAAATTTATGCCGTCTTCAAAATCTATAATGGTATAACAAATGTCATCGGCAGCTTCCACCAGAAAAGCCAATGGATGCCGATTCCATTTATGGTCGCTTTTCTGTAGCCCCAATTCATGCGCTATTTCTTCAAAGCTTTCTTTTTCAGTTTGGAAAAAACCGAATTTCTTGTCGGCAATATGGCCAGAAGGTTGGCTTGGTAAAGAAGCTTTTGGATATTTTATGAATGCGCCCAAAGTGGCATAAGAAAGACGAAGGCCACCATCTGCGCCATTTTTGCTTTCGGTGAGCAATTTGAAACCATTCGCATTGCCTTCAAAATTTTTTAAATCGTGATATTGGGCTTCCGAAAGTTGGTCTTTGAAACGTTTTCCTTTTCCTCTTTTAAAGTAATCACCAATTATTTTTTCGCCGGAATGTCCAAATGGTGGATTCCCAATGTCGTGCGCCAAAGCAGCGGCGGCGACAATTGCACCGAAATCATTGAAATGATGACCGTGAACGCTTTCCAAATGTGGATGTCGTTTCAAAATTTCCTTTCCGACTATTCGACCCAATGAACGCCCAACCACAGAAACTTCCAAACTATGGGTCAACCGCGTATGCACGAATCCGGTTTTTGAAAGCGGAATAACTTGAGTTTTGTCCTGCAAACTTCGAAAAGCCGGTGAGAAAATGATTCGGTCATAATCGACTTCAAAACCGAGCCGCGTTTCGTCTTGTTCACGGCGAAGCCTTTTGTGTTTGTCGCCGTGACGTTTCAACGAAAGAAGTTGTTCCCAGTTCAAATGATTTAAGAGTTAAAGAGTTAAAAAGTTAATTGGTGATTGAGTGAAATGGTTAATTCAAAATATATAAATATGATTTTGTGATTTTTGCGCAAAAATGAACTATGGAGGAACTCATAACTCATAACGCCTAACTCATAACTATTCAAGAACCGCACATTAAACAATCATCTCCTTCGGCCTCTTTCGATTGTTGAATTATGGAACGCAATTCTTCGGGAGACAGCGAACTGTTTTCAACCTGAACCGGTTTTTTGGTTTGTTTCTTTTCTTGTTCTTCCTGAAATGTGGAGGCAGCTTTCTTGGCAACTTCTTGCAGGTCGTTTGATTTTTTTTCCTTTTTCAGGGTGAATTTTATGGCATCGACAGCTGATTTTGTGCGCAAATAATACATTCCGGTTTTTAAGCCACTTTTCCAAGCATAAAAATGCATAGAAGTCAATTTGGCC
This sequence comes from Flavobacteriaceae bacterium, assembly GCA_035704905.1. Classification (GTDB taxonomy): domain Bacteria; phylum Bacteroidota; class Bacteroidia; order Flavobacteriales; family Flavobacteriaceae; genus DASSWG01. The sequence goes on from DASSWN010000112.1 coordinate 8,900, forward strand.
ATTGTGGCTCCTTCCATAAATAAATTCAGGGATTGCGATTGATCAATGAAATAGCCTCGTTGACGCGACATATCAATTATATCTTTCATAGAAAGTTCCCAAACGGTTTTGTACAAATCTTTCAATTCTTGTGGAATAATATCAATATGCTGAATGGAACCGTTGGCGCGCATGATCGCATCCTTTGTTTCATCGGTCCAAAGATCGAGTTTCACCAAATCTTCCAACAAGTGTTTGTTCACCACAATGAATTCTCCTGAAAGTACCCTGCGCGTATAAATATTGGATGTATATGGCTCGAAAGCTTCATTGTTTCCTAAAATTTGCGATGTGGAAGCGGTGGGCATTGGTGCCAATAACAGCGAATTGCGAACACCGTGTTTTTTTACCTTTTTGCGCAAATCGGCCCAATCCCAACGACCGCTTAAATCTTCATCCTGCAATCCCCAAAGGTTATATTGGAATTCGCCATTGCTGATTGGGGAACCTTCATAAGTAGAGTAGGAGCCTTCCAATTTTGATAATTCCAT
>DASSWN010000154.1:0-2197 GCA_035704905.1 Flavobacteriaceae bacterium
GGCACCGATGTAGCCATTGAAAGCGCCGGGATAACTCTGGTAAAAGGCGATTTGCACGGCATAGTGAAAGCATTTCACTTGAGTGAAAAAGTAATGCGGAATATTAAACAAAATTTATTTTTCGCATTGATTTATAACGTCCTTGGCGTGCCAATAGCCGCAGGGGTTCTCTTTCCGGTTTTCGGAATTTTATTATCGCCGATGATTGCTGCGCTGGCTATGAGTTTCAGTTCGGTTTCGGTTATTACTAATGCACTGCGACTGCGCAGCGCAAAAATTTAAAACATGAAAAATCTATTATATATACTTTTTATACTTCCCTTTTGTGTTTTTTCACAGGAAAAAATAACGGGAACCATTACTGAAAATAGCAATAATCAAGAAGTTCCGCTGAGCGGTGCAAATGTTTATTGGCTTGATACCGAAGTGGGAACAGTGACCGATTTTGACGGTAATTTTGAAATTCCCTATAAGCCGGAATATAAAAAATTGGTTGTAAGTTTTGTGGGCTATAAAACCGATACAATTTCGGTGGATTCCCGAAAGAAGATTTCACATTCATTAGTATCCACTGCCAATCTGGATGAGGTTACAATTACCGCGCGACAGCAGGCAACTTCTCGCTCTTATATTCAATCTGCGAATGTTTTGAATGTAAGTAGCGCCGAGCTTTTGAAGGCAGCTTGCTGCAATTTGGCGGAAAGTTTTGAAACAAACCCGTCAATTGATGTAAATTTTGCCGATGCTATTTCGGGTACGCGGCAAATAAAAATGCTCGGGCTAACAAGCCCCTATATTTTAATAACTACTGAAAATGTGCCGAGTATCCGTGGAGCTTCGCAGGCGTATGGTTTGAGTTTTATTCCTGGAACTTGGGTTGAAAGCATTCAAATTACCAAAGGTGCGGGAAGTGTTACTAATGGTTACGAAAGTATTGCAGGGCAAATTAATGCCGAATTGCAAAAACCCACGACCGATGACAAGCTTTTTGTAAACGCTTATGGTGCGGGCAACGGTCGTTTTGAGCTGAACACGCATCTCAACACAAAAGTTAGCGAGCGATGGAGCACGGGCTTGTACCTTCACGGAAATCTGCGTGAAACCGAATTTGACAATAATGACGATTCCTTTCTCGATGCGCCGTTAATGCAACAAGTGAACGTGATGAACCGCTGGCAATATACCGACACTGAAAACGGTTATGTTGGTTTTTTTAATTTCAGGTATTTGAATGATGAAAAGCAGACAGGGCAAATATCCTTTAATCCAAAAACCGATCGTGGAACCACAAACGCTTGGGGAAGCGAAATAAAAACACAGCGTTTTGATGTTTCGGGGAAGTTTGGGTTTGTAAATCCGGAAATTCCTTGGCGAACTGGTGGATTGCAGCTGGCTTATAGCCATCACGATCAGGAATCCTATTTTGGGGTGAATGATTACAACATTCGGCATAATAGTTTATACGCCAATTTATTATACAATTCAATCATCAGCGATTCGCGACACAAAATAAAAACTGGACTTAGCGCCACTTATGATGGGTATGACGAATTGGTTTTGACTGAAAATTTCAGTAGAATAGAAAATTCTGTTGGCGCTTTTTTTGAATACAATTTTGACAATTTGGGCGATTTGAATTTTACTGCCGGAATTCGGGCCGATGTTCACAATAGATTGGGAACTTTCTTGACGCCTCGTTTTCATTTGCGTTATGCGCCTTGGGAGAAATCTGCTTTTAGAATTTCAGCGGGAAGAGGAAAACGGAGTGCAAATATTTTTACTGAAAACCAACAGCTTTTTGCTACTTCGCGCAGCCTGAATATTTTGGGGAACGGTGGCGAAATTTATGGGTTGGACCCTGAAATTGCTTGGAATTATGGAGCTTCGTATATGCAGGGCTTCAATCTTTTCAATAGAAAGGCGGATGTAACTTTCGATTTTTACAGAACCGATTTTGTTAACCAGATAGTTGTGGATTGGGAAAACCCTTCAGAAATCAATTTTTATAATTTGGATGGTGAAAGTTATTCGAATAATTTTCAGGTTGAGTTTAATTACAATGCTTTTGAGCATTTTGATATGCGGTTGGCTTACAAATTTTACGATGTTGAAACAACTTATTTGGGTGGAAGGAAACAAAATCCGTTAACGCCCAATCATCGTTTTTTTGCAAATGCTTCGTATGAAACCCACCAAA
>DASSWN010000171.1:0-19829 GCA_035704905.1 Flavobacteriaceae bacterium
GCAAAATGGGAATGACCTTGGAAATTGAGTTGGGAATAACCGGTGGAGAAGAAGATGGGGTCGATAATACCGGCGTGGACGATTCAAAACTTTACACACAACCGGAAGAGGTTGCGTATGCGTATGAAGAATTGAGCAAAATAAGCGACCAATTTACCATAGCCGCTGCCTTCGGAAATGTTCACGGCGTTTACAAACCCGGAAATGTAAAACTTACTCCTGAAATCCTGAAAAATTCGCAAGAATATATTTCCAAAAAATATGGAGTAGGAAAAAATCACATCGATTTCGTGTTTCACGGTGGAAGTGGTTCTTCGTTGGAAGAAATTCGGGAAGCAATAAGTTATGGTGTAATTAAAATGAATATTGATACCGATTTGCAGTATGCATTTACCGAAGGAGTTCGTGATTATATGGTCAAAAATATTGAATATTTGAAATCCCAAATCGGAAATCCTGATGGTCCGGACGTGCCCAACAAGAAACATTATGATCCAAGAAAATGGCTGCGCGAAGGCGAACAGACTTTTAAAGCCCGACTTAAAAAGGCTTTTGAAGATTTGAACAATGTGAATACGCTTTAATAATTCAGAATTGAGAATTCAGGATTAGGAATATAAATTCCCCAATTCAAAATTCATAATTCATAATTCAAAACTGAAAAGATGGCTTGGTTTACGAGAACAAAAAAAGGAATACAAACGGCGACGGAAGATAAAAAGGATGTGCCAAAAGGACTTTGGTACAAATCGCCCACGGGAAAAATAATCGATGCCGAAGAATTGGAAAGGAATTTCTATGTTAGTCCGGAAGACGGCTATCATGTGCGAATTGGAAGCAAAGAATATTTTGAAATTTTATTTGATGAAAACCAATTCGAAGAACTTGATCCAAATTTGTCATCTAAAGATCCGTTGAACTTTGAAGACACCAAGAAATATGTCGATCGCTTGAAAGAAGCGGAGCAAAAAACGGGACTCAAAGATGCAATCCGTACAGCAGTAGGAAAATCCAAAGGAAAAGATTTGGTTGTGGCTTGTATGGATTTCCGGTTTATCGGTGGTTCAATGGGTTCGGTTGTTGGAGAAAAAATTGCCCGTGCGGCAGATTATTCCCTTAAAAATAATATTCCATTAATGATTATTTCCAAATCGGGGGGCGCGCGCATGATGGAAGCTGCTTTATCATTGATGCAACTCGCAAAAACTTCGGTAAAGTTGGCGCAATTGGCTGAAAAACGAATTCCATATATTTCCTTGTGCACCGATCCCACTACCGGCGGAACAACGGCCTCATTTGCCATGTTGGGCGATATAAATATTTCGGAGCCCGGTGCTTTAATCGGTTTTGCCGGTCCTCGCGTGGTGCGCGACACAACAGGTCAAGATCTTCCAGAAGGTTTTCAAAGTGCCGAATTTCTTTTGGAACACGGGTTTTTGGATTTCATTGTTCCGAGGAAGGATTTGAAAGAAAAGGTGAATTTGTACCTCGATTTACTGCTCAATCAACCGGTACGCGAATAAGAAAATTTTATGGGATAAAATTGTGATTACTTCATGATCCGAAGTACTTTAATTAAACCTGGCTACATTCCGGATTTATCATCAACAAAAAAACCGTTCAAAAGTTTGAACGGTTTTTTTATTGTTTTCATCAAAATTTAGGCGACTGCATTCTCTTTTTTTATAAGGTTCAGCGCACTTCCTTCGCGAAACCAAGCAATCTGGGCTTCATTATAGGTGTGATTTGCCTTAAAAATATCCTTCGTCCCATCGCTGTGTTCGAGTTCTATTGTCAATGGGGTTTCCGGGGCAAAATTTTCCAAATCAATAAAATTGAAAATGTCATCTTCCCGAATTAAATCGTAATCCTTTTCATTTTCAAAAACAATTCCTAGCATACCTTGCTTTTTCAAATTGGTTTCGTGTATTCGTGCGAACGATTTAACCAAAACCACTTTTACACCCAAATGTCGTGGTTCCATGGCAGCATGTTCGCGCGAAGAACCTTCCCCATAATTATGATCGCCAACCACAACCGAAGCAATTCCCGCTTCTTTATACATTCGAGCGGTTTGCGGCACACCTTCGTAATTGCCTGTGATTTGATTTTTCACAAAGTTGGTTTTCATATTGAAAGCATTCACTGCACCGATCAAGCAATTATTGGAAATATTGTCTAAATGTCCACGGAAACGTAGCCATGGTCCCGCCATGGAAATATGATCGGTGGTACATTTTCCATGGGCTTTGATCAGCAGCTTTGCACCCATTAAATTTTCCCCATCCCACGGTTCAAAAGGAGTGAGCAATTGCAAACGTTCGCTGTTTTCAGCAACGTTTATTTCCACGGAACTGCCATCCAGCATTGGTTCCACATAGCCGGCATCATCCACATCGAAACCTGAAGGCGGTAATTCCACGCCTTGTGGTTCTTCCAGCATTACTTCCACTCCATCTTCATTTAGTAAACTGTCGCGTGTCGGATCGAAATCAAGCCGGCCCGAAATGGCGATTGCGGCCACCATTTCAGGCGAACCTACAAAAGCATGGGTGTTGGGATTTCCATCGGCGCGTTTCGAAAAATTTCGGTTAAAAGAATGAACAATGGTGTTTTTTTCATCGCCTTTTCGGTCGCTTCTGTCCCACTGGCCAATGCACGGGCCGCAAGCGTTGGTAAAAATTGTGGCATCCAAATCTTCAAAAATTTGAAGCAATCCATCGCGTTCCGCTGTAAAGCGAATTTGTTCTGAGCCCGGATTGATCCCGAAATCGGATTTTGGTTTAATTTTTTTATCCACGGCTTGTTTGGCGACTGATGCGGCCCGCGTCAAATCTTCATAAGAGGAGTTTGTGCATGAACCAATAAGCCCCCAATCAACCTTTATTGGCCAATCGTGTTCCACGGCTTTTTCTTTCATTTCGGAAATAGGCGTTGCCAAATCCGGCGTGAAAGGTCCGTTCAAATGTGGTTTTAATTCTGAAAGATTTATTTCAATTATTTCATCGAAATACTGTTCCGGGTTTTTGTAAACTTCTGGATCACCGGTTAAATATTCCCTTACTTCATTGGCTGCATCAGCCACATCATCACGGTTTGTTGCACGGAGAAAACGTTCCATCGAATCATCATAACCGAAAGTGGAAGTGGTCGCACCAATTTCGGCCCCCATATTGCAAATTGTTCCTTTTCCGGTGCATGAAAGGTTTTTGGCACCTTCCCCGAAATATTCCACTATTGAACCGGTTCCGCCTTTTACAGTAAGAATTCCTGCAACTTTCAAAATAACATCTTTGGACGCGGTCCAACCGTTCAATTTACCGGTTAGTTTTACACCGATTAATTTGGGGAATTTTAGTTCCCAAGGCATTCCAGCCATAACATCCACCGCATCGGCACCACCAACTCCCACAGCAACCATTCCGAGTCCACCGGCATTTACCGTATGTGAATCCGTGCCAATCATCATTCCTCCTGGAAAGGCATAGTTTTCTAAAACCACTTGGTGTATAATTCCCGCACCGGGTTTCCAAAAGCCGATTCCGTATTTGTTGGAAACGGATCCCAAAAAGTCAAAAACTTCGTTGCTGGTTTCGTTGGCGCGCATCAAATCAATTTTTGCACCTTGTTTGGCTTGTATCAAATGATCGCAATGAACCGTAGTGGGAACGGCAACTTGTTTTTTACCGGCTTGCATAAATTGCAACAAAGCCATTTGTGCAGTGGCATCTTGGCATGCAATACGGTCCGGCGCAAAATCGACATAATCTTTGCCACGCTCAAAAGCTTGAGTTGGCATTCCGGCCCATAAATGTGAATAAAGTATTTTTTCGGAAAGTGTCAATGGCCGGCCAACCACGGTGCGCGCTCGGTCAACGCGCTGTTTTATTGTGGAATATACTTTCTGGATCATTTCGATGTCGTATGCCATTTTTTATAAATTTTAGGTTTTTCTAAATTTTTGATCGGATTTGTTGCTAGGGAAAAAAGAATCTTGCCATAAAAAATCCGTTCTTTTTTTGGTTAGGCGAAATTACAAAAATATTTCAAGATTTAAAATTATTCAAAGAAATTTTGAATATGACATTATTAATTTATCAAAAATGGAAATTCATCACGAAATTTTTACGTAATGAAGAAATTCAACGTAATTAAATGGGAAATTGATAGTTTGAAGAATAAATTTATGTTCGAATGAAAAAAGAACAATTTCGATTTATGGAAATAATTAGAAAAAAATTTTAGAATAAACTTTCTATAATTTTTTCTTCACTGATTCCTTCCGCTTCAGCCTTATAATTTTTTATGATGCGATGGCGCAAAATCCCTTTGGCAACAAAGCGTACATTTTCAATATCGGGAGAAAATTTTCCATGTAGTGCGGAATGCGATTTGGCGGCCAAGATTAGGTTTTGTGACGCCCGCGGGCCAGCTCCCCAGTCGATGTATTCTTTGACAATTTCGGGTGCGGAATTGCCTGCAGGCCTTGTTTTTCCAACCAAATTCACTGCATATTCCACTACATTGTCAGCAACGGGAATTCGACGTATCAAATGCTGAAAATCAACAATTTCTTGTGCTTTAAACAATGGATTCACAGTTGCCGTATGGTCCGTGGTGGTGTTTTTTACAACTTGAACTTCTTCTTCGAAACTTGGATATTCCAAATTAATGGCGAACATGAACCGGTCCAATTGTGCTTCGGGCAGCGGATAAGTTCCTTCTTGTTCAATGGGATTTTGTGTGGCCAAAACGAAGTAAGGTTTTCCCAGTGGATAGTTTTTTCCGGCAATGGTAACGGATCGTTCTTGCATCGCTTCCAACAAGGCTGCCTGGGTTTTAGGCGGTGTGCGGTTGATTTCGTCAGCTAAAATGATATTTGCAAAAATGGGTCCCTTTATGAATTTAAAATTTCGGTTTTCATCCAATATTTCAGAACCCAGAATATCGCTTGGCATCAGGTCTGGGGTGAATTGAACCCGTTTAAAATCCAATCCAAGCGCTTGGGCAATGGTATTGACCATTAAGGTTTTCGCAAGTCCGGGAACACCAATGAGCAGGGCGTGACCACCCGAAAATATAGAAAGTAAAATTTGTTCCAGAACCAAATCTTGGCCAACGATTACTTTGGAAATTTCTTTTTTTAGCTCGGCATGTTTTTGTACCAAAGCTTCAATTGCTGCTACGTCGGACATGAAATTTTATTTTTGTGGAGAATATTTTTTCCGCCTTAATTTTTGATCCAATCGGTCAAGAAATCACAATCGCGGTATTTTCCATTGATTTTTATATAAGTGTTTTTAATGGTTTCTTCTTGCCATTTATCAATTACATCCAATTTTTTTTCGGTTAAGGCCAAATCCTTGATTTTGGTGAAATCTTGTGCATAATTGGCGACATGGGCCGGATAGCGGTGAAGCACGGTAACGATTTTATAAAACAGTTTCCCAAGCCGGTCGTTGTCGGTTATTACCCCGGAAACTTGTCCTTCCTTCAAGTCCACGACCTGGTTATAAATGGATGGATCGACCTTTGTTTGCTCGAATCGCGTGTCGCCGGTCAATGGGTTGATTAATTTTCCACCATCTTCCCGTGTTTCCTTTTGATCGGAAAATTTGCGTGCCGCTTCCTTAAAATCCATTTTTCCGGAAACAATCAATTCCCGGATACTATCGATTTCTTGTTTTGCAGCTTCAATGGTTTTTTTAGTGACTGCGGGAATAAGCAATATATGGCGTACATCGATCTGTTGTCCGCGAATTTTTTCAACTTCTAAAATATGGTAACCAAATTCTGTTTTGAAGGGTTTGCTTATTTCCCCTTCTTGCAAGCTGAAAGCCACATCTTTGAATTCTTGAACAAAACGCGAATCGCGGGTAAGGGTAATGGCGCCTCCGCTGCTGCTCGTTCCGGGATCGTCGGAATATAACACGGCTTTCGTGGCGAAAGTCGATTCCCCTGACAATATTTCGTTGCGGAATTTGTTTAATTTGTCAATCACTTTCTGTACTTCTTCTTGCGGTACTTCGGGTTCGATCACAATTTGGGCAATTTCCACTTCATCTCCAAATTCCGGTCGTTCATCTTCCGGAATATTTTTGAAAAATGTTCGTACTTCTTCGGGTGTGATTTCAACATCTTCGACAACTTTTTCCTGCATCATTCTGCTGAGTTCCGATTCCTTTGCAATTTCGAATAATTTGGTTCGCAATTCATTTTCGCTTCCCATGTTATAAAAGTCAAGCAGCTTTTTCATGCTTCCAATCTGATCGATAAAATAGTCGATGCGCTGGTTGGTCATGGCTTGAATTTTTGCGTCATCGATCACCAGACTATCTTGAATGGCTTGGTGCGCGTACAATTTGTTTTTCATCAGGCGTTCTGCCAGTTGACAATCAGTGATATCGGCTGTGGGAATACCCTGGCTTTCCAAATCGGCATACATTTTCTGAATATCGCTTTCCAAAATAAGCCTTTCGCCGATAACCGCCGCCACTCCATCAATTTTAAATGGCTCAAAGGGAACGGAATCTTTTGCAACTGTGCTCGCTTGTGCAAGGCTGTCGGCATCCATCGGAAATTCCGCTGTCATTGTCGGGCGATCAATCGATGTTGTGTCCGCCGCTTGATTTTCGGCAGCCGGATCGGTTATTTGGGCCGTGCAAAAAAAGGGGAAACCCAAGGCCCAAACGAATAGAAAAAACGGGTTAATTATAAATTTCAATTTGTTCTTTTTCAAATGCATCATTTTTAATTTCTTGTTCCAATTCTTTTGCCAATTCCAGTTTTCTTTTATGCAATAAAATTTGCCGAATGGTTGGTTTTACGTAGTTTAGAGGGGCTTTTTCGTTTCGAGGAAGCACATCGTTTACAAAAATCAAATATACTCCTAATGAATCTTCAAGTTGTATAAAATTTGATTTTTTTAAAAGTCCTTGATCGTTTTTCGGGGTCAAGGGTTTTATCTGTTCGTAAACCTTTAATTCACTCACCCAAACAGAATCGTTGAACGAATAGGAATTAAACTGCAAGGCTTGATCGAGCAAATGTTTCCTATCTTCTTCCGAAAAATCTTTGAATTCCTTTTTCACTTTTTCAAAATTGGAAAGGGAATCGTTCAAATGGATATAACGCAATTTTATAAGGTTCTCGTTCAAATAAAACATATCGCTATGTTCTTCATAAAAAGAGGAAATGGCCGCATCACTTAAAAGCGTATCCAAATTTTGTTCCACCAATGCGTCTTTATATGCTTTTATGAGCAAACTTTTTCCATAGTCGGCAACCAATACTTTAAACTTTTTCTGGGTTTCTTCCGGTAGGTTTAATTTTGCCCGATCCAAAAGTACTTGTTCACTGATCCAATTTTTTATGTAATTTGAAACGATCAAGGCGCTGTCCAAAGGTGAAATTTCCTTACTTACCAAATCGGCAATATCTTCGCGGTACAAAAATGTGTTGTTCACGCGGGCCACTGCTTCCTTCGGAACTTTTTCGCACCCATACAGCGAAAAAACCAACCAAAAAAGAAGAATGTAATTACTTCGTTTTTTCAAAATCTGCTTTTAGTTTTTCCCAATTTTCCTGATTGATTTCCACATCGTATTTTTTACGCAGTCCTTTCATCATGCGGTCTTCCAAATATTTCTGGTAATCGTTTTGCACCGTTCCGCGTACGTCTTCCAATTTATCGGAATCGTACTTTTTGTGGTTCTTTTTAAAATATTTTTTCAGCTCCAAAGAATCTTTTTTTGCCGGTGCCCAAATTTGCTGTTCCATTAAATCGAAAAGCAAAAGTCCGTTGTAATATTCTTTGGCAATGGCTGCAAATTCCGGATTTGATTCTTCCAAATGCGCCCGATGATAATCCAAAACCGTGTTGTTCACGAAATCGTGGTACCATTGATCGATCAGTTTGTTTTTATCCTTAAACGCATGTGGTGCTTTTTGCCGACGATTGATATATTTTGCGAAATCGGAATATGTTTTGGCCTCGTTTCCAATTTCAACACTATTTTTTTGGGGAAGGGAAGTTGTGTCCAATTTCCAAGTATTATTTAAGATACTGTCGGTTACGAACGAATGGAAAAAATCGAGAACTTTTTGATTTTTTTTGATGTTATATTTTTCCCGAAGTTCTCGGAACATCGAATCACTGATCAAATGCGCGCGTGAGTCGTTTTTGATTTTCTTCTCCAATTCGGCTTTGTTTTCTTCCAAATCCCCAACCGGTTTTTTCTCAATAAGTTTCACAATATGCCAACCGAATTTTGTTTGAAAAGGTTCGGAAATATCGCCCGGGTTTTTCAAAGAAAAAGCAACCTCACCAAAATTTTTCACCAACAGATCACTGGGTTCAAACCAGTTCAGTTCCCCACCATTTGCCGCTGAATTTTTGTCTTCGCTATATTTTTTTGCGAGACTTGTAAAATCGGCGCCGTTTTTCAACTGATTGTACAGATCGAAAATCAGTTTTTCGGGTTCGGGCACCGAATCGCTTCCATTTTCGAACAACATAATATGTGCCACTTTCACCTTGCCAAGTGCGGGACGCTTGTCGTTCACCTTTATTAAATGATACCCAAATTGTGTTCGTATTGGCATGGAAATTTCCCCGATCTTGGTATTGTAAGCTGCCGTTTCAAAAGGATAAACCATTTTAAAAACCCGGAACCAACCTAAATCCCCCCCATTTTTTTGGGCTGATGTGTCATCGGAATATTCCCCAGCCGCTTTCGAAAATGGTTTTCCGTTCAGAATTTCCTTTCGTATTTCCAAAACGCGGTTGTATGCCTTCAAGGTGTCTTCGGGACTCGCATTCGGATTTACTGCAATTAGGATATGGCTGGCGTTGACGGCGGTTTTCAAACGGTCGTAGGCTTCGCGGACCAATTCTTCGGTGACTTCACTTTCTGTAATATATTTTTGGGAAAGTTGAGCGCGATATTTATTGAATTCGTTTAGGAAAGAGGCTTTTTCATTCAATTTTTGCGCTTTGGCTTCTTTTATTTTTAAATTATAGTCGATGTAAAGATCAAGGTAATCCTCAAGGTTTGTTTTCGATTTTCCTTCAATCAAATCTTGATTTTTCAAATACATGCGTTTGAAGGTTTCCACATAAACCGGATCGCCGTCCACCGTAAAAAGGACTTCTTTTTGTGTTTGGCCAAAAAATGAAAACGAAATACTTAAAAAGAAGAGCGTAAACAAATTTTTTAATTTCATCGACCTTATAATTTTTAAAGAACCGTGCGCAAAAATAAGAAAACCAAAGCGTTCTGCAAACGATTAAATTAACGCTTCATAAGTCGAAAAATTTTATGAATGCCCGAGGAATTTTATTCAAAAGAAAGCATCTTTGCATAAAATTAAATTGCAATGGATCAATCGGAATGGCCTGAAAAAATAAAGTTGATTTGGGATTTTCGTGGACCGGCGGCAGAAAAAATCGCCCAACACCACGAAATTCATTTAATAGATTTTATAAAACGCGAAAACACCCGCTTCAATATTACGGGAATCGAACATGTTTCGGAAATGCATACCCTGGTTTTTATGGTAATTGGTAAGGAAGAAATGGATGTGGTACGGGAAAAATTGAAACCTGTGAGGGCGCAGGAATATGAAGGATAGTCTTTTTATTTCTCGCAATTCAAAACAATTTTCTTCTCATTCAAATCCGTAGTGAAAAATAAATACTGTTCGCCGCCGTCTTTTAAATTCAATTGGCTTTTCAACTGCTCGACACTCTTGGGAAAATTTCGTGTGCTGATGTTGGCTTTTTCCATTTTTAATTCCTTTTTCAGCATTTTCGGTTTAAAGGCTAAGGTTTGCTGAATCCTAAAAATCCTTCCGGGAAAATCGATCCGGTTTTCAGAGGTGTATAAATGTGAGTTCGGATGCAATTTCGGAATGTTCAAATTTGCTGACAATAAATTGAACATTCCCGATTTCAAAATTGCCGAATTTGGTTCATATAAATAATTCAAAGGTTCCGAAAATGTGCTTTGCGCTTGCTGTTCTTCGGAAAAATTTCCGGTAAAAACAACTTCTTTTTCTGCTAAAAAATTGACGGTCTTAAGTTTGATTTCATTTTCGAAAAGCTTTGGCGACAAAATCCACAGCAATTCCTTTACTTCATTTGAAACCGCCACCACGTGAATTTCCAACACGTTTTGGAAGGCTGAAATGCCATATTCGATATCTAAAAGTGGGGAAGTTTTTATTAAAATATGTGCTGCTTTCTTGTAAAGAAGCGGCAGGTTTTCAAGAATGTTCGGTTCGGAATCTTCGAGCCGAAACACCTTTTTTCCTGATTTTGTTCGGCGTGATGGATCGATGTATATCCAATCGAAAGATTGCGGGGTTTTCTGAAGGAATTCAATTCCATTTCCCAAAAAAAATTCAATTTTCCCCTTCGGATTTAAAACACTGAAATTGTGTTGCGCCAAATGCAATATTTCTTTATTGATTTCACAATGAACAACATGCGGAATCTTTTTTGAAAAGAAGAAACTATCGATACCAAATCCGCCGGTGATGTCCACCAAACTTTTTCCAGCTACCAACCGCGATTTGTACCCTGCGGTAATTTCTGAAGAAGTTTGCGCCAGATTCAATTTCTTGGGATATAGAATAGTTTCAGAAGAAAACCAAGTTGGCAATTTTTTCTCAGCCTTTTTCTTTCCTTCCAATTGCGTGGCGATATCTTGAGCGGAAACTTCCTGAAAAGGACTTCCTTTCAAAATAAATTGCGCCACATCTTCCTTATAATGTTTTCGGATGAAATCTTGAATTTTTGGTTGTAACAACAGTTTGTTCAAAATCACATATTGCGGGTTAGCTTTTTAACGATTTTATATTCGCTTAAGGATTCTTTGGCGATAACTTTCATAGCGGTGTAAAAAGGAATGGCCACGATCATTCCCGGAATACCGCAAAGAAAACCGGAAATAAGTATGACAAGAAAAATTTCCAATGGATGCGAACGCACGCTTTTACCAAAAATCAACGGTTGGCTAATAAGGTTGTCCACCATTTGGGCGAGGCAATAACCGCCCAGAACATAGAGCGCACGGGGTAGAATCACTGTGGAAAAATCGGCCCCCAAGTTGCTTGAAAACACAAAAAGCAGCATAAGTACTCCGGCAACAATAGGCCCGAGGTACGGAACAATATTCAGAAATGCGCAAATAAACGCAATGGCAATTGGGTTATCGACTTCAAAAACCACCAGCAAAACCGTGTATAGCAAGAAGAGTACAAGAATTTGTAGAAAAAGTCCCACAAAATAGCGGGAAAGTAAGTTCTTTATTTTCATGAAAACTCGTTGGAAACGCTCTTCATCACCGTGATTGGAAAAAACAAGAATGCTGTTCAATAGTAATTTGCTGTCTTTCAATAGAAAAAAGGAAATGAATATTATGGCAAAAATAGCAACCAAGGCCGTGCCCAGACTTCCGAAAAATACATCGATATACTCCGGAATTATTTTCACGTCCATTTTTTGGAAAAAAGAAGTATGCTTGAAAAGTTGCACCAAGTCGAGTTCTTTCACGCCTAAATATTCTTTGATTTGGAGGTTCAACGAACTTAGATCCGATCGAAACGCGTTCATGTCAATTTGCCCAATATTTTCGCTTTGCTGCAAAATGATTGGAATGAACAACGCAATCAAGCCGATGAAAAAAGCCAAAACCAGTATTAAAACTGAAATTACAGCCAACATATTGGGAAAACGCAGGTTGTTTTTCAGAAAGAAAACCAATGGGCGGCCAATGAGTGAAATTACGGCAGCAATAAGAATATAGGCAATGATGGATTGAATTTCATACAGAAAGTAGCAAAGCAGTACCACTCCAACCAGAATTGCTATTGCCCGTAAAATTCCGTATGTAATACTTTTTGAAGTCAACTCGTTTGGAAAAAATTATTTTCTAAAAATAGGATAATTTTCACTACCTGCGTTTAAGAAAAACTTAATTTTTAAAAAGATTGGGGGCTTTTTAATGTTTGAAAATATAGGCAAGAATATTCGCGCCCATTTGCAAAGCTTTTAAATGCACGGCTTCCGGATCATTGTGCACTTCCGGATTTTCCCATCCATCGCCCAAATCGCTTTCGTAGGTATAAAGAAGCATCAGCCGGCCTCTATGAAACACACCAAATGCTTGAGGTCGCTTTCCATCATGTTCGTGAATTTTTGGCAATCCATTTTCAAAAGTAAAAAAGGATGAAAATATCGGATGGTCGGCAGGTAGCTCCACAAGTTCTTCATCGGGGAATATCTTGGCTATTTCGCGCCGAATATATTCGTCCATTCCATAATTATCGTCAGCATGAAGAAAGCCGCCACTTAAAAGATAATCGCGTAAATTTTGAACCTCGTCTTCATTGAAAAAGACGTTCCCGTGCCCCGTCATATGCACAAACGGATATTGAAAAATAGCCTGACTGCCGGGTTCCACAGTTGCGGGTTCGGAAACAATGGAAGTATGAATAGTTTCATTGGAAAACGCAATCAAATTGGGCAGTGAAGTCGGGTTGGCATACCAGTCGCCGCCCCCGTTATATTTCAGCAAGGCAATTTCCTGTCCTGAAAGTTGAAAAATAGACACAAGAGAAATTAAAAAAAACAACTTTTTCATGGCAATGGAATTTCATTAATGAGGGCAACGGTGTGACAAGCTACAATGGCCGCGGTTTCCGTTCGGAGTCTGCTATTTCCCAAACTTACTGCGGAAAATCCATTTTGCAAGGCCAAATCAATTTCTTGTGCAGAAAAATCGCCTTCCGGGCCAATCAAAATACTACTGTTTTTCATGGGATTCACCATTGTTTGCAACGAAAATTTTTGTTGTTCTTCGCAATGCGCGATAAAGAGTTGATCATTTTTTGCAGTTTTCACAAACTCCGAAAACGGTGTCAAATCGTTTAAAATGGGCAATGTATAATGCAGTGATTGTTTCATGGCACTTTGCAAAACACGTTCGAACCGGTCTTTTTTAATGTTTTTTCGTTCGCTATGATCGCATAAAATCGGTGTGATTTCGTCCACTCCGATTTCGGTTGCCTTTTCCAAAAACCATTCAAACCGATCGTTCATTTTGGTAGGGGCCACGGCAAGATGAAGTTGGTAGGGCTTGGGTTTTTCGACTTCATATTCCAAAATTTTTCCAGTTAGCCGATGATTCTGAAATTGAATGATTTCCATATTAAACAATACCCCTTTTCCATTGGTAACTTTTAAAATATCACCTTCTTTTTTACGAAGTACCTTGGAAATATGCTTGCTTTCTTCCCGATCAAATGAAATTTCTTTGGAATTTATTCCCATTTCCGGATGGTAGAATAATTGCATAAATGGTTTTTTACTGTGGATTTGACTGCTTTAAAGATAATAAAATATCGTTTTAAAGGGAATAACGCGCTTTTGCCGTTACCGATTGTTCCGAAAAATTTCCTTCCAAAAATTTGTAGTAACCGACAATTGCGATCATGGCCGCATTATCGGTTGTATAAGCAAATTTGGGAACATAAGTTTTCCAGCCATATTCTTTTTCAGCTTCCAACAATGCGGTGCGAATGCCACTGTTTGCCGAAACCCCACCACCAATTGCGATTTGTTTTATTCCGGTTTGTTTGACGGCTTTTTTCAGTTTGTCCATCAAAATTTCTACCACCGTATATTGAAAGGAAGCGCAAATGTTGGCGAGTTGTTCTTCAACAAATTTCGGGTTTTTCTCTTTCTCGCGCTGCAAGAAATAAAGTACCGCGGTTTTCAATCCGCTGAAACTAAAATCCAATCCTTTTACTTTGGGCTTCGAAAATGAAAAAGCTTTGGGATCGCCCAGTTTGGCAGCTTTGTCAATTTGTGGCCCACCGGGAAATGAGAGCCCCAACATTTTTCCGCATTTATCATAAGCTTCGCCCACGGCATCATCCAAAGTTTCTCCAATTACCTGCATGTCGAAATAAGAATTTACACGAACAATTTGCGTGTGGCCTCCGCTTAACGTCATTGCCAAAAATGGAAATTTGGGTTTTGAAAATCCGGGTTCTTCAATAAAATGTGCCAAGATATGCGCCTGCATGTGATTCACTTCGATTAATGGAATTCCCAATCCGAGTGCCAAAGATTTGGAAAACGAAGTACCGACCAGCAAAGATCCCAGCAATCCCGGACCTCGGGTGAAGGCAATCGCATGCAAATCTTCTTTTTTGATACCTGCTTCCTTTAAGGCTTCGTGAACCACCGGAACGATATTTTGTTGGTGGGCCCGCGAAGCCAATTCGGGCACAACCCCGCCGTATTTTTTGTGTATTTCTTGGGTAGCCACGATATTGCTGAGCACTTTTCCATTGTTAAGCACTGCCGCCGCCGTATCATCACAGGAAGATTCAATTCCCAGTATAAAAATATTTTTAGAAATCATTATGAATTTTTAGGCATAAAAATTGTTCGTATTGTTAATAAACCTACTTAGATTTGTAGCAGTGAATAGGTTTTGTAAAAATTTTGCTTAACTCAACCGAGCACAAAATTAAGCTAATTCCAAGAAAACCTCCGCATCAAGATTTATTTAAACCAACGCAGCAATTAAAAAGTTTTTCAAAATACTAACGCGGATCATAGTGGCAATTTTGCTGCTTTTTCTCATTTTGGTGCTCGTATTTTCCATTCCCGCCGTTCAAACTTCGGTTGCCGGAAAACTTATCAATAATTTGAACGAAACCTATGACGTGAACATGCACGTCGAAAAACTCGGCCTCTCTTACGACGGAACGGTTTGGCTGGAAGAGGTGCTAATTTTAGATCATCATAAAGATACCTTGATTTACTCCGATGAAGTCCGTACTTCAATTTTAAGCCTTTCAGGAATTTTATCCGGAAATCCGGTGCTGGGAAACGCCGCTGTCGATAATTTGGTTTTTGATATACGCCGCTATAAAGGTGAAAAAACCGACAATTTCGGGATATTCACCAGCAAGTTCCAGACCGATACGCTCAAAAAGAAAAAGGATTTCCTTCTGAGTTTGGATCATGCCATTATCACCGATGGCGAATTTAGCTATACCGATGAAAATCTGGATTCGCCCTTGATTATCGGATTGGACAGCCTGAATATTGATGCTTCCAATTTCAATATTAATGGAAGCAAAATTTCCGTTTCCTTAAATACATTGAACGCCAAAGAAAAGCGCGGATTGGAAATCCAAAATCTTTCCACTGATTTTAGTTATTCGCCAACGGGGATGAAAGCCGAAAATTTGAAATTGCGAACACCAACTTCTTCTCTGAATGCCGATGTGGTCTTGGATTACACGTTGGAAAATTTTTCGGATTTTGAAAATGAAGTGGATTTTCAGGTAGTTTTCGACGAATCGAAAATTTCCTTGCAGGATTTGAATCAGTTTTATACCGGGTTTGGCGATGATGAAAGTCTGGTTTTAAAAGGAAAAATGGACGGAACTTTGAATGATTTCGTCTTGTCCGATTTTCATTTGAATGGTATGGCTCGTAGCGTGGTGGATGGCAAAGTGCATTTGGAAGGTCTTTTTTCCGGTCCGGAAAATTTTAAAGTAACCGGCGATTTTGATCAACTTTCCAGTAATTATTATGATTTGGTTGGGTTGCTCCCCGAAGTATTGCAAAAGTTGCCCACCGAATTGCGCACACTGGGAAATATTCGCTTGGAAGGTTTTGCGGAAGTAACGTCGAACACCCTTCAGACCGAATCAACCATTTTTACCCAGTTGGGAAATGCCGTGGTCGATCTCCGTTTGGGCGATTTGAACGATCCGGATTTTATTTCTTATAAAGGCAGCGTTCGGGCGAAACGTTTCAATTTGGGACGTCTGTTGGGAAGCGAAGCTTTGGGAACAACTTCTTTCAGCTTAAAAGTGGATGGCGTTGGATTTTCCGAAGAAGCAATAAACACCAGTATTCAGGGAAAAATTTCCGGATTAACCTTTAATGATTACCGTTATAAAAACATTGAAGTGCTTGGCGTTTTGCGCAATTCTGTTTTCAACGGAAAAATTACGGCAGACGACCCAAATGCCCAGTTCGAATTTACCGGTATGGCCAATATTTCTTCAAAAGTGAACAATTATAACTTCGATTTGGGAATAGAATATGCCGATTTGCATGCGATAAACCTTGTGGAACGTGACACCCTTTCCATTTTTAAAGGAAATGTCGCGATAAATATGACCGGGACCAATGTGAATAATTTATGGGGAACGATTCTTTTTACCAACACTTCTTACCAAAACGCGCGCGACACCTATATTTTTGAAAAACTGAAAGTTACCTCTTCTTTCGATGATCGAGGCGAACGAACCATTGAAGTAAATTCCCCTGATGTGATTAGTGGAAAAGTGGAGGGAAAATTCGACTTGACGGAAATCCCGGCTTTGTTCCACAATTCGGTGGCCAGTTTGTACACGAACTATAAACCTACCGTCATCACCACCAACCAATACCTCAGTTTTGATTTTGATATTTACAACAAAATCGTTGAGGTGTTTTTTCCAAAAATTGAACTAGATCCGGGAACGTTTATACGCGGAAGTGTTTCTTCGGACGAATCGGAATTCAAACTTACCTTTAAATCGCCGAAAATAAAGGCTTTCGAAAATACACTTCGTGAAGTGAACGTGCAGGTCGATAATGCAAATCCGCTTTTCAATATGTTTGTGGAGGTCGATAGTGTTTCCACGGGAGTCTATAACATTTCCGATTTCAACCTGATAAACGTAACCTTAAGGGATACGCTTTTTATCCGAACCGAATTCACCGGCGGCAACAACAATGACGATGAGTTCAACTTGAGTTTGTACCATACTATTAACCCCTTGGGAAAATCGGTGGTGGGAATACGAAAATCCGATATCAAATTCAAAGAAAGTGTCTGGTATTTGAACGAGGGAAACAATGCTTCGAACCGAATTATTTTTGATAATAATTTTAAGGACATTCAGGTAGATTCCCTCGTGATGAGCCACAAAAATGAAGAAATCCGTTTGAGCGGGGTGAAACGCGATACTACCTACAAAAATTTCAAAATCGCCTTTCAAAATGTCGATTTGAACAAAGTAACCCCGAGTATGGATAGCCTTCAACTCGGCGGAACCATTAATGGCGACATTCATTTGCTGCAGGAAAAAGGGGTTTATTTGCCCCGAACTTCCTTAACTATTGATAGCGTTTCCATCAACGATGTTTCTTACGGCGATTTGGCATTGAATATTGAAGGAAATGAAAGTCTGACCAATTACGATGTAAACGCCATCCTGAAGAATGAAGAATATGATTTTCTGAAAGCGGTGGGAAATATCGATGTTAGCGGCGAACATTCCAGTATCGATTTGGATGTGGACTTGGAAAAATTCAAACTTTCCGCATTTAGCGCCATGGGAAAAGATGTGATTTCCGATATTCGTGGATTGGTTTCTGGGCATGCTTCGGTTACCGGAAATTATAAAAATCCGGATATTGAAGGAAAATTGCTATTGGAAAATGCCGGGATGCGCATTCCGTACTTAAATGTCGATTTCGATTTTGAAGACAATGCGGAAATTGATCTGAACCAACAAAAATTCACCTTCGACAATATGCCGATTACCGATACAAAGTATGGAACCGAAGGGATTTTGTCGGGAAATATTTCACATGAAAATTTCAAAAAATGGCGTCTCGATTTAAATGTTTCCACGGAAAGATTACTGGTTTTGGACACCGAGGCTTCTGAAACTTCGCTTTATTATGGAACAGCTTTTATTGAAGGCAACGCCTCCATTACCGGTCCCACGGATGAATTGGTGATCAATGTCGATGCCACCACCGAAAAAGGAACCAGTTTCAAAATTCCGTTGAACGATACGCAGGCCATTGGCGACAATTCCTATATCTACTTCTTAAGTCCCGATGAAAAAACCGCAAAACTTTCCGGAAAAGATATTTTTATCGAAGAAGCAAAAGGCATGGAAATCAATTTCGATTTGAATGTCACACGTGATGCTTTGGTGGAAATTGTGATTGATAAAGTAAATGGAAGCACGTTGAAAGGTCGCGGCGCGGGGATTTTGCGCATTGAAATCAACACGAACGGAAAATTCAATATGTGGGGCGATTTTGTGGTGTATGATGGGGTCTATAATTTCAAGTATGCCGGAGTTATTGCAAAGGAATTTGAAGTGGAACCGGGAGGCAGCATCAACTGGAATGGAAGCCCCGTACGTGCAGATTTGAATGTGCAGGCGGTTTACACAACGCAGGCAAATCCCGCTATTTTACTGGAAAACCCGAGTTTCAACCGAAAAATTCCCGTTGAGGTGGTGATTACCTTGGAAGGACAAATCGTGAAACCCGATATTTCATTCGATATCCAATATCCCAATTTAAGTTCTGTGGTGAAATCGGAATTGGAATATAAAATAAACGATCGGTTGGCCAAAGAAACCCAAGCATTGGCACTCATTTCGTCGGGCAATTTTTATAGTGAGACCACATTGCGGCAAGCACCGGCAGGCAATCTTCTGGAAAAAGCTTCTGGTTTGGTCAATGATATTTTTGCCGATGAGAACGGAAAATTCAATTTGGGTTTAAATTATGTGCAGGGCGATCGTTCGCTCGATCAAAGTGCTGCAGATAGGGTAGGGGTTTCCGTTTCCACACAAATCAGTAAAAACATTGTTTTCAATGGGCAAGTTGGTGTTCCCATTGGTGGCGTTTCCGAATCTTTGGTGGTGGGAAATGTAGAAATCAGTTTTCTTTTGAATGAAGAAGGAACCTTGCGTTTCAAAGTTTTCAACAGGGAGAACAATATTCAGTACATCGGTGAAGAAATTGGATACACGCAGGGGGCGGGTATTGCTTATACCGTTGATTTTGATACATTTGCGGAATTGGTACGAAAAATATTGAACAAAGAAATCAAACCCGAAGAATTGGAAGAAACCGTCAAAGCAACCGCTGAAAAATCTTTGGCACCGGATTATATTTTTACAATGCCGGAGGAAGGGAATTAATTCAAGATTTTAAGGTTCAAAGTTCAAGGTTCAAAGTTTAAGGTTGGGATTTGTGGTTCATAACCCATAAACCATAACTCCTAACTCCTAACTCCTAACTCCTAACCCATAACCCATAACTTCTACACCACTTTCCTCCAATAATATACCAACATCCATGCGCAAACACAGCAAACGGCAGCACAAATTCCGGCAAATAAAAAATCCTTATAAAGGAAAAAACCGGTTCCAAAAAGCAAACTGTAAATTCCTATGGTGCCGGCAAAAAACGCTGTGGTTTTATATCCGAAATTGTGAAACTTTCCTTCCTTGTCAAAAACCCGGTTTTCAAACGAATCAATTGTTTCTTTTTTTGAAGGTTTGGTAAAAAATGTGACCAAAACCCAGGCCACGGTTGTCACCGCAACCCCGACCACCAACTGCCAATGTGTTTCAATTTGAAACATGGGAACGTTTAATTTCGAATTGATAAAAAATAAAACGGCAATTAAAAATGAAACCACCATTGCCGTAATTTCGCTATACGGATTGATTCGCCGCCAAAACCAACGCAAAATAAACAACAAACCTGTTCCGGCTCCTATTTGCAACAACAAGTTGAAGGCATCGCGCGCTTCTTCCAAAATCAAGGACAAAAGCCCGGCACAAATCATCATTAAGAAAGTGGAAATCCTTCCCACCAGAACTTTGTTTTTTTCCGAAGCATTGGTATTTAGAAACCGGGCATAAAAATCGTTTACCACATAGCTGCTTCCCCAGTTCAAATGGGTTGAAATAGTGCTCATAAAAGCTGA
>DASSWN010000187.1:0-8083 GCA_035704905.1 Flavobacteriaceae bacterium
AACCGTTCGATGACCATCCGCCGCCAAAACAAAAAATACAACAGGGGGTTCTGTTTTAAAAAAAAGAAAAAACGACAGGGGAAACCAATGAAAGCGTTAAATTTAACTCCTCCTAAAATCGTTTAGGACAGGATTGGCTTAATTTTATATGCGGGCAAAGTTAGCAACTCCAAATCCCATTTTCGGCATCAGTGGGTGTGGTATAATAGGTAAAAGAGTGAACAGTGGGGTCCAAATCGCCTAAAATCAGGTCATTGTTCAGTGTTAAATCGAATAAAACAATTCCATCGTTGTCATCGTCGCAGGCCACGAGTGGGGGAATATTTTGTTCCACTTCAAAGCTTTCTCCAACGATCAATTCCAAAGTGGAAGTGTCAAAATTTCCGGTAGCAAAATCTTCCAAACGGGAATACAAAGTCTGGTTGTAGGCAATCCAGTTTGTGAATGGATAATACACCGCATTTACATTATTTTGCGCGTCCGAAACGGTCGAATGATAAGAAATTGAAAAATCTTCCGGATTTTGTGTGTCCAAAACTTGGCTGTCGGCAGCACTCGGATCGAAGAGGGCAAATCCGTCTGTATCTTCCTCACAAACTGTAAGCCAAGCCGGATTTGCAGTTTGTGCGTGGGAAAAAATCGTAAACAAGAAAACGGAAAGAAGTAGAGTTTTTTTCATTTTGAAAGGTTTCTGGTGTTCTGCAATATAACAACTGAAAAGCGAAAATCGCTACCCATAAAACTTTTCCAGAGAAAATTCTTTAGTTTTTTTAGGTGCTTTTCCTGCAAGTTTGATTGGTAATGCGCTAAAACCTATCTTTGTGCACCTAAATTTCAAAATAAAATGGCCTTATCAGAACAAGAAGTTGTGCGCCGCGAAAAATTGGCTTCCCTTCGCAAATTGAACATCAACCCGTATCCGGCAAATTTGTTTCCCGTGGATCATACTTCCAAGGAAATCAAACAAAATTTCGAAGAAGGAAAGAAGGTTGTTCTTGCCGGAAGATTAATGTCGCGCCGAATCCAGGGAAAAGCTTCTTTTGCGGAACTACAAGATTCCGAGGGTCGCATTCAGGTTTATTTCAACCGCGATGAAATTTGTACCGGTGAAGACAAAAGCCTTTATAACGATGTGTATAAAAAATTACTCGATATAGGTGATTTCATCGGTATTGAGGGCGAATTGTTCAAAACACAAGTGGGCGAAAAAACGGTAATGGTAAAGAATTTCACCTTACTCAGCAAAGCTTTGAAACCCTTGCCTTTACCGAAAAAAGATAAAGAAGGAAACGAATTTGACAAATTCAACGATCCGGAAATGCGCTATCGACAGCGTTATGCCGATCTGGTGGTGAATCCGCATGTGAAAGAAATTTTCAAGAAACGGACTCGGTTGTTCAACTCAATGCGTGAGTTTTTCAATGAACGCGGCTATTTTGAAGTGGAAACGCCCATTTTGCAATCCATTCCGGGCGGTGCGGCGGCAAAACCCTTCATTTCGCACCACAATGCGTTGGATATTCCGCTGTATTTGCGCATCGCAAACGAATTGTATTTGAAACGCTTGATCGTCGGTGGTTTTGATGGGGTTTATGAATTTTCGAAAAATTTCCGAAACGAAGGAATGGACCGTACCCATAATCCGGAATTTACAGCCATGGAAATTTATGTGGCCTACAAGGATTATAATTGGATGATGGATTTCACCGAAAAATTGTTGGAACATTGCGCAACAGCGGTAAACGGAAGTACGGAAGCGGTTTTCAACGGACAGAAAATCGATTTCAAAGCGCCGTACAAACGCATTACGATGACAGATGCGATCAAGCAATATGCGGATTTCGATATTACCGGAAAAACCGAAAACGAACTTCGCGAAGCGGCGCAAAAAATGAAGATCGAAGTTGATGAAACCATGGGAAAAGGAAAATTGATCGATGAAATTTTCGGGGAAAAATGCGAACCCAATTTTATTCAGCCGACTTTCGTGACCGATTATCCGAAAGAAATGAGTCCGCTATGCAAGGAACATCGCGACAATCCGGAATTGACAGAAAGGTTTGAATTGATGGTTTGCGGAAAAGAAATCGCCAATGCCTATTCTGAATTGAACGACCCAATCGATCAGCGTGAGCGTTTCGAAGAACAACTCAAACTAAGCAAAAAAGGCGATGAGGAAGCGACGGGTGCAATCGACTATGATTTTCTGCGCGCTTTGGAATATGGCATGCCGCCGACCTCCGGAATGGGAATTGGCATGGACCGCTTATTGATGTTTTTAACCGATAACAAATCCATTCAGGAAGTCTTGTTTTTTCCGCAGATGAAACCCGAACGCAAGAAAATAGATTTGAACGAGGAAGAACAGATCGTATTGACATTGCTTAAAAAAACGGCGCCAGTTCTTTTGGAAGAACTGAAAGAATTATCCAGATTAAGCAATAAAAAATGGGACAAAGCTTTAAAATCTTTGCGGGGACATGACTTGGTAAAAGTGGTCAAGAAAGAAGACGGAATGTTCGTGGAATTGGGCGGATAAGGAGAGATGCTGAAACCGGGGATGTTGAAACAAGTTCAGCATGACAAGTAAGATGCTGAAACAAGTTCAGCATGACAGTTTCATTTCACCGTGAACTGTCACCCTGAATTTATTTCAGGGTCTTACATGAGATGTTGTGGCAAGAGATGCTGAAACAAGTTCAGCATGACAAGTAAGATGCTGAAACAAGTTCAGCATGACATCAAAATCCGTCAAAAGCCCCGTTCATAAAGGCCAGACCGCCAAATGCGAATAGAATGAGCATCCAGAAAATAATTAAAATCAAATAGATGAGCAACATTCCTTTGGCCCATTCTTTCCGATGAATATTCCCACTGTCATTGAACGCCCAGACGAGCAATAAAATCAGTCCGATTAAAGGGAGCCCGGATAAAAAAATGTACAAAGCCCATTCTTTAAAATTCAATGGTTTCCGGTTTTCGGGGTATTCCAAATCCATAGTTTCCATAATAGTTGGTTTTAAATTTCGTTAAAGATATTAAAAAATTATATTTAACCAATTGTTCCTCAAAATTTTGAATAAAGAAGGGAGTGGGGAAATTAATTGTTGTGGATTCAAAAAAATAGTTTACTTTTAAAACTTCAATAACTTAAAACTTAAATCGACATGAAAAGAATTGTATCCGTATTTGCTTTGGGAATTGCTTTTATAGCAGGATCTCAGGCGGTTCAAGCACAAGATGCCGCGAGGGAAGCTGCAAAGGAAAAAGTAGCAAAACTCGATAAAATGCTTGAACTGGATCAAAAACAGGAAGAAATCATTTACCGTGTTTACGTTGCGTATGAAATCAATTCCAGTCCCGAGAAATTATCGGAAGGCGACAAAGAAGCTGTTCGTCAGAATATGATGAAAAATGAATTTTCACTCATGAAAACCATGAAGGAAACCCTTTCTCCCGATCAATTTGACAAATACCAGAAATTCCGAATGGAAAATATGACCAAAGAAGAAAAGGAAATAATGGAAATGATGAAAAAAGAACATCGTTCCAAATCCCTGAAAGCCGCACCGGCCAGGAAATAAGTTTTTTCAATTTAGAATAATGAACCATCTCCTTCTGTGAGGTGGTTTTTTTGTGTAAAATTATGGTACAGCAAATGGAAAAGTCAAGTTCTTATTCTGGTTTTGTTCCATCTGAACGTATTTTTCAAAATGCCAAAAATGCGTTTCCATTCGTTGTTGGTAATAAAAAATCCCTGCAAAAAAATGAACAGAAATTGAAACGCATACAGCATCGTAAACATTGCAATCCCAAAATGCAACATGATTGCCAACACGATCATTAGGTGTCTTGTTTTCTTGAACCATATCAAGAATGGGTAGGCGAGTTCTATCGCTATCGTCGCGTAGGTTGCCACTGTTACGAACAACCCGCTTTGCACCAATAAAAAGTTCAGTGAAGTTCCGTTGAAACGTTCGGCGACCACGCTATAATACATGCCCACCCCGTGAAACCAGTCATCGGAATGGATTTTAAAAATCGCCGACATGAAATAAGCCACACACAAATGAATACAAATCGAATAGCCCGCCAAATTCGAAATGAAATTTGAAAATCGGGCGACTTTTTCATTTTTATAGCGCAGCGGCTTTAACGAAAAGCGGGAATACGAATCGATGAAAATGAAATATAGAAGCACAAATTCCAGCAGATTGTCGCCGCCATTCAGTACCAACCAATTATAATCATATATTATTTCCAAAAACACATATAAGAAAAAGACGGTCAGTTGCTTTCCAATTCCAAATAGGAAAAGAAAAATCAGTAAAATATAAATCAAATAAAAAAATTCAAAATTCGAGGCAAACCAGTTTACATCGATATGAAGCAAACTGAGAATAGAAGATGCCGGCTGTGGGGAAAGGTATTTCCCGCGGACCAATAGTTCTTGAAATTCCCAAGTAAAAAAGACTTTCCTTAACAGGTAAAGCCCTATGAATATTCTGAAAATAGAAGAAAATTCCCTGAATTTATTCTCGTTTTCCAACCGGTGGATACTATTCTTCATGGCTCAAGTGAAAATTTTTCGCTTTCAAATACGGGATGTTCCTCAAAAACATATTCTTCATCCATCAATTTTTTTCTGTCTTCATAATCCGGAATATCGATTTTTGCCAAACGGAACGAGAAATCATAATCATCCAACGAAATATTATGTTCTTTCGCGACCAAAACCGCATAGGATTTCAGCATTTGAAAATGATAGGCAGACTCAATAAATTCGGTTTTTTGAGTTAAGGCTTCTTCTTCGGAAAAATGCTCATCTGATTTCTCATGTTCTACTTTAAAATAGTTTTCAGACCACCAAATTACGTTGCTTGCAGAGTTGGATAAAATAAAATCCCGTACGCTTTCCGAAGAATTGAAAGGGGCATTGCTGATTTTAAGTTTCAATAAACTTTCCAGAACTTCAAAGGTGCGGGTTTCAGTTGAATTTTTCCGGTAGAATGTATAATAGAGCTTTTTGTTGTCTTTTGGCGGGGGAGCAAAAAGCGACCAATTCTGACCTATAAAGTAACGGAAAGCACTATTTTCCTCAAAAAAAGGAGTGAAAACAGAATTTTTGGGGGCCACGTACAAAAAGGTTGTCCCCCAATAGAGAAAAAAAAGGCAAAGACTGGCGCAGATAAAAAATCTTCTCATTAAAATCCGTAAACGGCTGATTGCACATTCTTGTTTTCAAATATAGAAAACTTTATTGTTCGGGATTCGAATTTTTAATTTAAGATGATTTTCTTCATATAGGAGCTACTACATTTCCCTTCCCCTTTGGGAAGGGCTGTGGATGAAGAGCATATTAAATACTTTACTTCCCAAAAAAATATTAAAAATGAAATTTGTTTTACCTTATACAATATCATATAGGACCAAAGAAAGTATGCCTTTCTGCTTTTAGAATAACGATAAATTTTTGTTAAAAGAGGGCGTCGGTTGGTTCTCCTCAAAACCGCAACGTGGATTTCTCCGTAAATAGAATACACAAACTTTAAAATAATTTATTTATGAAAACTACAATTTTTAAATCAGCTGTCATTTTATTTTTCTTCACCAGTTTTGCGTTTGGACAAACAAAAATGGTCGGTGGTGCCGAAATGTATCCGAGCAGAAACATTATTGAAAACGCCGTGAATTCCGAAGACCATACCACCTTGGTCGCCGCTGTAAAAGCAGCCGGACTTGTGGAAACCCTCAAAGGAGAAGGGCCTTTTACCGTATTTGCGCCTGTAAACGATGCTTTTGCGGCACTACCAAAAGGAACAGTGGAAAAATTGCTTCAACCTGAAAACAAGGAGCTTTTGCAAAACATTTTGACTTACCATGTTGTAATGGGTAATTTTTCTTCTTCGGATATTGTAAAAATGATCAAGGAAATGGGTGGAAAAGCAGAATTAGAAACGGTCAATGGCGAAACTTTGACGGCTTGGATGGAAGATTCAAAAGTGATGCTCACCGACGAAATGGGAAACACGGCCACGGTCACTATCGCCGATGTCAACCAATCCAACGGTGTAATTCATGTGATCGATGCTGTTTTCATGCCGAAAATGTAAGGTTCGAAAGCCATCGGCGCTATTTTGGAAATATTGAAAAAAGCGCCAAAATAATTCGAAGCATTCAAGAGTTTTTGGTTGGTTTTCTATGTTGGGAATGTCCGGGTGGTCCCAGGACATTTTTCTTTCAAAATGTTTCAATTTGGTTGAAACTTGAGAATAGGGTAGGGAATTGATGTATTTATTGATATTGAGATTCCTACGTACATTTTCAAAATATTATTGTTCCAAAGATATTTCTCAAATTATGCGGGTCATAAAAAGAAAACCCTTCCGCCAAATTTTTCGAAAGGGTCTTTTGGTCAATTCTTGGCACAATTTAATGCGACTCGACAGCTCGTTTGTACCGATCGTAGAAAAACATGGGCAGAAAACCGAAATTGAGTAAAGCAATTCCCAGTATCAACATAATGGAAGAACCTGGCCAATGTTGGATTTTGAATAGAATTCCCATTGTACTCAGGAATAAAGCGATGTAGCCTAAAATAAACATGGTTTTTTTCATAATTATCTGGTTTTTAATGGTTAATAAATAAATAGTTTCAATTTGTAAATTTTGGATACCGTCCACCCCAAAGGAGGTAAGGGAATTAGCGTAAGCTTCTTGAAAATTCGATTCCTGCCCATTTTCGATTATGCAACAAATGTGATCTACCAAATTGTCGGCAAGATCGGTCATTGTGATACCTTTCTTTTGAAGGTCTTGCTGGACAAACGCTATTTGTTCTGCCGTCAATTCCATTAGGCCGTTATTTTTGAATTATGAATGAGGCATATGGTAGAAAGAAAATCCATCAATTCATCTACTTTCGAGGTAGCGATGGATTTCCCAGATGTTGTCAGGCTGTAATATTTTCGCACCCTTTTTCCAATAAATTCCGTTTCCGTTTTGAGCACGCCATTTGCTTCCAATTTGTGCAAAGTAGGGTAGAGGGCCCCTTCGGTAATTTCAATTTTCCCGTTTGTCAGTTCTTTCACCTTTTGGGTAATTTCGTAACCATACATTCTGTGGCGCTCTTTAAGAAGCATTAGAATGATGGGTTGCAGAGTTCCCTTTATTAATTCTTTTGAATACATAAGGCAAATATACATAATTTTCTTATGTATAAGAGAAAAATGAATAATTTTTTCAGTTTACTTTTCGAATTGTTCCTTACCTACGAAAATCGATGGATAAAAGTAATATTTTTTTGCAAAATATATTCTTTTAAATTTCATGGGGAAACAGGTTCATATTCCAAAATATCCCCGGGCTGGCAATTCAGTGCTTCACAAATAGCTTCCAACGTACTGAAACGAACCGCTTTTGCTTTTCCTGTTTTTAGGATGGAAAGATTGGCCAAGGTCAAACCCACTTTTTCCGAAAGTTCGTTCAACGACATTTTGCGTTTGGCCATCATTACATCCAAGTTTACGATAATGGCCATAATTAAATCGTTAATTCATTTTCCGATTTCAACTCGATCCCTTTTTTGAAGACCTGGGCGATGATGAAAATAATTCCCGCCAAAAACAAGAATTCCGATCCGCCGTCCCAAGAAGAAATCGCGGAAAGTCCGTTTTTTCCCAACCATTTGCTGTAACCACCCGCAATAATTGCAAATATTCCCGCGGTCAATGCCGTTTGGGCAATGCAATCAATCAACTTTGCCACTTCCGGGCTGAACGGATTTTCCAAATTGAATTTTAAAAAAATTTTGATTACCAAATAAGCGAGGTATGCCTTTAGTCCGGTAAAAAATATCAAAAGTGAGACGGAGCAAATGTAATGCCACTGGCCATATTCCTGAACTGAAGATAAATCCAGCCCCAAATAAAGATCCTGAGCCGCTATGGGATTCACAAAAAGGCTGACAAAGAAGGAGACGATCAAGGCACCGGTTTTGATGCACAGGCCAATAAATACGATCCAAGTGAGGACTTTTGTGATCGTCAAAATAGTTTCGGTTTTTGTTTTCATAAGATTTTGA
>DASSWN010000205.1:0-2502 GCA_035704905.1 Flavobacteriaceae bacterium
TTCGGGAAATTATTAAAGGCGAAACACGATGGTGTGGATTGAAACCGGCTACTGCGGGAAAAGGTCTGGTGGTGAAATACAACAAATACGATGAAATTTATATCAGTCCGAAAACCAATGACTCTTTCGTTGAAAAATTGTTGCAGCTAAACCCGAAAATTGAAATTATTGAAATTGAAAAGCGATTAGGAAAATAGCGAATAGCGAATAGAAAAAAGATTAACGACTTACTGACTTACGACTAACGACTTACAACTGTAACATTGAAAATCCTCCTTCTTAGCGATACCCACGGCCATATTGACGGCCGGATTTTGACCTATGCAAAAGAAGCCGACGAAATTTGGCATGCCGGTGATATTGGCGACTTGCATGTAACGGATGCGTTGAAAAAAATTGCTCCCTTGCGCGCGGTTTTCGGAAATATCGATTCCGCCGAAATAAGAAAAGAATTTCCATTGAACCAGCGTTTTTTATGCGAGAAGGTCGATGTTTGGATCACGCATATCGGCGGTTATCCCGGAAAATATTCTCCGGCGATTCGTTCTGAAATCAAACAGAATCCGCCCAAATTATTTATAAGCGGACATTCGCATATTTTGAAAGTCATGTTCGACAAATCACTGAATTTGCTGCACATGAATCCCGGTGCGGTTGGGAAATATGGTTTTCATAAAATCCGAACCATGTTGCGGTTTAAAATTGAAGAAGATAAAATTTTCGATTTGGAAGTGATTGAATTGGGCGCGAAATAAAAAACCCTTTCGGGGTTTCAAACCCCGAAAGGATTACGTGATTTTCAAAACAACTATCTTTGCAAAAACTTTTTCAACATGAATTTAAATGCAATTCCAAAACTGAAACATATCGATGCCAACAATTTCTTTTTGTTGGCCGGTCCGTGCGCCATTGAAAGCGAAGAAATGGCCTTGCGCATCGCAGAAACGGTATTGGAAATCACCGATAAATTGAGAATCCCCTATATTTTCAAAGGAAGTTTCAAAAAAGCAAACCGAAGCCGCATCGATAGTTTCACGGGAATTGGTGACGAAAAAGCATTGAAAATACTTCGGAAAATTTCGGAAACATTTGATGTTCCCACGGTAACGGATATTCACGAAGTAAGCGATGCGAGTATGGCCGCCGAATATGTGGATGTGTTGCAAATCCCCGCTTTCTTGGTGCGCCAAACCGATTTGGTGGTTGCGGCCGCTAAAACTGGAAAAGTAGTCAACTTGAAAAAAGGACAGTTTATGAGTCCCGAAAGTATGAAACACGCCGTCAAAAAAGTCACCGATTGCGAGAATGAGCAAGTAATGATCACCGATCGGGGAACGATGTTCGGATATCAAGATATGATTGTCGATTTCCGAGGGATTCCCACGATGCGCAGTTTTGCGCCAACCGTTCTCGATGTAACCCATTCCCTGCAGCAACCAAACCAAAGCAGTGGAGTAACCGGGGGCCGACCCGATATGATCGAAACCATCGCCCGTGCGGGAATTGTGAACAATGTGGACGGCATTTTTATAGAAACGCATTTCGATCCATCAAACGCGAAAAGTGATGGCGCGAATATGTTGGATTTACAATATTTGCAAAAATTACTCCAAAATTTGGTGGCGATTAGAAAAACGGTGAACCAACTCTCGAACAAGTAACAATTGATTGATATTTCCCCTTGGGCTTTCACCCACATTTCGAATATCCGCAACTTTTACATTCCAAACATCCTTCCGAAAAAATGATTCCTTCCGGATCGCCGCATTCCTCGCATTTTCTGTCGGCAGCCGCGGTACCATCGGGAACGAATTGTTTTAATGCCCGCACAACCCCGGCTTTCCATGTATTGATATTTTCGTCGAAAAGGTTCAAATTGTTGATCAAATCGACCACAAACGGAATAGGCATTCCATGGCGCAAAATACCCGAAATTAATTTCGCGTAATTCCAAAATTCTTTGTTGAACGAGCGCGAAAGTCCTTCAATTGTAATTTTGTATCCGTCTTTGTCACAGAACTGAAAATCGTAACGCGACTTTCCTTCTTCGTCCCGGTTTTTAATCACCCAGCCTTCAACTACCCAGTTGGGCAAATTGAAAACATCTTCCATCTTTCCGGTGAAAATTTCATAAGGCCGGTTGTACAATAATCCGACGACGGCGATCCATTTTTCTTTGTCATTGTGGAAACGCACGATTTTCGCTGCAATTTTCTTCGGGCGTTTTGGCGCGTAAGTTTCCGCAAAAATCTCTTCCTTGGCTTTGGCTTTGTCTTCTTCCGAAGAAACCAAAATCCCGCTTCGGGAACCATCGCGGTAAACGGTGATTCCTTTCAAACCCTTTTTCCAAGATTCGATATAAATATTGCTGACTTTCTCCAAGCTCACGTCTGACGGAAGGTTTATTGTGGAGCTTATGGAATGCGTAGTGTATTTCTGAACTAGGGCTTGCATTTCCACGCGTTTTTCCCAGTCAATTTCGGAAGCCGTCGCACCTGCATA
>DASSWN010000097.1:0-4637 GCA_035704905.1 Flavobacteriaceae bacterium
TCAGGCCATAAAGGGCGATTTGTATAGCGATGACATTTTCCGTGCCGGTGCTGCGTATTTAATCAATCAAGACTTTCAGGTGCATGCTTCCGGACTTATGAATTTTAAAGATACACCGAGCAAATGGCAAGTTGCTGTGGGCGTTTCCTATCGTTTGGATATGCATAGTTATGATGAATACGTAATTCCAAAAGAAGATAAAGAAAAGCAAAAGGAAGAAGAAGAAATGGAAAAGAACCTGAAAGAGAAACAGGAAGAATTTGACGAGGCAACGCCAAAAAAATAATATTTGTTATTGCTCTAATAAACTGATTTTTGGTTTTATTCGGAAGCATTTATTTCGGCGTGAAATTTGTTACTCTTGAAATATAAATTCTTCAACATGAAAATTCCCTTTTTTATATCATTCATTATTCTGGCCAGCTGTGGAAACGGCTCACAAAAAAACACAATAGATAAATCGGCACTGGCAAATGTCGAACCCGTTCAGGTTCAGGTTCAAAACGAACTAAAAAAAGCATATTTCGCCAGCGGCTGTTTTTGGTGCTCCGGAGTCATTTATGAAAATGTGATTGGCGTGAAGGAAGTGATTTACGGCTATTCGGGTGGACATACCGAAAATCCCACTTACCAGCAAGTTGGCACAGGCCGAACCGGCCATTCCGAGAGCGTTGAAGTTACTTATGATCCGAAGGAAGTAAGTTTTAAAACATTGGTGGATGTGTATTTCGGTTCGCAAAACGTAACCCAACAGAATGGACAAGGTCCGGACCGCGGTTCAGAATACCGCTCCATTTTATTTTATCAAAACGAGACTGAAAAACAAATCATAGAAGCCAAAATCGCGGAACTGGATGCCCAGTATCGTGAACCAATTGCCGCAGAAGTTTTGCCATTTCAGAAATTTTGGCGCGCCGAAGAATATCACCAAGATTATGAAAAAAAGAACCCAAACAATCCGTACATTCAGAATGTTTCTGTTCCCAGGTTGAATAAATTCAAAGAAAAATTCCCCGAGTTGTTGAAGGAAAACAAGGAATGAGCATTCTAAACCTTTCAGGGTTTTGAACCCTGAAAGGGTTTCGATCACCTCCCCAAAAATTCCAATAGAATTTCGTTCAATTCTGCTTTATGCGTCATCATCAAACCATGAGGGGCGTTTTCAATCACTTTAAATTCCGCGTTCGGAATCAAATCTTTGGCGTGTTCACCACTTACTTCAATCGGAACAATTTTATCAGCATTTCCCTGGACTATTAAAGTCGGAATATCAAAACTTTTACAATTTTCGCGAAAATCGGTGAAGGCAAAAGCATCGATGCAGTCCAAAGTTGCTTTTGGCGAGGCATGACAGGCAATATTCCAATTGAAATCGACTTGCGCCGCGCTTACTCGATCTTTGTTTTCATCGTAATTCACAAAACCTTTTCCAAAGTCTTTCATAAATCCGGCACGATCTTTCTTGATTCCGTCTTTCATTCCATCGAAAACTTCTTGATCTACCCCTTGCGGATTATCATTTGTTTTCAGCATAAAAGGAGTGACAGCGGCAACTAAAACGGCTTTTGAAATTCGAGAACTCCCATAATTTCCAATGTAACGGGCGACTTCTCCCCCGCCCATGGAAAATCCAACCAATGTAACTTCCATTAAATTCAAATGCTCGATCAAGTCTTTTAAATCGCAGGCCATACAATCATAGTTATAGCCATTCCACGGACGATCACTTTCCCCAAAACCACGCCGATCATAAGTAATAACGCGATAACCAGCCTGCACCAGTGCTGGAACTTGATATTCCCACATTTTATGGCTCAACGGCCAGCCGTGAATTAAAATAATCGGTTTTCCTTCGCCATAATCTTCGTATGCCAGGCAAATATTTTCACCTTTTTCGCTTGAAATAGTTTTACAAAAATTCATGATTAAAAATTGGTTTTTTCCAAAGATATTAAAATCTTGATTCTTTAAAAATAATATATAGGCTCATTAAAAATACGAACCAGCCGAAACTTTTTTTAAGCTTCTTTGCATTGAAGAATTTATGAAGCCAAATCCCAAAAAATATTCCGAGTACGGACAAGCTGGAAAATGACAGCAAAAATTCCCAATCGATATCCAAATTTTGAATATCGCCCATAAAACCTATGAGTGAATTGATGGCAATAATCACCAATGAAGTGGCAACGGCATTGCGCATAAGCAATTTTGCGAAAATCACCAAAATTGGAATAATGATAAAACCTCCTCCCGCCCCTACCAAAGCTGTGAGAAAACCCGTCACCGCAGCGAGAAGCATCAATAACGGATAATTGGAAACCTCGGCATTTTGCAGTTCTGATCGTTTGTTTCGAATCATGGAAACCGAAGCGAACAGCATCAGGGTAGCAAAAAACACCATAATCCCGGTATCTTTTGTAAGGATAAAATCGCCTAATTGAAATAATTCGGAAGGGATTGCCGGAATAATAAAACGCCGGGTTCCATACACGGCCAGAACTGCAGGAAATGCAAAAAACAAAACCGTTCGGAAATCAATTAATTTTTTCCCAAAATTCTTGGCAGAACCCACTGCAGAAGTGGTTCCCACCACAAAAAGGGAATAAGCCGTCGCCACGACCGGCTCAAAAGAAAATAAATAAACCAGAATTGGGATGGTCAAAATAGAGCCTCCCCCACCTATCAGACCTAAAATTATTCCCACCGATAAAGCTCCAATATACCCTAAAAGATGTAATATTTCCATGGCATCCTTTTTCAGGAAAATTTGTGCGGAGGATTTTTAGCAATGTTTTGGCAAAGCTATAAAATTATATTGCCTTTTATAAGATCGTCAATAAAAAAAGCAATAACCCACTTGGATTATTGCTTTTTTTATTCCGAAAACTTTTTCGTTTTACTCTTTTCTTGTATTTGCCATTTTTTTATAGCGACCGCGCAAAATCATGTTCGTTTGCATTTCGGTCGCGATTTTCTGATATTCATCAATGGTCAAGCCCGATTCTTTTACAATACCATCCATTTCATTTTGAAGTTCATCTTGCATTTTTTGAATTTTATTCATGGCTCTATTGTGTTTCGCCAATTCTTCAGGAGTCGCATCGCTCTCCATATTTGAGTTGATGTAACCGATATGAATTTCGTTGAAACGTTTCATATCCAAACCTTCGGCCTTCACCACTTCGACCATTTTTTGCTGAGCCTCTTTGGTTGCCGCTTCCAAATTGTCGAAAGCAGTTACAAAATTTGAAAGTTTTGCATCGGGAACGATGTCCTTTTTTTCCTGTGCGAAAAGGCTGCCACTGAAAAGTGTGAACATCACCAAAAGACCCGTTATTTTTTTAAATGTTGACATGCTTCGTTGTTTTAGTTTTGTTAGTTGGGGTTTTAAAAATCCGGTTAAAAATAAAAGAATTTTTTTTGATAGGACATTTTTTGCGCATAAATTAATTCCGCCGCTATATTTAGAACAACTTTGCCCTTTGTTTTCCTACCTTTTACATATTATTTTTTTGAAGAATGAAACTTATAACGGAATATTTCCGTGTTTCCGATCGGCTTGCAATACTTTTTTGCCTTCCAACATGCTGAAAGCTTTCAATAGTTTTCGACGGGTTTCACGAGGTTGAATAACTTCATCGATAAAACCGCGTTCTGCAGCCCGAAATGGATTGGCGAATTTTTCGGCATATTCCGCCTCTTTCTCGGAAAGTTTGATTTCAGGGTTTTCGGCTTCCTTTATTTCCTTCTTAAAAATAATTTCACTCGCACCTTTCGCGCCCATCACAGCAATTTCGGCCGTTGGCCAAGCATAATTCAAATCGGCGCCAATATGTTTGGAATTCATTACATCGTAAGCGCCTCCATAAGCTTTTCGGGTAATAACCGTTACCCTCGGAACAGTGGCTTCGCTCAAGGCGTAAAGCAATTTTGCGCCGTGAAGAATAATTCCGTTCCATTCTTGTTCCGTGCCCGGCAAAAATCCGGGAACATCTACCAGTACCAATAACGGAATATTGAAACAATCGCAGAAACGAACGAAACGCGCCGCCTTTTTCGATGAATTCACATCCAAAACCCCGGCCAAACTCATAGGTTGGTTCGCGACAATTCCAATGCTTCTTCCGCCGAGGCGGGCAAAACCGACCAAAATATTATCTGCATAATTTTTATGAATTTCAAAAAACGAATCCGCATCGATAATTCCCTTAATAACTTCGTGCATATCGTAGGGTTTGTTCGCACTTTCGGGAACGATGCTTTCCAAAACTTCCCGATATTCGTCGCCAAAGTTGTACGGAAGCATTTTGGGGGTTTCTTTGTTGTGCTGCGGAATATAGGAAATCAACCGTTTAATATCTTCCAAACAAGCAATATCGCTCGCCGAAGTGATGTGCGTAACACCCGATTTGGTAGAATGTGTGCTGGCCCCGCCCAATTCCTCGGAAGTCACTTCTTCGTTGGTAACGGTTTTCACCACATTAGGCCCGGTAACAAACATATAGCTGGTATCTTGCACCATTAAAGTGAAATCGGTCATGGCCGGCGAATAAACCGCTCCCCCGGCGCAAGGGCCCATAATGGCCGAAATTTGAGGAATGACCCCCGAGGCCTGCACGTTTCGATAAAAAATATCG
>DASSWN010000109.1:0-5876 GCA_035704905.1 Flavobacteriaceae bacterium
GACTTGATGTCTTTTGCTGGAATTGATAAGGAATTGGTGATCTCTTCAGCAATAAATATTGTTGAAATCTGGGACAAAGACAAATACGAACAAGCTATTGACGATGCCGCCAGTAATTTTGCGGATTTAGCTGAAGAGGTAATGGGAAACAAAAGCAATAATGGTAATGGAATATCATAATCCCGTTTTGCTGACTGAAACTGTCGATGGGCTGAACATACGGCCAAATGGCGTTTATGTGGATGTAACATTTGGCGGTGGTGGCCACTCCCGGGAAATTCTTAAACGCTTGGATACAAACGGAAAACTCATTGCTTTTGACCAAGACAAAGATGCTTTACAAAATGCGATTGACGATCCGCGATTTTTGTTGATCAATCAAAATTTTCGGTTTCTGAAACAATTTTTGAGATTCCATGGGCATAAAACCGTAGATGGAATTTTGGGCGATTTCGGGGTTTCTTCGCACCAATTTGATGTTGCCGAACGAGGTTTTTCAACCCGTTTTGAAGCCGATTTGGATATGCGGATGAATCGTGACACAAACTTTTCGGCATATACCGTTGTCAACAAATATGAAGAAGCGCAATTGCGAAATGTACTGTTCAATTATGGCGAACTGCGAAACGCAGCTGCAATGGCGAAAGTGATTGTTGAGGCCCGGCAGCAAGAAAAAATAAAGACGAGCGAACAACTCAAAAAAGTACTCGGCAGATTTTTGCCGGCGCATAAAGAAAATAAAATTTTGGCTCAAATCTATCAAGCAATTAGGATTGAAGTGAACCAAGAATTGGAAGCATTGAAGGAATTTTTAATGCAAACAAAAGAAGTTCTGAAATCTGGAGGGCGCATCAGTTTGATAAGTTATCATTCTTTGGAAGATAGATTGGTAAAGCGATTTATTAAAAATGGAATGTTTGAAGGCGAGCCCGAAAAAGATGTTTTTGGAAGGGTTGAAGTTCCTTTCAAAGCTGTTGGAAAATTCATAATTCCTTCAAAAGAAGAAATTAAACAAAACAATCGTGCCCGAAGTGCAAAGCTTCGCGTTGCGGAAAAAATATAGTTTTTTAAAGTTAAAAGAGGAAAAAAAGAAAGCATAAAGAGTTTGGGATTTGCCTATTCACAAACTCACATATTCACAGATTCACAAAGAAATGAAAGACGGGTTTTACAATATAATAAAGGGAAAATTTTTAGTGAGCGACGATGCGTTGAAAAACTGGCGTTTCATCATTTTTCTTTCCGTTTTGGCTTTGATAATGATTGGCAGTTCGCACAGCGCAGATAAAAAAGTGCATAAAATTTCACGATTGAACGCGGAAGTTAAAGAGCTGAAAAGCGAATATGTAGACGTTCGGATGCTATTGATGCAGGCCCGAATGGAAAGCAAAATAATTGCGGCAATGGAAAGCCGCGGCCTGCAGCCGTCCGCAACTCCGCCAAAGAGAATAATGATAATTGAGAAGAAAGATTAATAATTAGGATTTAGCGAAAAGCGAAAAGAATACCAAAACTGACAACTGACAACTGAAAATGGCTTTTGAAGAAAAAAACATATTGACCCGCTTGTACATCGTTGCCGGATGTATGTTTCTCTTCGCGCTAATTATATGTGTTAAATTGATGAACATTCAGTTTGTGGATGGTGAAAAATATCGCGAACTGGCCAAGGAAAACACAACAAAAAACTTTGTTATTCCGGCAAATCGTGGAAATGTTTATGCAGATGATGGCAGTCTCTTGGCCACTTCCGTTCCGAAATACGATATCCGTTTTGATGCGGTGACAGTTTCTTCCGAAGATTTCAATGAAAATGTGAAAGCACTTTCCGAAGGTTTGAGCAAAATGTTCGGAAAACCGGTATCCTATTATCAAGATATGTTTCGGAAAGCCCGTGCCGATAAAAATCGCTATCTATTGGTGGTTAAAAATTTGGGCTACTCCAATTATATTAAAGTGAAAAATTTGCCTCTATTCAACAAAGGTCCGTACCAAGGGGGAATTATTGTTGAGCAGCGCACGGTTCGGGAACATCCCATAGGACTAATTGCGCAGCGCACTGTTGGAGATGAAGCTTTTGACCGTCCGGGCTATTATGCCGTAGGTTTGGAAGGAGCATTTAATGATCTATTAACAGGAAAAGAAGGGCATCGTTTAAAGCAAAAAATTGCCCAAGGCCAATGGAAACCTGTTTATGACGAAAACGAAGTGGAGCCACAGGATGGGTATGATATAGTTTCTACAATAAACGTAAACATACAAGATATTGCCCACCATGCCTTGCTGAAACAATTGGAATATTATGAAGCAGAGCACGGCTCAGTAATAGTAATGGAAGTGGCCACAGGCGAAATAAAAGCGGTTTCAAATTTGGGTCGCACTTCTGATGGAAATTATTATGAAAAATTAAATTATGCCATCGGAGAATCCCATGAACCGGGATCTACTTTTAAGGTAATGGCTTTTATGGCAGCTTTGGAAGACAAGGTTATCGATACAAGTACGGTAATTGATACCGGTAACGGTAGAAAATTATTCTACGGAAGGGCTATAAACGATTCCCATCGCGGAGGTTTTGGAAAAATTTCTGCGGCACGTGCTTTGGAAGTTTCTTCAAACATTGGTTTGGCAACAATCATAAATGATAATTATTCCAAAAATCCAAACAAATTCATTGATCGCCTCAAAAGTTGGCACTTGAATGAAAAGACGGGTGTAGCCATAAAGGGAGAAGGATCTCCAATGATTCCCCAACCCGGCGACAAAAAGTGGAGTAAGAACGCCCTGCCCTCTATGTCCTATGGCTACGGGTTGCGCATGACGCCTTTACAAACCCTAACTTTTTACAATGCTATTGCAAATCAAGGAGTAATGGTGAAACCGCGTTTCATTAAAGAAGTGAGGGCTTGGAATGAAAAGGTGACCACTTACGATACGCAAATTATAAATCCCAAAATCTGCTCCGATGAAACTTTGAGGCAGGTTCGCGAAATCTTGAAAAATACCGTGAAACGCGGCACTGGAAAATCACTCTATTCCCCAGATTTCTCTATGGCAGGAAAAACAGGAACCGCACAAACCGAATATTGGATGCCAGATTGGAAGGGCAATCGCCGCTACATTTCCTCCTTTGCCGGATTTTTCCCTGCGGAAAACCCTAAATATTCCTGCATCGTGATTATTCACAAACCAAGCACTCAAAAAGGCTTTTATGGGGCTGATGTTTCCGGACCTGTGTTTAAAAGAATTGCCCAGAAAATATTTACAGATTCCCCAAATATTGATACTGTGGAAGGTGTTGACAAAACCGATCCGATGTTGAAAAAAGATTTTGAAAAGTATTACACAAAGTTGCAGCAACCTTTCAAAACTATTCCAAATGTAACCGGAATGGCAGGAATGGATGCTGTTTCATTATTGGAAAATCTTGGGCTTAGAGTACAGGTTGTGGGCAATGGAACCGTTTCCAGCCAATCCATTAAATCTGGCGAAAATCTTAAAAAGGGACAATTAATAACATTGAATTTATCGTGATATTGTTAAAGGACATATTGTACAAAGTTACCATCGAAAGCGTCGTTGGCAGTACTTCCGTGGCCATAAACAATCTGGAATTTGATTCCCGAAATGTTTCCTTAAACGATCTTTTTATTGCGATAAAAGGAACAGTTTCCGACGGGCATCAATTTATTAAAAAGGCTGCAGATCAAGGCGCATTGGCCATTATATGTGAAACCTTGCCCGAAAATATTGTAAACGGAATAACGTATGTGCAAGTTTCAGATTCGCATAAAGCTTTGGCTATTATGGCAGCCAATTACTACGGAAATCCGTCGGTAGAATTGAAGCTTGTTGGCATTACCGGAACCAATGGAAAAACTACCGTTTCTACCCTGTTGTATCAACTTTTCAAAAAAGCGGGACTGGAAGCCGGCTTGCTTTCCACCGTAAAAATTATGGTTGGCGATGCCGAATTCAAAGCTACGCATACAACACCGGATTCATTGACCATAAACAAATATTTACGCGAAATGGTAGACGCGGGCGTGGAATATTGCTTTATGGAAGTAAGCTCCCACGGAATCCACCAAAAACGTACCGAAGCACTTCATTTTGTTGGCGGCGTTTTCACAAATCTTTCGCACGATCATTTGGATTATCACAAGGATTTCGCAGAGTATCGCGATGTGAAAAAATCCTTTTTTGACGAATTGCCTAAAACAGCCTTCGCATTGGTAAATGTGGATGACAAAAATGGTGTGGTGATGCTTCAAAATACAAAAGCAATTAAGAAAACCTATGCTTTAAAAACCTATGCAGATTACAAAGCGCAGGTTTTGGAAAGTCAATTTACGGGCCAACTTCTTAAAATAAACAACCAGGAATTATGGGTGAAACTGATTGGCGGTTTCAATGCATATAATTTGCTCGCAATATACGGCACTGCTGAGCTTTTAGGTTTGGAAGAGCTTGAAATCCTTCAAATAATGAGCACATTAGATAGTGTTGATGGACGGTTTCAATATTTAATTTCAGAAAAAAAAATCACCGTGATTGTTGATTATGCACACACGCCCGATGCATTGAAAAATGTTTTGGAAACCATCAACGGCATCCGCACCGGAAATGAAGAAGTGATTACGGTAGTTGGTTGCGGTGGCGATCGCGATACACAGAAGCGCCCAGTGATGGGCAGTATTGCTGCTTCCTTGAGCACCAAAGTGGTTTTTACAAGCGATAATCCACGAACCGAAAATCCAGAAAAAATCATTGAACAAATTGAAACAGGTGTACCGGCTGAACATTATAAAAAAACCATTTCAATAACAAATAGAAAGGAAGCCATAAAAGCGGCCTGCCAAATGGCAAATGAGAATGACATCATTTTGATTGCCGGAAAAGGCCATGAAACCTATCAGGAAATTAATGGCGAGCGTTTTGATTTTGATGATTTTAAAATAGTGAACCAACTTTTAACCACCCTAAACAAATAGCCAATGCTTTATTACCTATTTGAATATTTGGATAAAACCTACGATTTGCCAGGAGCAGGCTTGTTCAATTTCATTACGTTTCGAGCTATTTTAGCGGTTATACTTTCACTTTTTATTGCTTCGGTTTACGGAAAAAAAATAATCAATTATTTGCGGAAAAAACAAGTTGGAGAATCCATCCGTGACCTGGGTTTGCAAGGCCAAAACGAGAAGGCGGGAACCCCAACAATGGGCGGACTTATTATAATTCTCGCAACGCTGGTTCCGGTTTTACTATTCGCAAAGCTTGAAAATATATATGTCATCCTTTTGATTGTAACAACACTTTGGATGGGAACCATTGGTTTTATTGACGATTACATTAAAAAATTTAAAAATGACAAACAGGGATTGCCTGGAAAATTTAAGGTAATTGGGCAAATTGGATTGGGATTGTTTGTAGGCGCAACAATGTATTTTCACCCAGATATTGTAGTTCAAAGTACAATTGAAAACCCGGGAACAGAAACCCAAATAATCGCAAAAGGTCCCACGAATGAGTTTTACGTGAAGGATAAAACGATGCTTACCACCATCCCTTTCGTAAAGGAAAATGAATTCAATTATTCTGAATTAATCAGTTGGGCGGGTGAAAACTATAAAAGTTATGTGTGGCTTATTTTTATTCCAATCGTGATTTTTATAATCACAGCCGTTTCGAATGGCGCCAATCTTACCGATGGAATTGATGGGCTGGCTGCGGGAACTTCAGCAATTATTGGTGTTACACTTGCGCTTTTTGCATGGGTTTCCGGGAACGTGATTCTTTCCGACTATCTCAATATTATGTATATCCCAAATATGGGTGAAATGACCATTTTCATCACCGCATTTGTGGGTGCC
>DASSWN010000223.1:0-2704 GCA_035704905.1 Flavobacteriaceae bacterium
TGCCCACGAGGGACAAGCTTGTTTGAAAATCTTCATCCAGACAGGTTATTTTTGAGTTTAGTTCGCCTGTTTCCATTATCCGCAGGGCGGACAATATCATTGCAATGCGAAAAGCAATCAAGCCCAATCGCCGGACGGTGGCCATATAGTCCAAACCTTGCAGGGCAACATAACGGGTTTGGATTTGTTCAAAAAAGCTATTGAATTTCCGCTTTTGCTCTGCCGTAAGAAGGAATTGCATTTCGGGGTTTGTTTTTAAAACCCGATAGAGTTCGTAAAACTCGTTGCCCAAGGATTCAAAATATTCATCCAAACCTTGGTTTGTGTCCGTGGCGAATACGTTTTTCCACGTAGGCCGGACATTCATATAGTATAAGATGAAACGGCTGAACAAACCGTTTTCGGCATTTGGTATCAGCGACAAAACTTGTTTTGGCGTACCGGAAAGCACTGCCGAAAGGCAGGGGTTTTCGATGTCCACATATTCGCGGTCGGTCCTTCGGTAATAGGAAATGGTTTCGTGGTGGAAGGCTTTTCTGAAACCATCGCTATAATTGCCATAATCACTTTTGAAGGCGTGTGCCAAGGTGTCCCCCTCGGTTTCAAAAATCAAGCCTTTGCCATCGCTGTCTCCCAAAAGTTGATAGGCTCCCGTGGAACTGTTGTTGGCCGGGATGAACAGCATTTTTTCG
This sequence comes from Flavobacteriaceae bacterium, assembly GCA_035704905.1. Classification (GTDB taxonomy): domain Bacteria; phylum Bacteroidota; class Bacteroidia; order Flavobacteriales; family Flavobacteriaceae; genus DASSWG01. The sequence continues at coordinate 693 of DASSWN010000223.1, forward strand.
GGCGGCTTGGTAGGTTTTTCAATGTTTTCTTCCTTGCCTTTTTTGGTGTTGTAATCGGCCATTTCAGAATCGTGCTGCATTTTGAGCATTTTTGCCTGTTCGCGCATTTGCTTGTGAATGGGATTGACCAAATGTTTGCAGAGCATTAAGCGGCCTTTTCCGGCCGAGGCTTTGGCGGTAATGAACAAAAAAAGGTTGGGGTGCATTTTCCTTCCGTCATAGATTCCGTAAAGTTTGGGCAAGCAAGCACTCAAAGAAACCAATGCGCCCAGGAGCATTAAATCTTTTTCTTCTTGGGATGACGCGGGTTGTACCACTTTTTGCAGAAATTCTGGAAGATTGGAAAAAAGGGAATTGGGAAAATTCGGCATTTGTCGATTTTCCGGTACTACCTTTTGGGTGGTTTCGTTGGAAACCTGCTTTTTTCCAACATTGTTTTTTGGAATACTGATGTTTATTCCCGCTTGTTTGGCGTGGTGGAAAAAAGTTTTCAATGTAATTCCGTGGCCTTTGGCTTTAAGGCAGTTGGTAAACTGCCGGTCGCACTCCGCAGTTGAATAGCCTGGGTAAAATCTGCTTGTCCTGTGGAAAAATTCCCGGCCTGTTTCGCCAAAGCCCTCGGCAAAGGCGAAGCCAATATTGAGCCATTGTTCATAATTGGGCGCAATATCAACTTGTTGGGCTTCTATTTCCCGGATGATGGTTTCTGTTTCTGAAATCTCGCTATTGGGTTCAGTATGGGGTGGTTCTGTAGTTTTATGTTGGTCTGGGCTTTCCATCCATTCCAACGGATTGAACGTTTTTCTCATTTTATTCTACATATTTTGGGTTAATAAAAACATCGGGGTCATAAGGCAAAAAACAGGCTCTGGAAATGTCTTTGCCGGATTGGTCAACCTCTAATTGATAGGTGCGCAGCAAATAGTTTGCAACCGCCTTGAAATAATCTTGATGGGTTGCTTTCTCCAAATCAATCGGAACAATCCATTTAAGCCCATTGCCGGAAGGGGAAACGAACATTAGTTCGGTCTCGAAATATTCATCTTCCAACAAAAGGCTTTTCAGGATGTCGATTTCAACGATATGGTCAAAATCGAGTGTCAACAACCCGGAATGTTTTTCGAGGTTTTTATCGTTCCGCCTTGAAAAAATGCCCGAAAAGGTGGCATAGTCGAAATGTGTTGCTTTGTACTTCCGCGTTTTTTTCGGGTCGTCAAGGTTTCGTAGAGCATTGGTATGCTCGGCAAATTCCTTGCTCTTTATTTTATTGTACACTTCTGCCAAATCAGTCTTTTTATAAGGCTGGACATTTGAAATTGGCTTTTTGAAATAGCTGAACGTAGGCGGTTCCATTATTTCCCGTTCGGGGGGAAGTATAGGCAATTGAGGCACGGGCTTATCATAAAAACCCGTTTTTTCCCCGATATGCAAATGCAATGCTTCATTCAGTTTTTCATTGAGTTTTTGACCTGATAGGCCAAAATGCAATGCAGCAAAATCAAATACATCTCCGGATTCAATGGCTTTGTCCTTGTCGGTGTGCCTTGCACAATTATCCACCACCTTTATCATCAAGGTGGGCTTATCCTCGTTAAAGGGGTTTTTGGCGGGTTTGCAGTCCCTTCCCGAAAGGGAAAGGACTGTTTCGCCCGAATAGTATTGCCGTAGCACGTGGGCATAAATATTCAACCCGTAATGCGTTTTTTTCAGTATTGATTTCTTACTTATCTCCATCGCATTTGAAATTTGAGTTGTAATAATTTGCCTGTAACAGCTTTTCGATATCGGCCACTTTGTAGTAAAATTTGCCACGTATTTTACTGTAGGGAATGGTTCCGTTTGAACGAAGCGTTTGCAAAGTGCGCTGACTGATGTGCAGCATTTGCATTACGTCTTGATTGTCCATCCACGAATCTTTTAGGCGTTCTGCTCTCGTTGCCCTTGAAATGTCGAAACGTGTTTTTAGGTCCTTAATCTCTCGGGAGAGTGCCAAGAGCAAATCGATTACCTCT
>DASSWN010000024.1:0-31806 GCA_035704905.1 Flavobacteriaceae bacterium
GGGTGTCCCGAATTCCTTCGGGATACCTTGACTTTTATATCGGGTTTAACCAATCGTTGGTTTTTAAATCTTAAAAATTATTCATAATTCTGAATTCATAATTCATAATTATAAAAAACGGGTTTAGCTCAGTTGGTAGAGCACTGGTCTCCAAAACCAGGTGTCGGGAGTTCGAGCCTCTCAACCCGTGCTCGATAAAATAAATCGTTCTGTTTAAAATGATTTGTTTAAAATTGGAAAACGCAATGGCGAGAAGTTTATCCCGTTTTTCCGGGAAGCCTCTCAACCCGTGCTCGATAAAATAAATCGTTCTGTTAAAAATGATTTATTTAAAATTGGAAAACGCAATGGCGAGAAGTTTATCCCGTTTTTCCGGGAAGCCCCTCAACCCGTGCTCGAAATATGGAATTGCTTTTTGAAGAATGGCTTTGAAATAAAAATTTTGGCTGAAAATTTTCCGGTGCAAGAATCAAAAAATTATTCAGTTTAATAAAAATCAGGGATTCAATACATTTTTGAATCTTAAATCTGAAATTTTGAATATAAAGAAATGGCAGGAATCGCAAATTACATTTCAGAATCATACAATGAACTGAAAAATCACGTCACGTGGCCAACTTATGCGGAAGGTCAACGCCTTACGGTTATTGTGCTTATTTTTTCGGTAATTTTTGCCTTGGCCATTTGGGGTGTCGATACCATTTTTAGCGACATAATGGAATTGTACTTCAATTGGGTAAAATCCTAAGCAAATGAACGTTATGGCAGAAGATAATACGAAAAAATGGTACGTGGTGCGTTCGGTGAGCGGTCAGGAAAACAAGATCAAAGACTACATCGAAAAGGAAATTTCGTATCAAGGCCTCGAGGATTTTATTGAACAAATCTTGGTCCCGACAGAAAAGGTGGTCCAAGTTCGCAACGGAAAAAAGATCAATAAGGAAAGGGTATATTTCCCCGGTTACATCATGATCCAAGCAAATTTGGGCGGTGAAATTCCGCATATCATCAAAGGCATAAACGGCGTTATTGGCTTTTTGGGAGAAACCAAAGGCGGCGATCCGGTGCCCTTGCGAAAATCAGAAGTGAACAGAATGCTCGGAAAAGTTGATGAACTTTCGGTAAAAACCGAAAATGTCGCCATTCCGTTTACTATTGGCGAAACCATAAAAGTGATCGATGGACCATTCAATGGCTTCAACGGCACAGTGGAAAAAATAAACGAAGAAAAAAGAAAGCTCGAAATAATGGTGAAAATTTTCGGAAGAAAAACCCCTTTGGAATTGAGCTATATGCAGGTCGAAAAAATATAAATGTTACGCGTTATAGAATTGTTCTTATAGCTTCCACTTTTCAAGAACAGTTCAAATTAAATCAAACAAAATGGCAAAAGAAATAAGTAAAGTTGTGAAATTGCAAGTTCGCGGAGGCGCTGCAAATCCATCTCCACCGGTTGGCCCGGCATTGGGTGCCGCTGGTGTGAACATCATGGAATTCTGTAAGCAATTCAACGGACGAACGCAAGATAAAGCCGGGAAAGTACTTCCGGTGGCCATCACCGTTTATAAAGACAAATCCTTCGATTTCGTCATAAAAACCCCGCCCGCGGCCGTACAAATTATGGAGGCAGCAAAAGCGAAAAAAGGTTCCGGGGAACCCAACCGTAAAAAAATCGCAAGCATTTCTTGGGACGATGTTAAAGCAATCGCCGAAGATAAAATGCAGGACTTGAACGCGTTCACCGTGGAATCAGCCATGAAAATGGTTGCCGGCACCGCCCGTTCAATGGGAGTTACGGTCAAAGGAACCCAACCTTTTTAATTCAAAAAAGAAAGAAAAATGGCAAAATTAACAAAGAAGCAGAAAGAAGCTCAGGCCAAAATCGAAAAAGGAACCACCTATTCGGTTGCGGAAGCTTCAGCTTTGATAAAAGAAGTGACCAATGCCAATTTTGATCCATCCGTGGACATTGCCGTTCGTTTGAACGTCGATCCGCGAAAAGCGAATCAAATGGTACGAGGGGTTGTTACCCTTCCGCACGGTACAGGGAAAGATGTGAAAGTTTTGGCTTTGGTAACCCCCGATAAAGAAGAGGAAGCAAAAGCCGCCGGAGCAGATTTCGTTGGCCTGGAAGAATATCTTGATAAGATAAAAGGTGGTTGGACCGATGTGGATGTTATCATCACCATGCCAAGCGTAATGGGAAAGCTGGGACCTTTGGGACGAATTTTGGGCCCACGAGGCTTGATGCCAAACCCCAAAACCGGAACGGTTACCATGGATGTGGCAAAAGCGGTACAAGATGTAAAAGCTGGTAAAATCGATTTCAAAGTTGATAAAACCGGAATCGTGCACGCCGCTATTGGAAAAGCATCATTCGATGCCGAAAAAATCGCCGGGAATGCTCGGGAATTATTAACCACCCTCGTGAAATTGAAACCTCAAGCGGCAAAGGGCATTTACATAAAAAGTATTTTTATGTCAAGCACCATGAGCCCCAGTGTGGAAATCGATACCAAAAGGTTTACCGAGCAATAATCAGAAAATTATGACAAGAGAAGAAAAATCACAATTAATAGACGATTTGACCGCCCGGTTGAGCAGCACCCCCACCGTTTATTTGGCGGATATTTCCGGATTGAATGCCGGTGAAACCACCAATTTGCGCAGGGCTTGTTTCAAAGCAAACGTGAAATTGAGCGTTGTCAAAAACACTTTGTTGGCGAAAGCCATGGAGAGTTCCGAAAAAGATTTTGGCGAACTTTCTTCAGTGTTGAAAGGCAATACCTCCATCATGTTGTCCGAAACAGGAAATGCCCCGGCAAAAATCATTAAAGAATTCCGAAAGAAAAACGCAAAACCCATCCTTAAAGGTGCCTTCGTTGAAGAAGCTATTTATTTGGGCGACGAAAACCTTGAAGCTTTGGTGAACATCAAATCCAAGGAAGAGGTTATTGGCGACATTATTGGCTTGTTGCAATCGCCGGCCAAAAATGTTATTTCGGCCCTTAAATCAAGTGGAGGGAAACTTGCCGGAATTCTTAAAACCCTTTCCGAAAAGGAAGGATAATGCTTGTCGGTCTATGATTTTTAGTTAATGGACATTCAAACCAAAACTAAAAATCAAAAACCAAAAACTAAATTAGTACGCACTTAATAATTATTAATAAACACACATTTTAAAACGATAGAAAATGGCAGATTTAAAAGATTTCGCAGAACAATTGGTTAACCTATCAGTAAAAGAAGTAAACGAACTTGCTGGTATTTTGAAAGACGAATATGGTATTGAACCAGCTGCAGCCGCAGTAGCAGTTGCCGCCGGTGGTGGTGCAGCCGAAGGCGGTGAAGCTGAAGAGCAAACCGAATTCGACGTGATCCTTAAAGCCGCTGGAGGTTCAAAACTTGCAGTTGTGAAATTGGTAAAAGAACTTACCGGTTTGGGTCTTAAAGAAGCAAAAGGTTTGGTCGATGGCGCACCTGCACCTGTAAAAGAAGGCGTGTCGAAAGAAGAAGCCGAAGCGCTTAAAACACAGTTGGAAGAAGCAGGAGCCGAGGTTGAGCTTAAATAAGCTTGAAGAAGCTATATAAGTTAGGTTTAGACCTCAGGTTTTCCTGAAGGTCTAAACCCTTTTTAGCATAACATAATTTTAAACCACAAATCGAATTTGAAAACGCTGAATTTATTTCTCGGAATTTTGATTGGGTTATCAATCTTGTCGTGCTCATCCGATACAGACGATTATGGCGATAATGGGACCAACCCAAATCCACCTGAAGAAACAATGCTGGTTTATAAAAAAGCAAGTTTTTATGAAAATTCGGTTTTAACAAGTAGTCAAGAAGTATTTTACAATACCGACAAAAAAGTGGAAAAGGTCGTCACCAAAATTGAAAATGGCTGGAGAGAAACAACTCTTGACGTTGAATATAATGGTAACACGCCAACCAAACTTACGAAAACAATCGACTACGGAAGTTCCGATGACAATGACACGGTGGAAGAATTCAATATAACTTTCAGTGATGGTCAAATTTTTCTAGATCCTGTAAATGGATCCGATTATCAGGTTCAAATAGGTTTTACGGGAGAATACGTCGATCATGTTAAAGTTATTCAGCCTTCCACAAATATTATATTTAAAGAAGACGTTTTCCAAAGAAATGCGGATAATAACATCACTTCTCATGTAATCTCGGACGATAATATGACTTTCACCTATTCAAATTACGATGTCGGAAAAGTCATGCCTTTTCACCGTGAATACTCAATCGATTACTTGATTGTATTCGGTTTGAAACCAAGTGAAAAACTACCGCTCACGGAAACACATGAAAATACCGATTATTCCATCGATCCATCGGAATTGGTTTATGACAGCAACAATAATATCATTCGTGAAGGAAATGATATGAATTACACCGAATTCGACTATGTCGAAATTTAGTTTTTGTACTAGCAATTATTGGTTGCGGAAAAAAATTACTTGATATTTTCCACAACCGCGAACATTTTAAACTGCCCTTTTGACGGATAAAAAAAAAGGCAGGTTTTTTGATACAATATCAACCCCGAATTCAAAGTTTTTGAAATTTTGAATCTTGAACATTGAATTTTTAAATACATTTCCATAGATGTTAGCAACGCAAAACGAACGAATAAATTTTTCCTCTGTAAAAAACAAACCGGGTTATCCAGATTTCTTGGATATCCAAATCAAGTCTTTCCAAGACTTTTTTCAGTTGGAGACGAAAACAGAAGAACGGGGAAATGAAGGCCTCTATAACACCTTTATGGAGAACTTTCCGATTACGGATACCCGTAACCAGTTTGTCCTCGAATTTTTGGACTATTTTGTTGATCCACCCCGATATTCCATTCAAGAGTGTATTGAACGCGGACTCACATACAGCGTGCCCTTAAAAGCGCGATTGAAATTATACTGTACCGATCCGGAGCATGAAGATTTCGAGACCATTGTACAGGACGTCTATTTGGGCACCATTCCCTATATGACACCCAGCGGAACTTTCTGCATCAACGGGGCCGAGCGGGTTGTGGTTTCCCAGTTGCACCGTTCACCCGGTGTTTTCTTCGGACAATCTTTTCATGCAAACGGAACAAAATTATATTCTGCTCGCGTGATTCCTTTTAAAGGATCTTGGATCGAATTCGCCACCGATATCAACAGCGTGATGTACGCGTATATCGACCGAAAAAAGAAATTGCCCGTTACCACACTTTTCCGTGCCATCGGATTTGAACGCGATAAAGATATTTTGGAAATTTTTGACCTTGCAGAAGAAATAAAGGTTTCAAAAACGGGACTCAAAAAAGTGATCGGCCGAAAACTTGCCGCTCGGGTCTTGAACACGTGGTATGAAGATTTTGTGGACGAAGACACGGGGGAAGTTGTTTCCATCGAACGAAATGAAATCGTTTTGGACCGCGACACCGAATTGGAAAAAGAACACATCGAAGAAATTTTGGAAACCGGTTCCAAAACCATTTTGCTACATAAAGAAGACAGTGCCAGTGGCGATTATGCCATTATTCACAATACCCTTCAAAAAGATCCAACCAACTCCGAAAAAGAAGCGGTGGAACACATTTATCGCCAACTGCGAAATGCCGAACCACCCGATGAAGAAACCGCGCGTGGAATCATTGACAAACTTTTCTTTTCCGACCAACGCTATAATTTGGGCGAAGTTGGCCGGTACCGAATGAACAAAAAATTGGGGCTTGATATTCCAATGGACAAGCAAGTGCTTACCAAAGAGGATATTATCACCATTATTAAATATTTGATCGAATTAATCAATTCCAAAGCGGAAATCGATGATATCGATCACTTGTCAAATCGACGTGTTCGAACCGTGGGCGAACAACTTTCGCAACAATTCGGTGTTGGTTTGTCGCGTATGGCCAGAACCATCCGTGAGCGCATGAACGTTCGCGATAACGAAGTGTTTACCCCTATCGACTTGATCAATGCCAAGACCTTGTCTTCTGTGATCAATTCGTTTTTTGGAACGAACCAGTTATCACAGTTCATGGATCAAACCAATCCGTTGGCGGAAATCACTCATAAGCGTCGTTTGTCGGCACTTGGGCCTGGAGGTCTTTCCCGTGAAAGGGCCGGTTTTGAGGTGCGTGACGTTCACTATACGCATTATGGACGTTTGTGCCCCATTGAAACACCGGAAGGTCCAAACATCGGACTGATTTCGTCACTTTCCGTTTATGCCAAAGTAAACGGAATGGGCTTCATTGAAACCCCTTACCGAGAAGTAACCGCTGGAAGGATCAATTTAAGCGAACAACCCGTTTATCTTTCCGCAGAAGAAGAAGAAGAAAAGAAAATAGGACAAGCCAATATTCCAATTGGTGAAGATGGAACTATCGAAAAAGACAAAGTTATCGCTCGAATGGAAGGCGATTTCCCAGTCGTCGATCCAACCGAACTCGATTACATCGACGTTGCACCAAACCAAATTTCATCCATTTCGGCTTCGTTGATTCCATTCTTGGAACATGATGATGCAAACAGGGCCTTGATGGGCTCAAACATGATGCGCCAGGCGGTACCATTATTGCGTGTTGATTCACCAATTGTTGGAACTGGTTTGGAACGCCAAGTTGCCACCGATTCCCGCGTGTTGATAAATGCTGAAGGCGAAGGAACGGTGGAATATGTCGATGCGGAAAAAATCATCATCAAATATGACCGAACGGACGATGAACGAATGGTTAGTTTCGACGATGATTCGAAAACCTACGATCTGGTCAAGTTTAGAAAAACAAACCAAGGGACTTCGGTCAACTTGAAACCCATTGTTCGCGTTGGTGACCGAGTTTCCAAAGGACAAGTGCTTTGCCAGGGTTATGCCACCGAAGCGGGCGAATTGGCTTTGGGCCGAAACATGAAAGTAGCTTTCATGCCGTGGAAAGGTTACAACTTTGAAGATGCTATTGTAATTTCCGAAAAAGTGGTGCGCGATGATATTTTCACTTCCATCCACATCGATGAATATTCGTTGGAAGTGCGCGATACAAAACTTGGAAACGAAGAATTGACGGATGATATTCCAAACGTTTCGGAAGAAGCAACCAAAGATTTGGACGAAAATGGAATGATCCGTATTGGGGCCGAAGTAAAACCCGGCGATATTCTGATTGGAAAAATCACACCGAAAGGTGAAAGCGATCCCACGCCGGAAGAAAAATTGTTGCGTGCGATCTTCGGTGATAAAGCTGGCGATGTAAAAGATGCTTCCTTGAAAGCTTCCCCTTCCTTGAACGGGGTGGTTATCGATAAAAAATTGTTCGCAAGAGCGGTAAAAGATAAACGCAAACGTGCACAGGACAAAGAAGATATTGCCAAATTGGAAGAGAAATATTATGTGAAGTTCGAAACTTTAAAATCCAAATTGGTCGATAAATTGTTCGCCATTATTGGTGGAAAAACCGCACAGGGTGTTCAAAATGATTTAGGGGAAGATATTTTGCCAAGAGGTAAAAAATATACCTTGAAAATGTTGAATTCCGTGGAAGATTATACACACCTGACACAAGGAACTTGGACCACGGATAAACATTTGAACCAGTTGGTGGCCGATTTGTTGCACAACTACAAAATCAAGGAAAATGACCTTCAAGGTAACTTGCGACGTGAAAAATTCACCATTTCTGTTGGCGATGAACTTCCTTCGGGCATCATTAAATTGGCAAAAGTATATATCGCCAAAAAACGAAAACTGAAAGTTGGGGACAAAATGGCTGGACGACACGGAAACAAAGGTATCGTGGCACGAATTGTTCGCCAAGAAGATATGCCCTTCCTGGAAGATGGAACGCCCGTTGATATCGTGTTGAACCCGCTTGGTGTACCATCACGTATGAACATCGGTCAGATTTATGAAACCGTTTTGGGCTGGGCCGGACAAAAATTGGGCAAGAAATATGCGACCCCAATCTTTGATGGCGCATCCATCGATCAAATCAATGCCCTGACAGATGAAGCGGGAATTCCTCGTTTCGGGCACACCTATTTGTATGATGGCGGAACAGGCGACCGTTTCGACCAGCCGGCAACTGTCGGTGTGATTTATATGCTGAAACTTGGCCACATGATCGACGACAAAATGCACGCACGATCCATCGGACCATACTCTTTGATCACGCAGCAACCACTTGGCGGTAAAGCGCAATTTGGAGGCCAGCGATTCGGAGAAATGGAGGTATGGGCCTTGGAAGCTTACGGTGCTTCGGCAACTTTACGGGAAATATTGACCGTGAAATCCGATGATGTGATCGGACGTGCAAAAACTTATGAAGCGATCGTAAAAGGAGAACCTATGCCAGAACCAGGACTTCCGGAATCTTTCAACGTGTTGATGCACGAATTGAAAGGACTCGGATTGGATATAAGACTCGAGGAATAAGAGGATTCAGCATTAAATGCAAAATTTTTATGAATTCCGATTGCATAAACGAAACTCTGAATTCATAGTTCATAATTCATAATTAAAAAAAATGGCAAGAACTAACGATAATATCACACAAAAGAAATTTAATCAAATTTCTATAGGTTTGGCATCACCCGAATCGATTTTGGCCGAATCGCGCGGAGAAGTGCTAAAACCGGAAACAATTAACTACCGAACGCATAAACCAGAGCGTGACGGCTTGTTCTGCGAACGTATTTTTGGTCCCGTAAAAGACTACGAATGCGCCTGTGGAAAATATAAAAGAATCCGCTACAAAGGCATTGTTTGCGACCGATGTGGTGTAGAGGTAACCGAAAAGAAAGTACGGCGGGACCGCGTGGGGCACATCAATTTGGTGGTTCCCGTGGCGCATATTTGGTATTTTCGTTCCTTGCCGAACAAAATCGGCTACCTTTTGGGAATCCCTTCCAAGAAATTGGATATGATCATTTATTATGAACGATATGTGGTCATTCAACCCGGTATAGCAAAAAATGAAGATGGTTCGGAACTTAAGAAAATGGATTTCTTGACGGAGGAAGAATATTTGACCATTCTGGATAGTGTTCCCCAAGAAAACCAATATTTGGAAGACGACGATCCAAATAAATTCATCGCAAAAATGGGTGCGGAATGTCTGATTGAAATCCTTCGCCGATTGGATTTGGATGAACTTTCCTACGAATTGCGTCACAGCGCGAGCACCGAAACTTCCAAACAACGTAAAACGGAAGCCTTAAAACGTTTGCAGGTTGTGGAAGCTTTGCGCGATGCGAACAAAACCCGCGAAAACAAACCCGAATGGATGATCATGAAGGTCATTCCGGTTATCCCACCAGAATTGCGCCCGTTGGTGCCATTGGATGGTGGCCGTTTCGCAACTTCCGATTTGAACGATTTGTACCGTCGGGTGATTATTCGAAACAACCGATTGAAACGTTTGGTGGAAATTAAAGCCCCTGAAGTTATTCTTCGGAACGAAAAAAGGATGTTGCAAGAATCTGTGGATTCACTTTTCGACAATACCCGAAAATCTTCCGCAGTAAAAACCGACTCCAACCGACCTTTGAAATCGCTTTCCGATTCCCTGAAAGGAAAACAAGGCCGTTTCCGTCAAAACTTATTGGGGAAACGGGTTGATTATTCCGCGCGTTCGGTAATCGTCGTTGGACCGGAATTGCGCTTGTTCGAATGCGGACTTCCAAAAAACATGGCTGCCGAATTGTACAAACCTTTTGTGATCCGAAAATTAATCGAACGCGGTATCGTGAAAACTGTAAAATCGGCCAAAAAAATCATCGATAAAAAAGAACCGGTGGTTTGGGACATTTTAGAAAATGTTCTGAAAGGACATCCGGTGCTGCTAAACCGTGCCCCGACTCTTCACCGTTTGGGTATTCAAGCTTTTCAACCAAAATTGATCGAAGGAAAAGCAATTCGTTTGCATCCGTTGGTTTGTACGGCTTTCAACGCCGATTTCGACGGTGACCAAATGGCGGTACATTTGCCACTCGGTCCCGAAGCAATTTTGGAAGCACAACTTTTGATGTTGGCCTCTCATAATATTTTGAACCCTGCGAACGGTTCGCCGGTAACGGTTCCTTCGCAAGATATGGTGCTCGGGCTTTACTATATGACAAAATCACGAATTTCCACACCGGAAGTTCCGATTGCAGGCGAAGGTTTAACGTTTTATTCCGCGGAAGAAGTTGTGATCGCTTACAACGAAAAACGTTTGCATATCAATGCGAATATTAAAATTCGCACAAAAGATTTCAACGAAGAAGGTGAATTGGTTTATAAAATCATTGAAACCACAACAGGTCGCGTGTTGTTCAATCAATATGTTCCCGAAAAAGCAGGATTTATCAACGAGGTATTGACAAAAAAATCGCTTCGTGATATTATTGGGGATATTTTGAAATATACCAGCGTTCCCGAAACTGCCGATTTCCTTGACAACATCAAAGATTTGGGCTATGGATTTGCCTTCCGCGGAGGCTTGTCTTTCTCTTTGGGGGATATTATTATTCCGGAAGAAAAAACCGGAATGATCGACGATGCAAATGCGCAAGTTGAAGGAATTATGGCCAACTACAATATGGGGTTGATTACCAACAACGAGCGTTATAACCAAGTTATTGACATTTGGACCGCTACCAACGCGAGTTTGACCGAATTGGCGATGAAGCGAATTCGTGAAGACAACCAGGGTTTCAACTCGGTTTACATGATGTTGGATTCTGGGGCAAGGGGTTCCAAAGAACAAATCCGTCAATTGACCGGTATGCGTGGTTTGATGGCAAAACCAAAAAAATCAAGCGCCGGAGGCGGGGAAATTATTGAAAACCCGATCCTTTCCAACTTTAAGGAAGGATTGTCCATTTTGGAATACTTCATCTCTACTCACGGAGCGCGTAAAGGTCTTGCCGATACGGCTTTGAAAACGGCCGATGCCGGATATTTGACCCGTCGTTTGGTGGACGTGTCGCAAGATGTTATTATCAACGAAGAAGATTGTGGCACGTTGCGTGGATTGGAAATCCAAGCTTTGAAGAAAAACGAAGAAATCATCGAAACGCTCGGTGCCCGAATTTTGGGACGTACAGCTTTGAACGATGTGGTAGATCCGCTTTCACAAGAAGTTTTGGTGGAGGCCGGCGAAGTTATTGATGAAAACATTGTAACCAAAATCAGTAATTCCGCTTTGGACACCGTGGAGGTTCGTTCGGCATTGACATGTGAAGCCACAAAAGGAATTTGTATGAAATGCTACGGAAGAAACCTTGCAACCGGAAAAATGGTGCAAAAAGGGGAAGCTGTAGGTGTTGTGGCAGCGCAATCGATCGGAGAGCCTGGAACACAGTTGACATTGCGTACCTTCCACGTGGGTGGTATTGCCGGAAACATTTCCGAAGAAAACAAATTGATCGCACGCTTCAGTGGAAAAGCTGAAATAGAGGATCTTAAAACCGTGAAAGGCGAAAGCAACGATGGAAAAGAAGCCGATATCGTAATTTCCCGTACTTCGGAACTTAAAATTATCGATAAAAAGACCGGAATTGTTTTGAGTACCAACGTAATTCCTTATGGTTCGCAACTCTTCATAAAACCAGGAGACACGGTTGAAAAAGGGGATGTTGTTTGCCAATGGGATCCGTACAACGGGGTGATTATTTCGGAATTTGCCGGAAAAATCAAATTCGAAAACATCGAACAAGGAGTTACCTACCAAGTTGAAACCGATGAACAAACCGGTTTCCAAGAAAAAGTAATTTCAGAATCGAGGAACAAGAAAAAAATTCCGACCTTATTGATTTTGGGCAAAAAAGACGAAGTTATCCGATCGTACAACTTGCCGGTAGGTGCCTATTTGATGGTGGATGATTCGGAAAAAATCAAGATTGGAAAAATTTTGGTGAAAATTCCGCGTAAATCAGCAAAATCGGGCGATATCACCGGAGGTCTTCCTCGAGTTACCGAGCTTTTTGAAGCTCGAAACCCTTCCAACCCAGCAGTGGTAAGCGAAATTGATGGGGTGGTTTCTTTCGGAAAAATCAAACGTGGAAACAGGGAAATTATCGTTGAGTCGAAATTGGGCGAAGTGAAAAAATACTTGGTCAAATTGTCAAATCAGATTTTGGTGCAGGAAAACGATTATGTTCGTGCCGGAATGCCACTTTCTGACGGTTCGGTTACCCCGGAAGATATCCTGAATATTAAAGGCCCAAATGCGGTACAGCAATATTTGGTGAATGAAGTGCAGGAAGTTTATCGCTTGCAAGGGGTGAAAATCAACGACAAACATTTTGAAGTCGTGGTTCGTCAAATGATGCGAAAAGTTCGAATTATTGATTCGGGCGACACCATTTTCCTAGAGAACCAATTGATCCACAAATCGGATTTCATTGAGGAAAACGATGCGATTTTCGGCAAAAAAGTAATCGAAGACGCCGGAGAAAGCCAAACCTTGAAACCGGGACAAATTATTACCGCACGGGAATTGCGGGATGAAAATTCCATTTTGCGTCGCGAAGATAAGATTCTGGCCACGGCACGGGATGCAGAACCGGCAACGGCGACCCCAATTCTGCAAGGAATTACAAGGGCTTCGTTGCAAACCAAATCCTTTATTTCGGCGGCTTCTTTCCAAGAAACCACCAAAGTGTTAAACGAAGCCGCTGTTAGCGGAAAAGTCGATACCTTGGAAGGCTTGAAAGAAAATGTGATCGTGGGACATAAAATTCCCGCCGGAACCGGAATGCGCGAATATGATAGCATCATTGTAGGCTCCAAGGAAGAGTTCGAAGAGAAAATGAGGGCCAAAGAAGAAGTAAACTTTAATTAAATGAAAATCCGTTCCGAGAAATTGGAACGGATTTTTTTTATAAAAAACCTTTCCCGAGGGAAAAACAAAAACCAACGAAAATGGAAAACGAAAATAAAAAACAACCAAAAGGCAACCAGAAGCAAATCAATATCGAATTGGAGGAAGCGGTGGCGCAAGGAATCTATAGCAATTTGGCCATTATCAACCATTCCGTATCGGAATTTGTAGTGGATTTTGTAAACATCATGCCAGGAACCCCGAAAAGCAAGGTGAAATCGCGAATCATCTTGACACCCCAGCACGCCAAACGTTTATTGAATGCTTTGGGGGAAAATATCCGACGATTTGAAAATGCGCATGGCGAAATAAAAGACTACGAAAAGCAACCCATTCCGTTGAATTTTGGCCCTACCGGACAGGCTTAGTGCTCAGTTGGCAGTTGCAGTAAGCAGTTCCAATGGCAGTGCAGAAAACAAAACCCGTTTCCAAATTTGGAAACGGTTTTTTTTATAAAAAAACTTTCCGCAGAAAAAATTAAAACCCTTAGGATTTTTTGTATAAAGTATCTGCAAACAACTACTTTTTAAATATGCTCATTTCCTGATCATATATTGGGCTATCGACTGCCAAAAAATCTAAAACGCTATGAAAGACATAGTGTTGCTCCAGCGGTTTTTCATCGCTTATAAATTTGGCATTTTCCGAGGTCCACACAATAAATGGAATATCAAATTGCTCATCGGGTGCAATACTTTTTGGCAAACCATGCATGTACAGGTTGTTTTCGCCCAAGGATTCGCCATGATCCGAAACAAAAATCATAAGGGAATTGTATTCTTTTAACTGTTTTAAATCCTCAATTAAAGTGGCAAGAAGGTAGTCGGTGTACAATATGGTGTTGTCATAAGCATTTATTAGCTCTTGTTGGGTACAATTTGCCAATTCAACATTTTTACATTCCGGTTTAAAAACGCTAAACCGTTCGGGGTGTTTTTTGTAATAAGTCGGTCCGTGACTGGTGCTGGTATGCAGCACAATTAAAATTTTATTCTTATCACTGTTTCGTATTTGTTCTTTCAAACCTGCAAGCAGCACACTGTCATACTCGCAATCTTCCCCTTCACATAATTTTCGCAGTTCGGCTTCGGACATAAAATTTTTAATTTGAACCTTCGGTTCTCCCCAATTGGTGGTTCTCCAAATAACTTCTACATCGTTTCTATATAAGTAATTGGGCAAAATTTCGTATAATTTATTAGTGCTCTTATGCTCCAAAATACACTTCACGCCGGCGGTTGTGTAGGTTGCGCAAGACTCTGCTTTAAAGTGGTGCAAATTTTCAATTTTGGACAATAACGGATTCGTGTTCTTTTCATAGCCGTATAGAGAGAAATTTTGACTTCTTGCAGATTCGCCGATCACTAAAACAGCAACAGCTTTTTCATTGTTTTCGATTGTTGCATCCGGCAGCAAAATTTGCTTTTCATTTTCTTTGTTTTTCTTATAATAAAACCGGCACGTGTTTACCACATAAGACCACGGCATCACTATGGCGCCCAATGTTTTGGAATTTTTATCAATCCAAAGCCAGTTTGGTGCATTGGCATAGGCAAGCGATAACAGAAAAATTAAAATCAGCGAAGTGTGAATCAGGAATTTTTTAATTGTCGGCCTAACGACTTTCACTTTAATGAGCAATATGCTTGGAATTATTCCCAAGAAAACCAAATAAAGAATGAGTGTGAAAGAAAAGAAACTGCTGGATTCCTCGAAATTTGTGTTTAGAATATTCCCGATCATCGATCGATCTATTATCACACCATAGGTATTGATAAAATAAATTGCGATAGCGTTGATATTAAAAAAAAGAACCAGTATCCATCTGCCCACAATTCGAAGAAGGTAGAGCCCTATATAAAAAACAAATGCATTCAATAATATTGCCGAAATGCTTAAACTTATAAGCAACAAAATACCACTTAGGCTTTTTACATTGAAATTATTGCATACGAACGTATAGAAGGGCAAATGGTATAAAACCACATTCACAACACTTACAATTAATGCAAAATAGCTTAATTTAATTTTTCCTTTTAGCATAAATACTTGTCATTAGTGCTACCGTAATAATCAACGCAATTACCGCCAAATAATAGATCGGCAAATTCTCCTCAATTATTTTTTTTACAATAAGTGCCGCCCAAATAATAAAAGCCAAAATAAAGAAAGGGTAATATCTTTGGTTTTTGATCCAAGTTAACCAATTCAATTTATTATTAATTACAATTCCGATAACCACCACAGCATAACCGATCAAACTTCCAATAATTACATCCAAAGGATAATGCGCCCCCACGCCAACCCTGGAAAATGCAAGAATTAATCCGACAAGAATCATAAAAAAGGCCCAGGCAATTTTATTGACAGTTTTTTTGGGCATAAAAGCAAATAAAATAATTGAAATCACTATGAAAGTAGCGATGGAATGTCCGGAAGGCAAAGAGGTATTTCCCCTAAGCGTTCTTCCAATAATAAAAAAACCTTCATTTTCAAAAACAGCCGCTGGCCTTGGCATTGCAAACAGCCTTTTAAGTGCGGCGGAAACAATTAACGAAAGTAAAGCGGATGTTATCAAAGCTTCCCAGAGTTTAGGGAAGTAAATGAAAAAAATAGTTATTAAAGGAAAAAATATGAGGACATCGCCCAATTGGGTCAAATTGAATTGCAAATTGGGGAATTTGGATAAATTTCTGTTTAGGAAATAAAACAAATCCCTTTGAACATTTATATATCCGTCGACAAAACTTTCCTCATTAAGAAAAATAAAATAGAAAAAAATGAGCAACAATATTAAAAGCGGGGGAATTAAAAGGGATAATTTTACATTCGACAGATTATCCGAAACTTTTTGAGTCCGTGTGGTGTTTCTTATACTATTCTTTTTCTCCATCTAAAAAAAAGTTTCCTCTATCTATTTTCAAAATTATACCAAATCGGTTAAATTCAATACGATAAATTCTGCTCAAAATTAGAATTTTATTCTGAATATAGAATCTTTCGCGCCACAATATACTTTGTTTTTATTTTTTTTCGGAATAATTATATTAACCGTGAATTGTATGATGTCTAAACATAAAGCAACTAATTACAAGCAGCCTTGCAAAACTTCAATGCAACTATAAATGGATCGTTTGATTTCAAAAAAATGAAATTAAACGATCCATTGTTCATATATTCAACCCAGTATATTGAGTCAATTTTATAGCCAGATCAATACTTCCATGGCTCTTTAATAATCGATTTAGAAACGTGTTGTCCGGCGATCAGCGTTTTAAGGTGAAATGTGCTTTAAAAATTTTTGTTTTCCCTTCATCAATAAATTCCACTTGAAACCAATATTCGTTGGAAGGCATTGGCCGGCCGTTATAGGTGCCGTCCCAACCTTCGCTTTTTGGTGAAAAACTCGCCAAATGTTTTCCATACCGGTCGAAGACAGAAATTTTGGTTCCGGGATGCTCGTACAAATCGCCGATGTTCCATTTTTCATTCGCGCCATCGCCGTTGGGCGTGAAAAATTTCTGATAGTGAACCACATTCACCTCCACCACAGCAACGCCACATACGCCGGTCAAGCCTCTTACAGCAATCGTATGGCTGCCCGAATCCACATCGTAAAACTCATTGCTTTCTTGGAATTCACCGCCATCCAACTGGTACTCATAAATTCCGCTACCTTTTTCGATTTTCACAGTAATTACCGCTACTTCTTCAAAAGGTTCGGTAACTTCGGCAGAAATCAACGGTCTTGCAGATTCCGAAACCTGAACTGTTGTTGGGGCATAATTGCATTGTGCACCTATTTCCGGATTTAATTTGATGGTTTCCACCGTATAAATGCCGGGAACATAGGTTGCATAATTCGGTCCGGTATAAACCAATTGGCCTTCAAGATACCAGTTTACTGTGAATTCCGCAGGATCAAGGCCTGAAGAAAGCAGCAAAGGAGATTCCACTTCATCAGTTTCCAAGTTTCGACATAACGTTCCACCATCGATATTCAATTGCAAAAGTGGATGCACGTTAACTTCAAACTGAACTTGATCGAAACAATTCGAATTTGTTAATGATGTTGCATATACATAAATTGTATAATTTCCCGGAGCCAAGCTATATTCCGAGGGAAGGATTTCGTCTTGTCCGTCCGGTGCCCAGAAATAACCGATATTATAATCTTCTTGCGAAAATGCCGGCAAGGTATAAAAACCACAGGTTTCCACATTTGCAATGGAATCCAAAACCGGGGTTTCAGAAATCTCAACAAAGAAGCTCAGTTCATTGGTGCAAACAAATCGCTCTCCACGGATCGCATACACAAATATTTCCTGGCTTTCGGTAATAATATCGCCGGGAAACAATTCGGTGCCATTTCCGCCACTTTCCGTGAAATAGCTTCCCTCAAATAAAGGCGGAAGAACATATTCGTCGCAAGCTTCCACATCGGGAATTTCATTCAAATCCACTTTGTTGATATACACTGTAAAGGGATTTTCGGTGTAGCAACTGGTTAAATCGGAATAATCATTATAAATATAAATTGTTCGTGTAAAGGTGACCAAATCACCGGGGAACAATTCGCTGCCACCGCCACCTGGCTGGGTAAAATACCTTCCCATTGTCAATTCGGGCAGTTCGAAAGCACTGCATGAATAAATATCGGTGAAGTTCTCCACTTCGGGCAACGGGCGAATCTCCACTTCAAAACTCGACTCATTGCTGCAGCCATTCTTCAAATTATTAATATAAACCGTTTGTGTTTCCGAAATGACCGCCCCGGGGAAAAGTTGGTCCCCTTGCCTATCGGATTGAGTGAAATAATCGCCGTGAACCAATGTTGGCAATGTATAAAATTCCGATTCGCACAAAAGCACATTGTTCAAAGAATCGACTTCCGGAATTGGCACTACGGTAATGTAAAAGGAAGTGTTTTCCGTGCAATTGGGACTGGTGGTTGTTTCGGCATAATAATAAACAATGCGAGAAGTTTCAATAAACGTTCCGGCGGGAAGCAGCGCCCCATGTCCGCCCGGAAGAGTGAAGAATCCACCCACGGGTAAGTTTGGCAATTCATATCCGCCGCAAACCGTCATATCGGAAAATTCAGGAACGATTCGAACCCAAAATGCATTCTGATTGGTGCATGTGCCATCATCGGCAAAAACATAGATTTTCTTCGTGGATGAAATAACATCACCTGCTTGCAAATGTTGGCCGTTTCCTCCCGAACTTGTAAAATAATCGCCATTTTCCAAAGCTGGTAGTGCATATTGGTCGCAGGTCACCACATCGGCGGGATTATCTACCGGTGGCAAAGGAAGAATATTAATATCGAAAGGCACATCTTGGCAAAATTCACCATTAATTTTTACATAATAGTAAATGGTTTGGCTAATCAAAATTTCCGCACCAAATTCCAATAATTGTCCAAGACCGGAACCTCCGCCCGGCGCGGTATAAAAGCTGCCGATCAACGGAAAGGGAATTTCAAATTTCCCGCAGTAGCTCCCGGATAAATCCATTTCGCTTACAACGTACACTTCAAAATCCGATTCATTTTGACAGCCATTTTCGTCGGGTCCATTAAAAATATAAAAGATTCCCGACTCCGTAATCACGTCACCTGCCGCCATTTCTTCGCCTGTACCGCCGGGTTGGGTATAATAAGTACCGTTTTCCAGCTGGGGCAAAACATATTCATTGCAAACAACCACATCTTCCAACTCATCGACCAAGGGTAGTTCGTTCAGAATAATTTCAAAATTCGTGGTTGCAAAACATTCCGGCATTTGGGCATCTTCCACTCGAACCCAAATTTGGTAAGGAGCGGGATTTGCGGTATCAACCGAATAACCGGAAGGCGAATTGATCGGATTTGTTTCCAATTGAGCATCTTCCAAAGATTCAAAGAATGAAATGGAAAAATCGCTTGGATTTTGCCCATTTAAAATTTGCGGAACCACTTGCGACAAATCGACAACTGGAAAGCCTTCAGTGCCGCATACATCAATGGGATCAGGTTGTGCGATAGTTATCGGATCGTTCACCAATAATTCAAAATCGTACAGCGCATTACAGAAAACACCGGTGCGGGTATCCAATAATTTTATATAAATGGTTTGATTTGGAAGACTCAAAAACGAAGTTGTATTTCCTTGCGGAATAGGAATATTCGCTACGGCATTGGCCAAAGTCGTATAATAGTACAATTGATAAATATCCGGGTCGATGCCCAAAACAGACTGATTGTTTTGCGTCAAATCGTAAGTATAGTTCAATACCATTTCATTGCAAACCGTCAAATCCACTGGTGCTTGGACCATTAAATCCGAAAAAACGATTTCATCGGTAATCGAGCAGTTGGTGTTGTCTTTGGTCACCAACACAGAATAAGTACCCGTTTGCGTGACCGTAAGACTACTTGAATTTTCGCCCGCAATAACAACCCCATCACGGCTCCACACATGATTGTACAACGGATCGTCCAAACCGGTTTCAATACTATCGTATCCCCCATCGCAAATAAGGCGATCGGCACCCAAATCCAAACTTGTTTCAAAGCTTCCCGCAGAAAGAAATATAGCGGAATCGAAATCGGCGTCGTTCGAATCGCCGATAACCAACCGAATTTTGTATGGATTTCCCGGAACAATACTTGTGGAAGCATTCATTACCACTGTATAACCCCGCATGTTCAAAGCAGAATTCTGTGGATCATCGACGGTGTACGTTGAAAAAAGTTCGGGATGATCGGAACCACAAGTTGCATTATAAGCGTTGTCCTTAATATTACGGATGGAAACCGGTTCATTTGTTCCCGGCACCACCGCCAAATTTACGGTTTCCCCGGTAACAAGATCGGTTAACAAGAACGCAAAGATGTCGCTGGACACGCACTGCCATTGACCGTATTCATTGGAAGCAAAAAGAAAATCGAAGCTAAAATCACTGGAAAGCGGCACAAAGTCAAATTCCATATAGGAAACATCGGAAATAAGCGGTGATTGACCCGATTGTGTATTCAAGTCCACCAAAAACGGATCGCTGTTGGTATTGAGTTGACTGCCCAAGTTTAAACCGGTGTAAGGCCCTTCTGAAAATTTAGCCTTTCCACTACGAATGACCACTCCTTCGGAGATTGGGAAATTACCACCTTGATTATTAAAATAAGCCACAGATTCTGCCGATGAAATTTCGATATTGGAAATCTCCAAACATGCATTGTCCAACAAAACATTTACTAATTCCGAGGGGGAATAAGTAGTGTTGTCCACGGCAACAGTTTGTGAAAAACCGGAAAAACCCATTAAGACAAAAAGGAATAATAGTTTTTTCATATAATTATGATTAACGAAATATTAACATTATAAAACATAGGTTTTGGCATAAAAATGAATGCACTTAACTATCACTCATTCCGATTAACGACGCAAAAATACGTCAAATTTTACCAATATAATGTTAAATTTTAAGTTTAGACCAAATCATCCTGTCGGTTTGCGCGTTTTTCGGACATTCCGTGCCGTTCATCGGAACAAAACTTACATTAAACTTTTGTCCAATGTAAGACTTTTTTTGGTTAAACGACCTTAGCTGTCAAAATAATTTCATGTTGGAGAAAAATTACTCGACAAAAGGTCGATTTAAGTCGATCTTGTGAAGGATGAAAAATTGAGTGGTGAGCTGGGAGTGAGCAGAAACAAAACGGTCGATTTCCTGCACCTAAATCATGGATAATGCGACAATAGTTCGACTCTACTGACGCCGTTTAAAGACTCTGTCTATCAATTCGGAGATGTCTTCGGAAACTTTAAAAAGATGGGCAAACAAAATATAGGTAATTCCCAGCGCTGTTGACTTCAAGAAAATATTGGCAAGCGGGTGCCAGGGAAATTCCCAGAAATAAAATGCAGAACCAATTGCTGCAATACCTATTACTATAGGAAGCGTTTTCGATGTGAAAGGCGATAAGCCAAATTTCCACTGAATCAAAAAAAGCTTCAAACTGTTATATGCAAAAAACGCCATGAAGGTTGCGTAAGCCGCGCCATAAATCCCGAATTTCGGAATTAGCCAAACATTCAGAAAAAAAGCTGTCAGAGCGAGAAAAACACCGGAAAACAAAACCCAGCGGTAATAATCGGAATTGTAGAGGATGCTGTTGGCATTCCCCAAAATGTTGTCATACAATTTCACCACGGAAATAAGCAACACCACGCTCATTCCCACCCGATATTCTTCCGGAATTATTTGATACAACTGGTGAACATTGCAAACAATCAATAAGAAAATAAGCCCCCCCACCACCAATAGGCTTACCGAACTTCGTTTGTACAAATCTTTGAGGGCCGCACGATCTTTTCGATTCAAAATCGACGCCGTCATCGGATAGGTGATTTGGTGCATAGCGCGCGACGGAACCGCTATAACCGAAGCAATATAAATCGCGATTCCATAAATAGCCACATTTTCAATGGACATATAAGGTTCGATCATCACTTTGTCCAGATCGAGCATGACCATAGCTACCGAACCAGCTATAAACATTAGAAACGAATATTTCAGCACACTGGTTTTGTTTGTGGGAAATTGAAACGTAATTTTAGGAAAGTAAAGCAAAAACGCATAAACAGCCATTACAAAGGTTCGCAAAACATAAATGAAAGTAAGCAAATAGAAAAAAACCTCCATGCCAATTACCGAGAAATAAACCAAGATCAGTAAAATGGACGTACAAATTCGATGGAAGACCTCACGCATAAAATTCCCGAAAACGCTTTTCATCTGGGTTTTTCCCCAGGCAAAGAACAATTCGAAATAGGCAATGGCAATGGCAATGATGAAAATCAGCCAAAGATAATCGCCCACCAAAGTACCTTTCCAGTTAAAATACTCCAGAATATATCCATGGAAAACAAAAGCCAATAGTCCCATCGTTGATCCCACGATCAACGGCAATAACAAATTCATCGACATTAATCTGTCACGTTCCGATTTGGTTTTATAGAAGGAATAAAATTTCACCAGGGAATTAGGAGTTCCAAAAGCCATGATCGGCCATACCAAACTTCCCGCAGAAAGAAGGAAAGTGACCAACCCGTAATAATCTTGCCGCAAAAAATTGGGGTAAAGCAGCAAAACGTTCACCGCCCCTATTCCGAAACCGGCATAAGATGAAATAATATTTTTTAAAGACTGCTTAAAAACAATGCCCATAAATTCCGAAGGTAGAAACCGGCGCAAAGTACGGGAATTTTCCGCTAAGGTTTATTTATGAAACAAACCAGAAACCAATTTCCGAAACCCACTTCATTTGACAAGCGTGAAATCGGGAGTTGGTGTCACAACCTTAAAGAAACATTACGGTTTAGAAAAAATACAAAACATTTGTTTCCCGATTGGGAAATCGTTACTTTTGACCAAAAGAATGGATGAAACAAAAATTCGATATAGAATTACTGCCAGAGGCAATCGAGTTTTTAGAGAAACTTGATGATAAAACCAGAGAGAAGATTTATTACAACATCAAAAAATCCCAATTCGTAAATGACAAAAAACTCTTCAAAAAATTGAACGATTTTATTTGGGAATTTAGGACTTTGTACAAAAGCAAATCATATAGACTTTTCTCATTTTGGGACAAATCTGACGGCAAAGAAAGTTTGGTAATAGCAACTCACGGAATCTTAAAAAAGACTCAGAAAACGCCATCCAAAGAAATAAGAAGAGCTGAAAAAATAAGGGAACAATACCGTGCCTACCGGCAGGCAGGTTTAGACAACAAAACAAAAAAGAAAAGAGATGGAAAATAAATTTAAAACCATACCACTTGACACAATGATTGACAAACACATTGGAAAACGTGGAACTGCAAAAAGAGATGCATTTGAAAATGAACTTCGGATTGACCTATTGGGACAAGCAATAAGAGAAGCGAGAAAAGAAAAAAGTATGACACAGGAACAATTGGGCAAATTGGTTGGAGTACAAAAAGCGCAAATCTCAAAAATCGAGAACAGTATAAAAAACGCCCGATTTGAAACTATTTTGAAAGTATTTGAGGCTTTAGGCGCAAAAGTGAATTTTAACGTAGAATTGAACAATAGAAAATTAGCCTAACCCCGTCTTCCCCGCATGAACGGTACGGGCAAAAGGACAATTCCAGGTAAAAGCCCCGTCCGGTCCACAGCCGCGGAACGTTGTTCTCGAAAAAATAAAAACATAACATTTGTTTTTTCTTCCAAATCTATAACTTTTCGCTGTGATCACGCGGAAAGTTTCCCATTAAAAAAGATCGAATTCCCCAAAACAAGTTATTTCATAGGCCATATTAATTGTAGCTGAAAATTTCAAAAACACCTTGTTTCATATAACAAAAAATAAACTATCTTTGCAGCCGAAAAAGCAGGGTCTTTTTTCACCCAAAAACCATAAACAAAAGAACTGGAGAATGGCTAACGTTACAGGAAAAGTTTCCCAAATTATCGGTCCGGTTGTGGACGTGGAGTTCAACACCGAAGATGTGCAACTACCCAAAATTTATGATTCCTTGGAAATCACCCGCGAAGACGGTTCCAAACTAATTTTGGAAGTTCAATCCCACACCGGTGAAAACACCGTGAGAACCATTGCGATGGATTCTTCCGACGGATTGAGCCGCGGTACAGCGGTAGTGGCCACCGGCGCACCAATTCAAATGCCGATCGGCGATGATATATATGGACGCTTGTTCAACGTTATTGGCGATTCGATCGACGGACTTGGCGATTTACCAAAAGCCGGGAAAGACGGCCTCCCCATTCACCGGGAAGCACCGAAATTCGAAGACCTTTCGGTTTCCACCGAAGTGCTTTTCACCGGTATCAAAGTAATCGATTTGATCGAACCCTACGCAAAAGGCGGTAAAATTGGTTTGTTCGGCGGTGCGGGAGTTGGAAAAACCGTATTGATCCAGGAACTCATCAACAATATTGCAAAGGGCCACGGGGGACTTTCTGTTTTTGCAGGTGTTGGTGAACGAACCCGTGAAGGAAATGACCTGATGCGGGAAATGTTGGAATCAGGCATTATTAAATATGGCGACGATTTTATGCATTCCATGGAACAAGGCGGATGGGATTTGTCGAAAGTAGATAAATCCGCATTGAAAGAATCAAAAGCCACTTTCGTGTTCGGACAGATGAACGAACCCCCAGGAGCACGTGCCCGGGTGGCACTTTCCGGATTGACCATCGCAGAATATTTCCGGGATGGCGCTGGTGAAGGCCAAGGAAAGGATGTTCTTTTCTTTGTCGATAATATTTTCCGTTTTACGCAAGCCGGTTCAGAGGTTTCGGCCCTTTTGGGAAGGATGCCATCGGCGGTGGGTTATCAGCCTACCTTGGCCACCGAGATGGGCGCGATGCAGGAACGGATTACTTCCACAAAAAATGGTTCCATTACTTCTGTACAAGCCGTTTACGTTCCAGCGGATGACTTAACGGACCCGGCACCGGCAACCACCTTTGCCCACTTGGATGCCACTACCGTACTTTCGCGTAAAATTGCCGAGTTGGGTATTTATCCGGCTGTGGACCCATTGGATTCCACCTCCCGTATTTTGACCGCCGATATTTTGGGAGCCGATCATTACAACTGTGCCCAGCGCGTAAAAGAGTTGTTGCAACGCTATAAAGAATTACAGGATATTATCGCCATTCTTGGGATGGAAGAACTTTCCGAAGAAGACAAGCTGGCCGTTTCGCGCGCTCGTCGGGTGCAACGCTTCTTGTCACAACCTTTCCATGTGGCCGAACAATTTACAGGATTGAAAGGGGTTTTGGTAGATATCAAAGACACCATCAAAGGATTCAATATGATTATGGACGGCGAGTTGGATCATTTGCCGGAAGCAGCATTCAACCTAAAAGGAACTATTGAAGAGGCCATCGAAGCCGGTGAGAAAATGTTGGCAGAGAGTTGAGTTTGGCAGTCAACAGTAGCAGTTGGCAGTAATTTACTTATAACACCCAACACATAACGCATAACGCATAAAAAGATGCAATTAGAAATCGTTACCCCAGAGGAAGTTTTATTGAGCGGAGAAGTACGCTCTGTGGTGGTTCCCGGTGTGGACGGCAGTTTTGAACTGTTGGACAACCACGCTCCCATTGTTTCGCTTTTGCAGGAAGGTTTTGTGAAAATACAAGGCGATTTGCAATTGGAAGAACGCATCGAACGGAAATTTGCACGGGATTCGAACGACAACCTCCGAATAAGAATCAAAGGTGGTGTTGTGGAAATGAAAGACAGCAAAGCCATTGTTTTGGTTGATTAGCGCATTCCTTTCAATCCTGTTGTAATTTCTCTCAAAAATTTTTATAACCCGTGGAATTCATATTTCACGGGTTTTTTATTCCCATTATTTTCCGCAGATAAGCCGACTGTAAAGAAATTATTCGATTTTTAGCTTTAATTTTTTCAACCTGTCAGCAAAAACAGCTCCCGCAGACAGCGCAGATTTGCGCAGAAAGTAAAATATATTCCATTCTTGTCCGTGGTTCTTTTCTCTAAATCGAGGGTTGGAAAAATATTTTGGAAACTTGCAAATTTGAAGCAAATATCCCTGAAAAATTTGAAAAAAATTCGTTTCTTGTGAACGATGAAGCAACTTGGCATAATTGAAGATGTGCACGACATACGCAATATGTTGTCCCTCTATTTTTCGGAGCAGAAAGAATTCGACTTATGCTTTGCGGTGGAAAGCGCTTCAAAAATCCCCATGGGCAAAATCGACGGTTTGGATATTGTGCTTTGCGATATTGGACTTCCGGGGAAATCGGGCATGGAGATTACTTGGTTCCTAAAACAAAAGAATCCGGAATTGCACATTGTCATGTTCACCGTTTTGGAAAACGAAGGAAATATTTTCCAAGCCTTGCAAGCCGGAGCATCGGGTTATTTGCTGAAAGACACGCCCCTTCACAACATCAAACAAAGTCTGCTTGATGTATTGGAAGGAGGAGCAGCGATCAGCCCGATGTTGGCCAAAAAAGTAATAGATTATTTCAAACCTTCCACCACGACTTCCGAACTCACCGAACGCGAAACGCAAGTTTTGCAACAAATCCAAGAAGGAAACACCAACAAACAGGTTGCCGAATCCTTACAAATCACCCCCGACACGGTCAAATTCCATATCAAGAATATCTACGAAAAACTCAAGGTCAGCAGCCGGGCGGAATTGTTCAGGTTGTATAAATGATTAGGCGATCATTTTTTATTTCGCTTTCACAAATGTTGTCCGGAAACGTAATTTGTAAGCCCCACATCGGAATCATGGGCACCGGGTGCCGGTTTTAGACTGAACGTTTCCCAATTTGAATCATTGAAATTCGGATCGGCCCATTTTTTTTGGTCGCCCATTTGAAAACGCCAAGGTCCAGATAATAAGACCAAGGCCTGCGCAATGCGTACACTTTGCATTGAATCAGGATTGGTTTGGGTCGGAATATTTAAATCGCTGCCGATCGCCCGAATAGGGAAAAAGGTGCATACCAAAAAGCTTATTAGAATAAAAGTACCAACTTTTTTTGCAAGGGGAAAAGAATAACAGATCATTCTCTTTTTAAAGATTTTGTTTGCCGGTTCGCGGTTCTGCGCGGGACTTTTATCAGGAATTCTTCCATAAAACCTACAGCATATATCCTAAAGCCTACAGCATATAGCTTAAAGCCTACAGCTTTAAAACCTAAAAAAATCACCCCAACGGGTAGTTACTTCGAGAAAGCACGCAACCTATTTTTGTATGCATTTTACCGATCCGTAAAGAAGAAGATTTATAGGACCGGAATATTGATGCAATATATAAAAAAATACCAGTCAATATGAAAAACGTTACTTTTTTTATTTTATTGGGAATTTTCTTTTTTGCGGGAAACTTGAACGCCAAAAATACGGCGGACACGAATCCGCAAGCCACTACACAATGGACCGGGAATGTCAGCAGCGATTGGGCCGATTCGGGCAACTGGAGCAACGGAGTGCCAACTATGCACAAAACCGCGAAAATTGATTATTTTCCGGCATCTAACCCCGATCCCATCATTTCTTCGAACACCAGTTTCAAGAAATTGCAAATGAAGAACTTCGGAAGAGCCTATGAAGTTAAAGTCGCAGACGGCGTAACGGTTTCCATGACCTCAATTTCCATAGCCAGCAGCGGCGATCCAATGGATATTACCTTTAGTATTGGAAATGGAACGGTTACTATTCAAAACGAAGTATATATAGGAGGTCAGGTTTCAATTGAAAACGGTTCCTTGAACGCTGAGGAAGGCTTGCGCGTGAATGGCTATCTGAATGCACAAGCCGGAAACATTATTGTCGGAACACCAACCCAGCCAGCCGATTTCTCCGTTGAAGGAGGCGCGGGAACGGTAAACCTCAACAACTCAAACTTGACCGTTTATGGTTCAGGTTATTTTCAACATGTATATTTCAGTATTACTTCAGGAACAATCAATATTTCAGAAGATTTTGATATATCGGGAAATTTTGATTTCGATTTGAACCAAGCCATCCTCAATATTGGCGGGAATACAAATGTCGGCAATGGCAGCACCCTGAATACCGGAACCGGAAGTATCAATGCTGCCGGGGACTTTCTTTTGGATGGCGGGGGTGTCTTTAACTTGGAACAAGGAAACCTGACTGTTTCCGGTGACTCCAGATTTGCCTCGGGCGGAATTTTCAATGGTGGAAGCGGTAATATGGAACTTCAAGGAAATACTGAATTTAGTGGAGGACAGGATTTTAAGCCTGGCACCAGCACCGTAACCCTAAATGGTAATTTTGATATTACCAACCAAAGTAATAACCGCTTAGTGACTTTTTATAATCTTATTGTAAGTGAAACTTCGAATATAACAGCTGATATTGATGTGATCGTAAATAATTATATGTACAATTACGGAAATTATCAACAGTCCCTTAAATATAATTTGGATGTAATTGGGGAATTACGCGGATCAGATGACATTACATCGCCATATCCATACCTAATTGCTTTAGAAGTTGTGGATTCACATACATTGAGAGCCATTTTTAACCAAAACTTGACTGCAGCTTCTGCCGAGAAAGCAAGTAATTATAGTATTCGAGCAGGAATTGAATCGAATTCAAGCATTTTAGATCCTATTTCTGCAAATCCTGTGTTTGAAGCAGGTAGCCAAAATGTCGTGATTATTACCACGAACAATCCAATCGTTGAAATGGAAAGCTGGGTATTGTGGATAAAAGGCTATGATAGTTTTTATTGGGCAAATCCAAATGAAACAAATGCCGTGGTAAACCAGTTGGGTTATTCCGTGACAGATCCCTTCCACAAAAAACGTTTTGTAAAGGATTTTGTGGTGTGGACCGGCGCGGTGAGTTCCGATTGGAACAATCCCGGAAACTGGGAATACAACGGTATCGGCGGCTACCCTTCGCCCGGCGCGAACTTCAATTTGCGCTATGCCGCTTCTGTGACGCACGAACTGGTGCTTTCCAGTCCCGTTGTTGTGAACAATATTGATAACAGCACTTTCGAAAACATGCAACTCGGTGGCCAAACGTTAACTATTAACGGAAATATTACCATGTCGGGAGATGGCAAGATTGTCGCCAATGAAGAAGGTGCCACCATTTTGTTTCAAGGAAATATGGAGCAACTGATTCCTGACGGGATTTTTGCCGATAACAGCGTTTATAATTTGACTATTGACAACTCCGGTGCCGGGGTGAAATTAATGGGGAATTTGAATATGTTCGGCGCATTAAACCTCACCAATGGGGAATTGAACATCAACAACCAAGTGCTTACCTTTAAATGTACCGGGGAAAAGTCGGCTGTTTTGGCTCCCGTGGTTACTGGAAGCATTAATGGAGAAGTAACCGTGGAACGCTGTATTCCACCTTTGCGCGCATTTCGTTTTATCTCCCCTTCGGTAACCACTAGCTCCAGCATTCATGACAATTGGCAAGAAGGCGCCAGCAGTTATACCGACAATCCAAATCCCGGCCACGGAACGCATATTACCGGAGTTGGAACAAGTCCCGATCAAACGAACGGCTTCGATTATACGCCTTCCGGAAATCCATCGCTTTATCTTTTCGACAACCAAACACAAACTTGGAATGCAATCGCAAATACCGATGTGCTTCCTTTGGTAGCCGGTTCTTCCTACAGATTGATGGTTCGTGGAGACCGCAGCGTGGACGTTACCGATAATGAAACGGAACCAAGTTTTACCATATTACGTGCCACGGGAACGCTTTCCCTTGGAAATAAAATCGTTCCGGTAAACGAAAATCCCGGAGCCTATAATTTTGTGGGAAATCCGTATCAGGCAATCGTCGATATGAACGATGTTTTGTCGAGCTCGACCAATCTGAACCCATATTATTACTATGTATGGGATCCGCACACGGGCACGCGCGGTTCGTATGTTACGGTTGATTTGGCCATGGGGTCATCAAATGTTACCGGCTCCGAAGCCAACCAGTTTCTGCAGCCTGGCCAAGCTTTCTTTGTTTCCACTGCCGCGCCCGGTGCTGCTTCTGTGTTGTTCGAAGAATCCGACAAGGCCGTCGAAGGCGATTTCACCAATGTTTTCAAGCCCGAAATGAATGCAGCTTCCATTAACATGCAGTTGTTCGACTCCCAGGCTTTTCTTGCAGGAGGAAAAGTCGTTGACGGATTCTTGGTTACTTTTGCCGAGGGGGAAAGCAACGAAGTTTTGTTGAACGATGCTTCCAAACTTGGAAATTTGGACGAGAATTTATGTTCGGTGAACGGCTCCAATTATTTGTCGATTGAAAAAAGGGCGATGCCTCTTAATGAAGAAATTATTCCGCTGTTTATCAACCAATATCGGGGCAATGATTATACCTTACAAGTTGAAACCGCTCAGTTCGAAAGCAACGTCATCCCCTATTTGCATGATGCCTATTTAAATACAGACACCGAACTTCCAAATGGCATTACGTTGATCAATTTCAGTATTGACTCAAACATTCCGGCCAGTATTGCCCCCGATCGTTTTTCCATCACGTTCAATGTAAGTGAACTGTCGGTGGATGAGCAAGAAACCGATAATTTATCCATTTATCCCAATCCGGCAACGGAAGGTTTTTTCTATGTTTCGCTTCCGCGGAATAATGGGGAAAAAGTGGAAATTTCCCTTTATAATACACTGGGACAAAAAGTGTTGTTCACAAAAGAAAGCATTTCCGCAGCGAACCGCTTAAAAATCGAAACGGGAAATTTGAATGCAGGTGTTTATCTCGTAGAAATTAATTGCAGCGGAAAATCGTTCACGGAAAAGTTGATTGTAAAATAGAGCAGCCGCGACTCCCTTCCCTTTGGGAAGGGTCGGGGATGGGGACGAGCAGCATATTAAATACTTCGTAACTAATCAGTATATATCGGTTTTGAGTAATTACTTGAATAAAAGTCTTTTAACCACAGAGAAAACAAAGTCATCCGCAAAGGGCGCAAAGTATTAATAAGGTGATTTTCAAATTTTTGTGTTCTTTGTGAATTTTTCTTAGTGTCCTTTATGGTGATTTATTTCACTGTAAAACAAATAGTTATGCATACCGATTAGTCCCAATGCCTTATTTATTGAAAAAAATACAAAGCCTAAAAAACAGTTGCAAACGATCAGAAAAACACACGAAAAAATAGAAATTAAAATTTATCACGAAAAATTTGCAGAACAAATCGTTATTTTAGTACCTTTGGTGGTTATTTGACAATATTCGTTGAATATCACTTTTTAAAATTGAACTGAAGAAACGCACACTAAACATACCAAGGGATGATGAAGAATTTTACTTTTATTATTGCACTAATTGCCCTCCTATTGGGCGGCTCAGCAAACGCGCAAGTAACGGGTGTATATACCGATTTCAATGGGTTTTGGGCTTCCAATAGCACCACCCTGAATCCTGTAAAGCCAGAAAATTATCATCTGTTGTTGGGCTTCACTTCGAACGGGGTTACTTATTCCACAGGAATAGACGACGATGCCATTCTTAATGCCCAATTAGGTTCTAGTAATTTTACATCTATGAAATTCAGGGCCTTACCAATCGTATCGGTTCCAAACACCGCTCCTAATGGGGTACTTTATTACGTAGGCTTTGGACAATTAGCCGATGGCATAGATGATGGAGCCACTGACCCTACCACTCTTTTTTCTCCAAATCCAAGTTCCGCTGAACTCGCAAGCTATTTAACCGATGGAAAAAAAGGCTTGGACCTGAGCACGGGTCTGA
The DNA here is from genome assembly GCA_035704905.1 of Flavobacteriaceae bacterium. Taxonomy (GTDB): domain Bacteria; phylum Bacteroidota; class Bacteroidia; order Flavobacteriales; family Flavobacteriaceae; genus DASSWG01. The sequence continues at coordinate 31,181 of DASSWN010000024.1, forward strand.
CCAATATTCCTTCAGGAAGCACTGTTCGATTAAATTTAAGTAGCAACGGCATTACTTTAGGGTCCATTGGGGATGGGGTTCCGGATTTACTCGTGACCCAAATGGCCGTTCCTTCTACCGGCGGCACAGATAAAATAAAGTTTATAGATAGTGGAGGAGGTCTTGTTGGATCTGAAATAACCATGACTATGAGCAATGACACAAACTTCCCAATAGTAGGCAAATGGTATGGCGATTTTTTTGATCTTGCAGCGAAACCACAGCAAGTAAGAAGAGAAAAACCAATAAAATTTTTCGCTATTGAACTCTCGCAATTGGGAATTACTTCTTCCAATTACCAAGATGCAGTTGCCTTGGTATATACTCCCGGAGGAACTTCTGACCCTGCCTTTATTGCCTATAATGAACCCTCCATAGGTGTGGCTTCAAAAATTGGAATTACCTCTTCCTCGATTAGCACCGATTGTGAGGGCAATATTACAGACATCACTATAGAGCTTCAAGATTCTTTTGACGACCCGGTCGAACAATCAGGCTTCGTAATCACTGCTACCATCACCACCGGTCCCGGACAACTGTTGGGAACTTTAACGAAAACCACCAATGCAAGCGGCCAGGCGGTTTTT
>DASSWN010000026.1:0-10384 GCA_035704905.1 Flavobacteriaceae bacterium
TATTGGTGCCGGTGGGGTTATTAAATTGCAACTGAAATCGGGAAGCGGAAAGGGTTATAATCGAGAAACCATGATGATTAATTACGGACTAAATGGCTTCGCTCCCTATAAAGAATTTTATACCCCACAATATACTTCTTATATCTCAAACTATTTCACAGAATACGGTGTGATTGATTGGTTTCCGAATTTTTCATTGAACGATTCCGGGCAAGGTCAAATCAAAATTTTCAACACCGTGCAGCCTGCAGTTAATTTGTATATCGAAGGGATGACGTTAGATGGCGCACTGATTTCAGAAATACTTACTGTGGAAACCAACTAATTCAGTTGTGAAATCGCAAAAAAAATTCCGTTTAAAAATTAGTATATAAATTCATTGATTGTTTTGGCAATGAATGCAATTTGCTCCTCGTCTAATTCGGTGTGCATGGGCAAAGAAATAACCTCTTTTACCAGTTCGTTTGTCACAGGAAAATCTTTTTCCTGATAGCGCTCGTCCTTATAGGCATTTTGGGAATGTAAAGGGATGGGATAATAAATGCCATGCGGAATTCCTTTTTCTTGCAACTGTTTCGCCAGCGCATCTCTTTTCCCGTTCAGAATGCGCAAAGTATATTGATGGAAAACATGCATGTCCGATGAACCTACTGTTTTGGGAGTGGCAATATTTTCATTTTTCGCAAAAGCTTCCGAATATTTATGGGCAGCCTTCTGCCGTGCCAAATTGTACTGATCGAGTTTTGCCAATTTTATGCGCAAAATACCAGCTTGAATACTGTCCAATCTGGAATTTACACCAACCACGTCATGGTGATAGCGTTCGTACATGCCATGATTCACAATTCCGCGGATGGTATGCGCCAAAGAATCATCGTTGGTAAAAATGGCCCCGCCATCACCGTAACAACCTAAATTTTTTGAAGGGAAAAATGAAGTGGTACCTACATCTCCAATTGTTCCCGCTTTTTTTGTTTCGCCCGATTTAAAATGATAATTGGCGCCAATTGCCTGGGCATTGTCTTCGATAACATATAAATTATGTTCTTTGGCAATTTCCATAATTTCATCCATATTTGCCACCTGCCCAAATAAATGTACGGGGACAATGGCTTTGGTTTTTGAGGTGATCGCATTTCTAATTGCCTCGGGATCAATATTAAATGTAGTTTGGTTTACATCAACCAAAACCGGTGTTAGGTTAAGCAAAGCGATTACTTCCACAGTTGCCGCGAAGGTGAAATCGGCGGTAATTACTTCGTCACCCGGTTTCAAACCCAATCCCATCATGGCAATTTGAAGCGCATCGGTTCCATTTGCACAAGGAATAACATGTTTTACGTTGAGGTACTTTTCTAACTCTTTCTGAAATTCCTGAGTCTGCGGACCGTTGATAAAAGCGGTCGAACGAAGCACTTCCATGATCGATAAATCCACTTGTGATTTTATCTCTTCATATTGGCCTTTCAAATCGACCATTTGTAGCTGTTTCATTTTTTTGAATTGAATGAGCCACGAAATTACTAAATATGCTTCTTTTCGAGCAGCCTTTTTTCAAAAGAAAACTTTAAATTAGCCCAAACTTCCAACATGTTGCGCCAATTGTATTCCTTTCTTATTTCCCTAGCCGAAATTTTACTTCCCATTGTGGGAATTTTTAATCCGAAAATAGGCTTGTTCGTAAAGGGAAGAAAAAACGTTTTTCATAATTTGAAAGATGCATTCGGAAAGAATGATAAAATTATTTGGTTTCATGCGGCTTCTTTGGGCGAGTATGAGCAAGGTGTGCCGGTTATGCAACAGGTAAAAAAACGGTTTCCAGAATATAAAATCCTGCTTACTTTTTTCTCGCCTTCCGGTTATGAAGTGAAAAAAGAAAATCCGCTGGCTGATTTCACCACGTATCTTCCACTGGATACCAAACGCAATGCACGAAAATTTGTAGAACTGGTTCGGCCCGTAATGGCCGTTTTTATAAAATATGAAATTTGGCCAAATTATGTGCATATCCTAAAACAACAAGGTTCCAAAGTGATTTTGATTTCCGGGTCATTTCGGAAAAATCAACTGTATTTTCGTTCCTATGGCAGGTTTTTGCGGGACACTTTAAAATGTTTTGATTTTTGTTTTGTACAAAATGAAAATTCGAAAAGGCTTCTGGAAAATAGTGGAGTTAAAAATGTGAAGCGTAGTGGTGACACACGTTTTGATCGTGTTTCCCATCAAATTGAACAAAACAACACTCTTGATTTTATAGAGAATTTTAAAAAGGAAAATATTTGTGTTGTTTGCGGAAGTACTTGGCCGGAAGACGAAGCTATATTACTGAATTTCATAAATTCTGTTCCGGTGGAAATTAAATTTATAATTGTACCACACAGTTTGAATCTAAAACACATCAATAATTTGAAGGGGAAGATTGCTAAAAAATCTGTTTTGTTTTCCGAAAAAGATGGAAAAAATCTAGCGGAATATCAAGTTTTCATTATCGACCATGTCGGCTTTCTCAATAAAATTTACAGTTATGCCGATATTGCTTATGTAGGCGGCGGAATGGGTGTTTTCGGACTTCACAATATTTTGGAACCGGCCACATTTGGAGTGCCTATTATTATTGGGAAAAATTACGCAAAGTTTCCGGAGGCAAAAGAATTAAGAAAAGTCGCTGGCCTCTTTTCTGTTAGAAATGCTTTGGAACTGGAACAAATAATGGACAAACTGATTTCCGACAAATCATTCAGGAGAAAAACCGGGATGATTGCCGGGCATTTTGTTCAGCAGAATGTTGGGGCTACGGAAATTATTATGAATTACTTGGAAAAAGAATTGTAATTTTTTGGAAGTTTTCATATTTGAGCAAAAATAACAGCTTCCCTTATGCACATTTAATAAAATATTAGGAAACTTTTTGTTTTTGAAATGTTTAAATCCGTTACTTTTGTTCCTGAACCAAACTAAATTTACCATGAAAAAATCATTTTTAATGCTTGCGCTTTTTTCCGTTGTTTGCTTTTCTTATAGTTGCCGTGACACGGAAAAAGAACCCGATACAGTGGTTATCGAAAAGGAATCGGATCCTGAGGTAATTGTGAAAGAAGATGACGACAAAGGTCTTCTTGAACAAGCCGGCGAACAAATCGACAATGAAGTAAATGAAGAAGTTTCGGAAGAAATTGACAAAATTGGAGATGACAAATAATTAATCAAGAAATAAATTGCTATGAAAAAGATATTTTATATCCTCTTACTGGTAGTTGGTTTCGGTGCTATTGTCAGTGCATGCCGCGATCAAAATACCGACCGAGAGAACACCGAATTGAATTTGAATGACGAAACCAACGACATCGACGATATAAACGATGAAGTGGACGATGCAGATAACGCTGCCGATGATGTGGGCGATGCCATTGAACATGCTGCCGAGGAAACGGGAGAGGCCGTTGAGGGAGCCGCTGAAGATGTGGGCGATGCTGCTGAAGAAGGTTGGGATGAGGTTAAAGAAAATACCGGTACCGGGGGAACGGAAGATTAATTTCTCCGATTTCGGCCCTTAAATTAAAAAGTCACTGCAAAAGTGGCTTTTTTTGATTTTTGATGCTCTGAAATTGATTCTTCAAATCTTCCATGGATTCCTGCAATTGACGCAGAATATTATTATCAGACTGGGTGTTGATACTGAAAGTCAGTTTGCTATTAATCTGCCAAAGCTCCTGAATTTCATTTTTTTCCACCGTCAAAGGTGCATATTCCTTGTTGAAAGAAATCAGTCGAACTTTTGAAGAATCATCGTGTTTCCAAAGTTGTTTTATTAAAACCGAATCCAACAGAACCACGACATAGATTTTGTTAAAGCTGATGTCACTTAGGTCGGAAACAGCTTTTCCCAAAACCCATTCCCCCGGTTGAAAATTAGGTGTCATACTATCTCCTTCAATTTGAAATCCGCGATAGGTCGCATTGCGATATTGTGGAAGTGGAATGTCGAAAGCGGGAAGCTGTTTGTGCCAATCCACATCTTGAATGTTCTGAGGATAGCCGGCAGCAGCTTTCTGATTTACCAACAAAATATTTTCCGAACCACTGGAATTGATGCTGACCACTTTGGGCAAAACCGCTGTTTTTGTGGTTTCAAGAAATTTCATGGAACTCTCCCCAAAGAGCCATAGCGGGTTTATACCGAATAATTTTAGCAACTCGGTTACAATTTTTCCCGAAAGCTTGGTTTTTCCGCGCTCAATATCTGCGGTCGTGTTTTTTATTCCCAGTTTTTCAGCAAATTCCGATTGTGTAAAATGATTGCTTTCGCGGATTTCCTTAAAACGTTGTATTTCTATGGGTAGTTTCGATTGCATGAACCAAAGATATAATTAATTTTGGAAATATTCCTATTTTAGGAAGAGAATTTCCAAAAAAAATATGTTGACGGAATATTTTATAGTTCCAAAATATTTTAAGATTTCAGAAACATTTTTTGGGTGGGAATTCCTTATTTTTAGCGATTAAATCCAAATTTTATTTATTATGAAAAAAATTGTCACTGGAATATTGTTGCTTTATGTATTTGTGCTCCTTTCAGCTTGTAGGGAAACAACCCAAGAGAAAGTTGAAGACGCTACGGAAGCGGTCGGGGAAGATATAGGCAATGCCGTGGAAGCCACCGGGGAAACTATTGAAGAAGGAGTGGAAGAAATCGATAATGAAATAGAAGAAGAACGGGCGGAAGACAACTTGGAGGAAGATATTAGAAATTAAAAATTATTTTTTGAAAATAGAACATTTTTCTTTCTTCGAAGTTTAAATCCTATTGTGAATAATGTGAAGACTTCAATGATTGCAAAAAGATAGTCCGTATGAATATGAGAAAAAATATCCTTTTCCAAATATTTTTGAGAGAAATCAAGCTACGTTTTTTCAATTTACAGAAATTGATTGAAGAATAATTTGGCAAAATTATAAAAAAAAAGTTAAGTTTGTACTGAAGCGATCAAAGATCACCTATATTCTTGATAAATCAAATACAGTTCTGCGTACAAAACCGTTATGTGAAATTTCCTCGCAGAATCAAAAGTCTAACGCACGTCAGAAAAAAATCATTATGAAAAAAATAAAACTTACTTTATTGGCAACTATGATAGGCTGTTTTTCTTATTCACAAACATACATATCAGGTGGTTTATACGCTGACAATACATGGTCGCCATCAGGCAATCCCTTTATCGTCTCGGGAAACTTCGTTGTCTTTGAGGAAATAACATTAACGATTGATCCGGGAGTTATAATAAAATTCGAATCAGGTGCTGGACTCGAATTGAGAGGTAAGTTAATTGCTATCGGTAATGAGACAAACAATATAACTTTTACCTCTAATTCAATTTCTCCTGTTCCAGGTTCATGGAATGGAATTAAAGTAATAGGAACGACATCTCCACTTGGCATTGGAAACCAGGTGACAATGGAGTACTGTAAAGGAGAGTTTGCCCAGTATTTCATTGATCTGACCATTGCATATCACGGGCCTTATATTTTCAGACATTGTATTTTCTCAAATAATTTTCAGACAAACAAGGATGGAGGACTTCCTTATACACTTTTTGATAATTGTTTGTTTGAATCAAACAATGTTGCTTTAGGAAGTACCCAATTTGATTCAACTGTCAGTAATAGCTCTTTTATTAATAATATTAATGGAGTAGAAAGAATTAACATTGTTGACTCTTGTTTTTTTTCTGGTAATACGGGCATTGCATTATCACCTGGTGGTACGACAATTAATTGTACAATTGAAAACAATAACATAGGAGTAAGTTCTTATTTCAATAGTACGAATAATATTTTTATAAATAATACCATTCGCAATAATTCAATTGGTGTTGAGATAGGATCCTACTTCAACGGATCAATTAATTTTACTGGTAATATAATTTGTAGTAATAGCGCATATAATATTAAATTTCTTTCGACCAATAATGCCGACCTCTCGAATAATTGTTGGTGTTCAGCAGATTCCGCATATATCCGTTCTACTATTTATGATGGTTATACTGATACATCTTATGGACTTGTAGACTTTCTTCCGTTTACAACTGGCTGTTCTCTTGGAATAAATGAGCCTGCAGAAAACAATAATTCATTAGCAACAATATTTCCTAATCCTTTCAATGAAACTATTGAAATTATAGGCGGAAAGAATGAATTAATCGAAGTAACTATTTTTGACTTATTGGGAAGAAAAATATTATTTAATAAGTTTACGAATTCAAACAAAATAAATACTGAAACACTTTCAAAGGGGATATACTTTTATCAAATTGAAAATGACAAAGGTTCTTTTCAGAAAGGTAAGCTTATAAAAAAATAGAACATACATACTTCTAACAATAATAGAACTGCAATATGTTTTTTATTACCCTCAACTTAATGCTTATAGAGTATGGGCGGAAAATTTCAGTCGAGCGGTCCTATTTATTTAGGGAATAGCATAGAATCTAAATCAATCATGGGATTCTGAAATTACTACGATTAATTTTGGCTTTCGCATAGATATTATTAGTTGATTAAACAGCAACAAAAAAATCCGTAACATACCGATTAAAAGTATAATTACGGATTTAAAAGTACTCGGGACGGGACTTGAACCCGTACGACCGGTTATGGTCATTGGATTTTAAGTCCAACGTGTCTACCAATTCCACCACCCGAGCCAATTCGGTAAATTTACCAAAAAAAAATTCCCTTTGAGGGAATTTTGAGCGAAAAACGGGATTCGAACCCGCGACCTCCACCTTGGCAAGGTGGCGCTCTACCAACTGAGCTATTTTCGCAGTGCAACTTTCAATAGAAATGTTTTAAAAGTTGTTTTTTGTTCAAGAACCTAATTGCGGATGCAAATTTAATCTTTTTCTTGTTTTGTCCAAGTTTTATCACGGAAAAAATCAATGCCTACAAGATATTTTTTTGACCTTGAAAGTATTTACTCGCGAAAAAAACGAGCCTATTTCAAACTATTATTTTTGCGAGTAGAATTCAACTCGATACCTACAAGGTTTTTGAAACCTTGCAGGAAAATTCGATGCCGCAACTCATTTTTTTTCTTTAAACAACATGCGTTTCAGTTCGTTCAATTTCATGAGAGCTTCAACCGGAGTAAGCGTGTCGATATCCAATTGGGCAATTTCGTCCCTAACTTCCTCCAACAATGGGTCATCAAGTTTGAAAAAACTAAGTTGCGGGTCTTTTTCCACAGCGGCTTGTAATTGGCCGGTTAGTTCATTGTTTCCATGGGTTTTTTCAAGTTTTTTTAGAATTTTTCCCGCCCGATGCAAGACGTGCTGTGGCATTCCCGCCATTTTTGCCACATGAATTCCGAAACTATGTGCACTGCCTCCAGGTTTCAATTTCCTAAGGAACAATACATTATCTTTTAATTCTTTAACGGAAACATTGAAATTCTTGATCCCAGAAAAATTCTTTTCCATCTCATTCAATTCGTGGTAATGCGTGGCAAACAAAGTTTTGGCCTTTGTCGGATGTTCGTGCAAAAATTCACTGATTGCCCAAGCAATGGAAATTCCGTCGTAGGTGCTTGTGCCGCGCCCGATTTCGTCCAAAAGAACCAAACTACGCTCCGAAAGATTGTTCAGAATACTGGCGGTTTCGTTCATTTCTACCATAAAAGTAGATTCCCCCATTGAAATATTATCACTTGCGCCAACGCGTGTGAAAATTTTATCCACGAGTCCGATTTCTGCTGCTTTTGCCGGTACAAAACTTCCCATTTGCGCCAAGAGGACTATTAATGCGGTTTGGCGCAAAATTGCCGATTTTCCGCTCATGTTTGGACCCGTGATCATCATAATTTGTTGTTCGTTCCGATCGAGAAAAGTGTCATTCGAAATATAGGCTTCCCCCGGTGGCAATTGTTTTTCGATAACCGGATGCCGTCCTTCGGTAATTTTAATTTCAAAGCCGGTGTTGATTTCCGGGCGGCAATAATTTTCTTCGAGCGCCAGTTGGGAGAAACCGCACAAACAATCTAAACGGGCGATCAGCAGTGCATTTTGTTGCACTGACTGGATATAATCTTTCATCCAATGCACCAATCTTTGGAAAATTTCTTGTTCCAATAACTGAATTTTTTCTTCGGCACCCAAAATTTTGGCTTCATACTCTTTTAATTCCTCAGTAATATAGCGTTCTGCGTTCACCAGTGTTTGCTTCCGGATCCAAGTTTCGGGCACTTTGTTTTTATGCGAATTGCGAACTTCAATATAATATCCAAATACATTGTTGCTAGCAATTTTTAGACTGGAAATGCCCGTGGTTTCAATTTCGCGCCGAAGCATTTTGTCCAAATAATCTTTCCCTGAAAATGCCAAATCACGAAGTTCGTCCAATTCCTCGGAAAAACCTTCAGCGATGGAATTTCCTTTCAAAATATTCACCGGAGCTTCTTCGTTCAAACACGCTTTTATTTTTTCGCGCAACAAATCGCATGCTTGTAATTTTTCGGAAATTACCCGTAAGGCTTCGTTGTCGCACTGTGCTGTTTGTGTTTTGATGGGAATAACGGCTTCCAATGAATTTTTCAACTGAATGGTTTCGCGCGGTGATATTTTCTGCGTGGCTACTTTTGAAACCAGTCGTTCCAAATCGCCAATTTTTTTAATTTGAGCTTGAATTTTCTGTTGAATGCTATGGTTTTTCAGGAAGAAACCGACCGCTTCATGGCGCTGCGCGATTCTATCTTGATTTTTCAGTGGAAGGGCAAGCCATCGCTTCAACATTCTGGCGCCCATCGGGGAAATTGTTTTGTCGATTACGTCCAAAAGTGTCACTGCGTTTTGCGCATTGGAGCGGTAAAGTTCCAAATTGCGAATTGTAAACCGGTCCATCCAAACATGGTCGCCTTCCAATATTCTTGCGATGCCGGTAATGTGTTGCAGTCGATTATGTTGGGTTTCGCTCAAATAATATAAAATGGCGCCCGCCGCGATTTTCCCTTCTTCAAAACTTTCAACTCCAAAACCTTTCAAAGACTTGGTTCCAAAATGATCGTTCAGTGATTCCTCGGCATATTCGATTTTGAACAGCCAATCTTCCAAATAAAAAAGATGAAAATCACTTCCAAAATATTCAGCAAAGGTTTTCTTATCTTTTTTGGAAACCAAAATTTCACTTGGCCCAAAATTTTGTAACAGTTTGTCCAAATATTCCCTATTTCCTTCGGCAACCAAAAATTCACCCGTGGAAATATCGAGAAATGAAATCCCGTTTTGAATTTTTCCGAAATGGACCGCGCATAAAAAATTGTTCGATTTGCTTTGAAGCACTTCGTCATTCATGGAAACCCCCGGCGTAATTAATTCCGTCACACCACGTTTCACAATGGTTTTGGTCTGTTTCGGATCTTCGAGCTGATCACAAATTGCCACGCGCTCGCCTGCTTTTACCAATTTTGGCAAATAAGTATTTAGGGAATGATGCGGAAATCCGGCCAATTCGGTGCGTTCGCCGCCGTTGTTTCGGTTGGTAAGAACAATATTCAGTATTTTGGCGGCGCGAACCGCATCTTCCCCGAAAGTTTCATAAAAATCGCCCACACGAAATAACAACAACGCATCCGGATATTTTCCTTTGATGGCGTTGTACTGCTTCATTAAAGGGGTGATTTTCTTGGTGGATTTGGCGGTCAAAATCAAGATTTTTATTCAGGCTAAAATAGGTATTCCGAAACTTTCACGCAAAGTGCTTAAAAAAGTTTGTTTGTGTAATTTTGCGGAATGAACTCAAACCGCAAATTGAAAAACAGCGAACTCGAACGGAAATCGGTTGAAGATTTCAAGAAATCCCCGAAAACCCCGTTGATAATTATTTTGGACAACATTCGCAGTTTGCACAATGTGGGTTCTGTTTTCCGAACTGCCGATGCTTTTTTGATCGAAAAAATTTATCTCTGCGGAATCACCGCTTGCCCGCCACACAAAGATATTCGCAAAACGGCATTGGGCGCGACTGAAACCGTGGAATGGGAATATGTTGAAAACACCTTGAATTTAGTCGAAAAACTTCAGCAAGAACAAGTGAAAATCCTTTCGGTGGAGCAAACCGAAAATGCCGTTATGCTGAACGAATTTTCCCCCGAAAAAAATACAAAATATGCACTAATTTTCGGTAATGAAGTAAAAGGTGTATCGCAGGAAGTAGTTTCAAAAAGCGATATCGTACTTGAAATTCCGCAATTTGGCAGTAAACATTCCTTGAATGTTTCTGTGAGTGTGGGAATTGTGGTGTGGGGGATTTTTAGCGCCTGGGATCTGAAAATAACTCCATAAAATCGACAGGACTAATGACAGCCAATCCGCTTGCCTTTTTGAAATCTTTGATA
>DASSWN010000038.1:0-18522 GCA_035704905.1 Flavobacteriaceae bacterium
AGTCAAAATGAGTTATAAATATTCCTATCGGGGGAAAACCTATGTCAAAAACATGGTTTCCGATTCGTTGGGAACTATTGGATTGACAAGAGTAGGACTGAAATATCGCGACATTGTTTTCGACATAAAACATAAAGGACAAACCGCCAGTTTTGGGGAATTTTACGCATATATTTATTATCCGGAAGAATCCGATTACGCCACAGACCATTCCTTTTTGTTTACTGATAGAAGTATTTACAGACCGGGACAAACCGTTTTTTTCAAAGGAATAGTGATGATGCAGCGAAACGGAAAATCGGAAGTTCAGCCGGGCGTTCCCGTAAATGTAACCTTGTATGACGCAAACCGTGATGATGTGGCGACCCAAGAGTTTACAACCAATGAATTTGGTTCGGTTCACGGGGAATTCATCCTTCCCTCTTCGGGTTTAACGGGCCAATTTTTCCTCGAAATTGATGGAAGGAAAATTGATTTGGAAGACCGAACATATTTTTCGGTGGAAGAATACAAACGCCCCACGTTCGAAGCCAATTTCGAACCCGTGAAAAAAACTTTTCGGGTCGATGATTCCGTGATCGTTCACGGAAGTGCCGTAGCCTATGCCGGAAGCAAAATCACCGGTGCCAAAGTCGTTTATCGGGTGGTGCGAAGGGCGAATTTCCCGTATTGGTACGGTTGGTGGCGGCCACAAATGCGAAGCGAGCCACAAGAAATAGCCCACGGCGAAACCATTACCGATGAAAATGGAAAATTCGAAATTGAATTTAAAGCTGTTCCTGATGAAAGTATTTCCAAAGAAACCCTCCCTGTTTTCAATTATGAAATCACTGCGGACATCACCGACATCAATGGGGAAACACGCAGCACCACAAGCATCGTAAAAGTTGGATATCACACGATGAATATCGGCTTGACGGTAGATTCGAAACTGAACAAAACCTTAAAAACCAACGAACTGACACTTTCCACGGAAAATTTGAACGGGGAATTTGTTCCGGCGGAAGGAACCGTTCACATTTATAAACTGAAAGCCCCGGAAAGCGTTGTTCGGCCACGACCTTGGCCCGCCCCGGACTATCAGGAATTCAGCAGAGAAGAATTCAAAACCTTGTTTCCGCATGAAGCTTATAAAAATGAGGACGATCCCGAAAAATGGGAAAATGGTGAACTGGTTTTCGAAGTCGGTTTCAACACGGAAAAATCGAAAAAGATTGCGCTCGGAAAGACCAAAAAATGGAAATCGGGCGCCTATAAAATAGAATTGAAAAGCATTGATCCGTATGGCCAGGAAATCCTTGTGGAAGAACGGACATTCTTGTTCAGCCCGAAAGACAGTATTTTGGCGGACAACAAATTATTTTCCATAAAAACGGACAAAGCCGAATACAAACCCGGGGAAACCGCAAAAATCACCTTGGCCTCCGCTGCTGAAAACCTGACGGTTACCGTTCTTGTTGAAAAGGATCACCAAATTGTACAAACCTTTTTGGTGCAGTTGAACAACGGGAAAGAAAGCCTTTGCATTCCCGTTACAGAACCGGATTTGGGCGGTTTTGGCGTGTTTTACAGCTATGCCGCCTTCAACAGTTTTGCCGAAGGAAATTTGACCGTTTCCGTTCCGTTCCCATCTTCCGAACTACAAATTGAAACGCTCAGCCTTCGTGATAAATTAAAACCGGGGGAAGAAGAAACTTGGAGTTTCCATATTAAAGGCCCTAACGGCAAAAAGGTTTCCGCGGAACTGCTCGCCGGCATGTACGATGCTTCCTTGGACCAGTTCAAACCGCATCAATGGAATTTTCAACCTATATTTCAAAACACCTATGAACCGGGAATTTGGATCAACGCAAGGCGCAGTTTCGATTTGGGCTATTTCAGGGTTTACGAACCAAAATCTTCCAAGTTGCATTTTCCGCAACAGAACTACGATCAGCTCAATTGGTTCGGGTTCAACTTTGGGAATTATAGACTTTTTCAACGAGAATATTTACAGAAAAAATATACCGAAGTAGAACCCAATATGGTCGGTTCGTTCAAAGCCGATATTCCCGATGGGTTTGTTCAGGGTACCGTTTACGAGCGCCTCAGCGGGATGCCGCTTGCCGGGGTGAATATTGTAATCGATGGAACAATGACCGGAACGCAAACCGATTTCGATGGTGAATTTAGTTTGAAGGCAAAAAGCGGCGATGCGTTGGTTTTTTCTTATATCGCTTACGATGATTTTATTGTTAATATAGGAAAAGACAATTATTATGAAATCAGGATGGCGGCATCTTCCGCTGAATTGGAACAAGTGGTGGTTACGGCTTTTGGAATCGAAAGGGAACTATCGGGAAACACTTCTGGGATTCAAACAGAAATAACCCTCAGGGGCAATGCGTCTATTTCCAAAAACCCAGGTGCGCTCATCATCATTGATGGAAAAGTCGGCACGATGGAAGAATTTAGCAAGTTGGATCCGAAAGCTATTGAATCCGTTGAGGTTCTTGATATTGAACAAGGTAAAATATTATATGGTGCAAAAGCAAAAAACGGGGTGATTGTCGTAACCACAAAAAAGGGAACCAATTTCGAAAATGTTCAAATCCGGAAAAACTTGCGGGAAACCGCATTTTTCTTCCCCGAACTGAAAACCGATGAAGACGGAAACGTATCTTTTCATTTTACCACGCCCGAAGCTTTGACCACATGGAAACTGCAATTGTTGGCGCATACGAAAAATTTGCAAAGTGCCACGTTGATCAAGGAAGCCATAACCCAAAAAGAACTCATGGTTTTGCCAAATTTCCCACGATTTTTGCGTGTGGGCGATAGCATTCAACTCAGCACGAAAATTGCCAACCTAACCGAAAAAACTTTGATGGGAAATGCTGTTTTGAAATTATACGATGCCATCAGTGGTGCTGAAATTTCATCAAGCCTGATTCTTTCCGAAGATAATTTGAAAACGTTTTCGGTGAAACCAAAAGGAAATACCACGGTTCACTGGAAACTGCACATTCCCGAAAACCTGCAAGCGATCCGGTACAAAATCATCGCGAAGTCCGGGAATTTTGGTGACGGGATGCAGGCCTTTCTTCCAGTGCTTTCCAACCGGATTTTGGTTTCCGAAACCATGCCGATGTGGGTCCGTTCCAACCAAAGCAAAACCTTCACGTTGGAAAAATTGAAAAACAACGTTTCCCAGACCTTGAAACACCATCGACTGACGTTGGAAATCACCTCCAATCCCGCTTGGTACGCCGTGCAGGCCTTGCCATATTTAATGGAATATCCTTACGAATGCAATGAACAAACTTTTTCGCGCTATTTCGCGAACGCATTGGCAAGCCATGTGGTGAACTCCAATCCGCGCATTAAAGAAGTTTTTCAAAAGTGGAAAAATTCGGATGCATTGATTTCCAATTTGGAAAAAAATGAGGAACTGAAATCATTGCTGATCCGGGAAACCCCGTGGATCCGGGATGCGGAAAGCGAAACCGAGCAGAAAAAGCGCATCGCCCTCTTGTTCGATTTGAACAAAATGAGCTCCGAATTAAAGGCTGCAAAAACAAAATTGCAGCAAAACCAGTTATCTTCCGGGGCTTGGCCATGGTTCGATGGTGGAAGGGGCAGTCGTTTCATCACTCAATATATCATTGCTGGATTTGGCCATTTGAAAAAATTGGGCGTCGAAGTTCCAACGGATGAAAGGATGATCCGAAAAGCCATCGAATATTTGGACGGCAAATTTCTGGAAGAATATCGAAGAATAACCCGTTTTGATGAAAATGCAGACCTGAACAAATATCATTTGACCCATTCCCAAATCCATTATTTGTATATGCGCAGTTTCTTTCCGGAGATAGATAAATCGACCGAAGTGGAGGAAATATCCGACTATTATTACAGCCAGATGAAAAAATATTGGTTGGCAGGTTCGCTCTATGAAAAAGGATTAATGAGTTTGGTTTTATATCGAAATGGAGCGATTGATGCAGCCAAGTCAATTCTAAATTCTTTAAAGGAAACCAGCGTGGTTTCCGATGAATTGGGGCGTTATTGGAAAGAAAACAAACCAAGTTGGTTTTGGTACGAAGCACCCATCGAAACACAATCATTGATAATCGAAGTTTTTTCGGAAATCGAAGCCAATTTTGAAACCATCGACGGTTTGAAAATATGGCTGCTCAAAAACAAGCAAACCAATCGCTGGAGCTCGACAAAATCGACTGCTTGGGCGGTTTATTCCTTGCTGCTCCAAGGAAGTGATTGGCTTGGAAATTCGGAAATGGTACAAGTTGAAATTGCCGGTAAACCGCTTTCTGAAAGTATTTCGGAAAATGTGGAATATGAAGCCGGAACAGGCTATTTCAAAACAACTTGGAGCCTAAACGAAATTGTTCCAGAAATGGCGACCGTGAAAATGGAAAAAAAAGGAGAAGGAATTGCTTGGGGAGCCTTGTATTGGCAATATTTTGAAGATATGGACAAAATCACCCCAGCAGAAACCCCTTTGAAACTTCACAAAAAACTTTTTTTGAAAACAAATACAGATACGGGGGAAATACTCACGGAAATCGGTCCGGAATCCAAAGTAAAAATCGGGGATTTAATTCGAATCCGAATAGAATTAAAAGTCGATCGGCCCATGGAATTCCTACATCTGAAAGATATGCGGGCTTCGGGATTGGAACCGGTGAACGTGCTTTCCGAATACAAATGGCAAGACGGTTTGGGATATTATGAAAGCACCAAAGATGCAAGCACCAATTTCTTTTTCGACTCTGTTGGAAAAGGGATTTATGTTTTTGAATATGATCTGCGGGCAAGCAATTCGGGGAATTTCGGTAATGGGATTACCACCATTCAATGTATGTACGCTCCTGAATTCAGTAGCCATAGCGAAGGATCGAGGATAAAAATTCAGCCATAGTTTGATTACTACACATCGTAAAAATCCTCCTTGCTCCATGATTGCATCATTTCATCAAAACAAAAACTCCGCGACATCTTCTATTTTTCCCACTTTTTGAATACCGATTTTATAATCGCGTTTCGGGAGTTTGCTTTGTTTGGAAATGATAATGGTGGCAAACCCGAGTTTTTCCGCCTCCAAAATCCGGTGCTCAATGCGGGTGACGGGCCGTATTTCTCCCGCCAAACCAACTTCGGCGGCAAAACAGAGTTCCTTGGAAAGGGAAACATCTTCATTTGAAGAAAGGATCGCGGCAACCACTGCCAAATCTATGGCCGGATCATCGACGGAAATCCCCCCGGTGACATTCAAAAAAACGTCTTTTGCGCCGAGTTTAAAGCCCGCGCGTTTCTCCAAGACCGCCAATAACATATTCAAGCGTTTCGCATTGTAACCGGTTGTTGATCGTTGTGGTGTACCATAAACCGCCGTGCTCACAAGGGCTTGGATTTCGATCATCAACGGTCGCATTCCTTCCAAAGTCGAGGCGATGGCGGTTCCGCTCAAATCTTGGTCGTTATTGGAAATCAGGATTTCCGAAGGGTTGCTCACTTCGCGTAGGCCGCTGCCCTGCATTTCAAAAATGCCGAGTTCGTGAGTGGATCCGAACCGGTTTTTTTGTGCGCGCAAAATTCGGTACACATGTCCGCGATCGCCTTCAAATTGAAGCACCGTATCCACCATATGTTCGAGGATTTTGGGTCCTGCGATATTTCCATCTTTTGTAATATGTCCAATTAATATAACCGGTGTTCCTGTTTCTTTGGCATATTTTATAAGTTCAGCCGTACATTCCCGAATTTGTGAAATGCTTCCGGGCGAACTTTCAATATAATCCGTATGAAGGGTTTGAATGGAATCGATAATCACGACTTGAGGTTCCAGTTCCTCGATTTGCATGAATATATTCTGGGTTTTTGTTTCGGTCAAAATATAGCAGTCGGCGGCGCTTGGATTTATCCTTTCGGCACGCATCTTTATTTGTTGCATGCTTTCTTCCCCAGAAACATACAGGGTTTTATAGTTCAAAAAAAGGGAAACTTGAAGTAGAAGGGTGCTTTTTCCGATTCCGGGTTCGCCACCCAACAAAATCAACGAGCCGGGGACAATTCCCCCGCCCAAAACCCGGTCAAGTTCATTGCTTCCGGTAAGCATTCGCGCTTCTTCGGCATAGTCAATTTCAGTAATCCGCAATGGTTTGGAAATGCGTTTGGCACGTTTAACGGAAGTTGGTTTCCAATCTTTTGTATCCGGTTTTTGGACGATTTCTTCCACCAATGTGTTCCATTCGCGGCAAACGGAACATTGCCCCTGCCATTTGCTGTGTTGTGCGCCGCATTTTTGACAATAATAGGTCGTTTTTAATTTCGCCATACATTAAAATCCGTATTCGGTCTTCAGTTTGGTAATATATTTCCACAAATAATCGCGAGTCAAAAACCCGACTTCCTCCTTGGGATATGCGTTTTGGAAATAGCGGTAGGCCTTTTTTTCTTTTCCATTTTCTTCATAATAGCGCGCCATGAAATAATCTTCCATAACGGTTTCGGGAAAATTCTTTTTGGCCAGCTTGCTCAGTTTTTTAAAATCATCCCATTTTTTATTGGCTTCGATCGCGCTGGAAACGGCCAAAATATCACTTTTTTTAAGCTTTGCTTGCCAGCCATAAAGCTCTTTGATAGTTTCGTATTTTTTTTCCAAATATTCACAAGGGGAACTGGCCGGCAGCACTTCGGTTTCATACTCTACCGGATCAATTGGACCATACGTGGAAAAAACCGCTTCAAGGCCATTCGGAATGGCATCTGTTACCATTGAATAGTGTGTTTGATTGGGAATTACATCGTAGTGATAAAAAATATTTGGCCGATCCAAAAGGCTTAAATCCACATCAAATCCTTCGACATTGCGTTTTACAGCATCCCAATCCTGCGATGCCATTGCTACATAATACCATTTTTTATCTTCGATCAGTTTTAAAGGCGCCAAGATATTTTGTTTCATATTTGGGGTAAAAATAGGACTTAAATTGATAAAAGCATCGAACATTTCCGGATCGTTTATTAAAAAAATGTTTGCCAAGTTGGCCGAAATTCCTTGGGCCACAATTATCTTGAAATCATTGATACGGTAATTTTCCACTAAAAAAGGCATCAATTCACTTTTCAGAAATGCATAGAAATCGCGACAGCTTTGCATGGGTACATTTCGTATTTCATCAAAAGCATTATCAGCGGCGCGAAAGTTTGCTTGGTTCACCCCCACCACCACCGACTGGGGCATTTCATCCCAATAAGCGCAATAATCTACATTGCCCGCAACAGGTTCGAAAAGATAATCGCCGTCCAATACCAAAACAAGTGGATATGTTTTATCGGGATTTTCTTCAAAATCCCGTGGCAACTGGACTTTAAATTTCCGGGTTTCCTTCAAATTTACCGATTGAACGGTTTTGTAGATGGTTTGCGAATAACTGGGGATGGCGATCAATAAAATGAAGAATATACAGCTTTTCATACCAAAAGATTTAGAGAAAAGCAGCAATATAGTGAAGATTTACTCCTCCTTTCTTAAAATTGGCATAAATAATAAGGATAGTCCGCCCAATAAAATATTCATGAACGTTTGCGAACCCCAAACGATCCAACCAAAAGCCTCCCCAGCCTGCCGATCGATTCCAAATCCGACCAAAACAGCCGCAATTGCAATCGGATAAATCCCAATTCCCCCATTGGTTACCGAAATTGCAAATGAGCCAACCACAAAAGCGAGCAAGATTACATCAAAATTTAGGTCGGCGGTTTCGGGAACGGCAAATTTCAACACATAAAACATAAGCACGTACATGGTCCAAATGAAAAATGTATGGAAAAAGAAGGCTTTTTTGTTTTCAAGATGCAGAATACTTCGCATTCCTTTCAGCAAACCTGTCGCGAAGTCTTTGATTTTTACGAGGAATTTATTGGTGGAACGTTTAATTATTTTCAGAAAAACCAGTCCCAAAACAAGAAATCCCAGTAAAACCAGCAAACTCATAAACGGATTGATATTATTTCTCGAAAAATAGGAAAACAGATTATCGCTCTGAAAAATGGCTGCAAGTGCCACAATGAACAACAACATGCACAGATCGATCATGCGCTCGGAAATAATAGTTCCAAAACCTTTCTCGAAAGGCACGTCACGATAGGTGGAAAGACTGGCGGCCCGCAGGACTTCCCCAGAACGCGGAATTCCTAAATTGGCCAAATACCCGGCCATTACCGCCATAAATGAAATGGAAATTCCAGGATGGTAACCCAAAGGGTTCAACAAATATTTCCAACGATAGGCGCGTGACCAATGCGACAGCACTCCCAAAAACAAGGAAAGCGCTACCCAAAACGGATTTGCATTTGAAATGCTTTCCCAGAGTTCAACCCGTTCAGACGGAGTGGATAGGCCAATGGAATACCAAATCAAAAAAACACCCAACAACAAGGGAAGGGCGGTTTTTAAAATGATGCGCGTCCGCTTTTTCAAGAACGTTTTATTTTAGCAAATTGGTTTCCTCATCAGGAAAAATTAGCGCAGGCTTGAATGCTTTTGCTTCTTCCATTGTCATAATGGCGTAACTTATCAAAATCAACACATCTCCTTTGGCAACTTTTCGGGCAGCTGCACCGTTCAGCGTAATTTCGCCACTGTTTCGCCTACCGGGAATGACATAGGTTTCCAAACGCTCGCCATTGTTGTTGTTGACAATTTGAACCTTCTCGCCTTCCACAATATTGGCGGCTTCCATCAGGTCTTCGTCAATGGTAATGCTACCGATATAGTTCAAATCGGCTCCTGTTACTTTTACGCGGTGTATTTTGGATTTTACAACGTGAATTTGCATAAGGTATTTTTAATTTAGGGCAATATTATCAATCAAACGAACATCTCCAACATAAGCGGCCACAAAAGCCCTGTATTTTTTTCCGTTCTGTTTTTCTTTTACTGTTTTCAAAGTTTCCACATCGGCAATTTCGAAATATTCCAATCTTATTTGATTGTTTCCTTCAAATTGATTTAAAGCCCATTGGGTGATATCATCTGCACTTTTTGTGCCAAAATCGGCTTTTGCCTGTTGAAGGATTTCGTGTAAAAAAGCGGCTTTTTCCCGCTCAATCGGCCGCAAGCGTTCATTGCGGGAACTCATGGCAAGTCCGCTTGGTTCGCGGGCAATGGCACAACCAATGATTTCGACCGGTTGTTTGGTTATCTCAACCAATTTTCTGACAATCTGCAACTGCTGAAAATCCTTTTCCCCAAAAAAAGCCTTGTCGGGTTTCACAATATCAAATAAAATTTGAAGAACCGTAGCGACCCCGTCAAAATGTCCAGTTCTATATTTCCCTTCCATTTCGTTTTCCAAAAAACCAAAATCAAATTTTTGGGTTAATATGTTCTTGCCATAAATTTCGGAAGTTGAAGGCGCGAAAACAATACTCTTTGGAAAGGAATTTTCCAACAAGTGCAAATCTTTTTCCAATATTTTGGGATATTTTTCCAAATCGGAAGGATTGTCGAATTGTGTCGGATTCACAAAAATACTGATCACCACAACCTCGCAATTTTCGTATGCGGTTTTCACCAAAGAAAGATGCCCTTCGTGAAGTGCGCCCAAAGTTGGAACAAAACCAATGCACATTCCTTTCTTTTTATAAGAAGAAATAAGCCTTGAAAGTTCCGTTTTTTGGTTGATTATCTGCATGTTATTCCGAATTTACGAGCCGCAAAATTAATATAATTCGTGTAAACTGCATAAAATTTTGTAATTTTGCCTGTTTTTCAGCGTTGAAGAGTAATCCAAAAGAGAATAAAACAGCCCTAATTTATGAAAGATAAGCGCATACTGTATGTATCTTCAGAAGTTATTCCTTACCTCCCCGAAACCGAAATATCGGCCATGTCGTTCGAAGCGCCGCGAATGGTGCACAGCTTAGGCGGCCAAATTCGTATTTTCATGCCTCGTTACGGGAACATAAACGAACGGAGGCATCAGCTTCATGAAGTAATTCGGCTTTCCGGAATGAATTTGGTCATCAATGATTTGGATATGCCGTTGATTATAAAAGTAGCTTCGATTCCGAAAGAACGAATGCAAGTCTATTTTATCGACAATGAAGATTATTTCAAACGAAAAGCGACGTTGACCGACGAAGAAGGAAACCTTTATCCGGACAATGATGAACGGGCCATTTTTTTCGCAAAAGGCGTGATCGAAACAGTCAAAAAACTGAATTGGGCGCCCGATATCATTCACGTACATGGATGGCTTGCCTCCTTGCTCCCACTTTATTTGCGGAATTATTACGGAAACGAACCCTTGTTCAGCGATTCGAAAATAGTAACATCAATTTACGGGCACGATTTTGAAAACACCCTCGACCCACAGTTACAGAACAAAGTTTTGTTCGATGGATTGGAGCCGGAAACAGTGGCTCATTTGGCCGCGCCCACGTATGCGAATTTAATGAAAACCGCCATCGATAATTCCGATGCCGTAATTAAATCCGCTGCCGAACTTCCGTCGGAATTGGAAGCATATTTGGATCGAATCGACAAACCAATTTTGGACTATAAATCCAAGGAAGAATTTGCCCAAGCCTACCAAGATTTTTATAGATTTGCCGTTTTAAAAGAAGAAGAAGAAAGCGAATGAACTTATTCCAAAACTATTTGAGGGCAGCCGTTGTTTTGGCCGTTCTTTTTTCCCTGATTTCCTGCGAAAATGATTTCAATACAATTGGTAACGACATTATTGGTACGCCGGAATTTAATACCGATCCGTATGTTTCGGAGGTAATTGCCTACAATAAAAAAATCGAAGCGGTACAAACCAATGGACTGCCGCTATACCTTCTCGGAAGTTACACCGATCCTTTTTACGGCGCAACACAAGCAAGTGTACTGGCACAACTTACACTTTCCGTGCCCGATCCGAATTTCGGAACAAGTCCGGTTCTGGACAGTGTGGTCTTGGTTTTGCCCTACTTTAGCAAAATAAAAGAGCAAACCGCCGAAGAAACCACCTATAAGCTGGACTCCGTATATGGCGATGGCGGAATGAAAATTTCCGTTTACGAATCGAATTATTTTTTGCGGGATTTAGATCCGAACACCGATTTTGAAGAGGCACAATTGTATTACTCCAATCAGGCAAGTGAATTTGAAAATAACCTTGGAACTTTTCTTGTGGAAAAAAATGTGGTTCCAAGCAATGAAGAAGTAAGTGTTTATCAGTACCAAGGAACAGTAAAAGACACCTTGAAACTTTCACCGCGCCTTCGAATTTCACTTCCTGTCGATTTTTTTCAGGAAAAAATTATTGACAAACAAGATTCCCAAGAACTTCTGAGCAACGCCAACTTTAAAAATTATTTCCGTGGCTTGTATTTAAAGGCACAGGAAGTTGAAAATGGTTCCATGGCAGCTTTCAATTTTACAGAAGGCCAGGCAAAAGTGATCATGTATTACACCACAGAATTGCCCGACTCTTCCAATCCGGGCGAAACGATCGAATCACACACCTCGTACGCAATGAACATTCAGGGAAATATTGTGAATGTTTTTTCGGATAATTTTCCCGTTGACCTCTCCAACCAAAACACCACAGAAGGAGAACCGAACCTCTATCTAAAAGGAGCGGCTGGTTCAATGGCCGTAGTTGAATTATTTAATGGCCCGGACAGCAATGGCGATGGTGTTTCTGATGAATTGGAAATGCTGCGCGAAGAAAATTGGTTGATCAATGAAGCCAATTTGACTTTTGTTGTGAACGATGCCCTCGCACCGGACGAAGAAAAAGCGCCACGGCGAATCTTCATTTATAATATGAGGGATAATAAGGTTCTTTTAGATTATCAAATCGATTTTACCGCCAGCGATTTGAATCCGGCAGATTCCAGAATATTGCATTTGAGCCCGTTGACCAAAGATGAGAATGGCGATAGCTTTTATAAAATAAGGGTCACTGGGTTGATTCGGAATATTAT
Source organism: Flavobacteriaceae bacterium (assembly GCA_035704905.1). GTDB lineage: Bacteria > Bacteroidota > Bacteroidia > Flavobacteriales > Flavobacteriaceae > DASSWG01. Next base: position 11,986 of record DASSWN010000038.1, read on the forward strand.
CAATTTGGATTCCACAAACGTACCGCTCGGCATCACCATCGCTTCCAATGTGAATTTGAATTCCCTTGTTAAGTTGAAGGATGCGGAAGACGAAATTCCATCGGCCATTCCCACCACATCCATAATTTCCCCGGAAGGAACGGTTTTATACGGAAACACAGCACCAATAGAAGAAAAACGCCTGAAACTGAATATTTTTTACACCAAACCAGAATAATTATGTGTGGAATTGTAGGTTACATCGGACATAGGCAGGCCTATCCAATTATTTTGAAAGGTTTGCAACGCTTGGAATACCGCGGTTACGACAGTGCGGGAATTGCCCTTTATGGCGAGGAAAAATTGAAAGTTTGCAAAACAAAAGGAAAAGTCAAGGACCTTTTGGAAAAATGCGAAGAAGAAATTTCCACCGATGGAACCGTTGGAATAGGACATACACGCTGGGCCACGCATGGTGTTCCAAATGATGTGAATTCACATCCACATTTCTCCAATTCGGGAAATATTGCCATTATCCATAACGGCATTATTGAAAATTATGATGCGCTTAAAAAAGAACTTTCCCAACGCGGCTATACCTTCACATCGGACACCGACACCGAGGTTTTGGTGAACCTGATCGAAGATGTAAAGACCAAAGAAAATGTAAAGTTGGGTAAAGCTGTGCAAATGGCGCTCAATCAAACCGTTGGCGCTTATGCCATTGCCGTTTTTGACAAAGAAAAACCCGACGAAATTGTGGTTGCCCGTTTGGGAAGCCCTTTAGCAATTGGTGTGGGCGAAAAAGAATATTTCATCGCTTCCGACGCTTCCCCATTCATCGAATATACCAAAAATGCCATCTATTTGGAAGACGGCGAAATGGCCGTGGTACGGCGAAGCAAAGGGGTAAAGGTTAGAAAAATCCATGACGATTCTTTGGTCGATCCGTATATGCAGGAGCTGCAGCTGAATTTGGAACAAATTGAAAAAGACGGGTTCGAACATTTTATGCTGAAGGAAATCTATGAGCAACCCGATGCCATAACAGACACCTACCGAGGCCGGATGCTGGTCGACAAAGGATTGATTCGCATGTCGGGCATTGATGATCATTTGGAAAAATTTCTGAACGCACCGCGCATTCTGATTGTTGCATGCGGAACCTCATGGCATGCCGGTTTGGTCGCCGAATATATTTTCGAGGATTTGGCTCGGATTCCGGTGGAAGTGGAATACGCCTCCGAATTTAGATATCGAAATCCGGTTATCTATCCGGACGATGTGGTCATTGCCATTTCACAAAGTGGGGAAACCGCTGATACCATGGCTGCCATCAAACTAGCCAAAGCAAACGGGGCATTCGTTTTTGGGGTTTGCAATGTGGTGGGCTCGTCTATTTCCCGCGAAACCAATGCGGGTGCCTATACCCACGCCGGTCCCGAAATCGGGGTGGCTTCTACGAAGGCATTTACAACGCAGATCACGGTTTTGAGTTTGATCGCTTTGAAATTGGCCAAAGCAAAAGGAACGATCTCCCAAAGTGATTTTCATTATCAGTTGCAAGAATTGTCACTTATTCCTGAAAAAATTGAGCGTGCGCTTGAATCGAACGAGCACATCAAAAAAATAGCCGAAAAATACAAGGATGCCCGCAATTTCCTTTATTTGGGAAGAGGCTTTAATTTTCCTGTTGCATTGGAAGGTGCTTTAAAACTAAAAGAAATTTCATACATACATGCCGAAGGTTATCCGGCGGCCGAAATGAAACATGGCCCGATCGCTTTAATCGACGAACAAATGCCCGTTGTGGTAGTAGCTACCAAAAAAGGCCATTACGACAAAGTAGTGAGCAACATTCAGGAAATAAAATCTAGAAGCGGCAGAATTATTGGTGTGGTTACGGAAGGTGATGAAAATGTTCGGGAAATGGCAGATTATGTAATCGAAGTTCCCGATACTTCCGAATTTTTAACCCCCTTGCTCACCACTATTCCATTGCAATTGCTCTCATACCATATTGCGGTAATGCTGGGCAAAAATGTTGATCAGCCACGTAATCTGGCAAAATCGGTGACGGTGGAATAATTAAAATGAAAAAGAGAAACAGATCGAATATTTTTGTGTTTTTCGATTTCTGAAAGAGAAAGAGATTAGTGTTGAGACTGCTTTGAACCTTGAATCCGGACTTCTAAATTTTCTGACTTGAACCCTGAATTCATCCTACGAAAAATAATCCATGTTGATATGGATGCATTTTTTGCTTCGGTGGAACAACTCGACCGCCCGGATTTGTTGGGAAACCCCATTGCTGTTGGTGGAAGCGATGATCGCGGTGTGGTTGCCGCGGCAAGTTACGAAGCCCGAAAATTTGGTGTAAAAAGTGCCATGAGCAGTAAAACGGCAAAACGGCTCTGCCCCCATCTAATTTTCATGCCACCGCGTTTTGAACGCTATCGGGAATTTTCGTTACTCATTCGCGAAATCTTTTCTGAATATACCGATCTCGTGGAACCACTTTCCTTGGACGAAGCCTATCTTGATGTTACGGAAAACAAAAAAGGAAATCCAAGCGCAACGCTTATAGCCACGGAAATTCGAGAGAAAATAAAAACCAAAACCGGTCTGAATGCTTCCGCGGGGATTTCCATCAACAAATTTGTGGCGAAAATTGCCAGCGATATAAACAAACCCAATGGACAAAAAACGGTGCCACCGGAAGAGGTGCTCGACTTTTTGGAAAAGTTGGAAATCCGGAAATTCCATGGTATCGGAAAAGTTACTGCGGAAAAAATGTTCTTTCATGGAATTTTCACGGGCAAAGATTTAAAACAGAAATCGGAAGAATTTTTGCGCGAACATTTCGGCAAAAGTGGGACACATTATTACAATATTGTTCGGGGAATCCACTATTCCGAAGTAAAACCACATCGCGAGTTGAAATCTTTGGGTGCCGAGCATACTTTTCGAAAAAATATTTCCTCGGAAGTTTTCATGGCAGAACGATTGGAAAACATTGCCACGGAAATTGAACGCCGCTTGACCAAAAAAAATATAGCGGGAAAAACCGTTACATTAAAAATAAAATACAGCGATTTTACATTGCAAACACGCAGTAAAACTTTAGCTTATTTTATTTCGCGGAAAGAGGCACTTCTGGAAACAGCAAAAGAACTGCTTTACCAAGAAGAAATGAAAAATTCCGTACGGCTTTTGGGAATTTCCCTTTCAAATTTGAATACGGAAAATTCGACTTCGAAAAAAAATGTGGAGGTTCAGTTGAGATTGGAATTTTGAAACTTATCAATCTGTGCCCTCAACTGTACGAAAAAGTCGGTTATCGGGATTGTCAATATGTGGCAAAACCGTAAGGCTTCCGTCATTTTCCAAAGATCACCGCCCCGGTTTCTGCAAAAGAATCAATCTTTTTTTTCTGAGAGCAGCAAAAATATTGTCTTTCGTGATTCTTTCCTTTAGGCATATCCCTGCCAAACAAAGTTAATTATTAAACCACACAATGTTGTAGCAAAGACCAAGAAGAATTAAAATAAAACCATTTAATTATCACTCCCGAAATTCCGCTTGAAAAAGTTCACAAAAATGACGCTGCAGTTTTTTCTTGACTTCGGCAACAAAAACCTCTTTTTGGCCAAGCTCAACATTCAAAGAAGTAACGCCTTTATCCTGAATTCCGCAGGGAACAATATGGTCGAAAAATCCTAAATTGGTGTTGACATTCAAGGCAAAACCATGCATGGTTACCCAGCGGCTGGATCGTACGCCCAAGGCACATATTTTCCGCGCGAAAGGTGTTCCGGTATCAAGCCACACCCCCGTTTCACCCTCGCTTCGGGTAGCTTCCAATCCATATTCCGCCAAGGTTAAAATTACCATTTCTTCCAAAAGACGCAAATATTTATGAATGTCGGTGAAGAAATTTTCCAAATCCAGAATCGGGTATCCCACAATTTGGCCCGGGCCGTGATAGGTTATGTCACCCCCACGATTTATTTTATAAAAGGTCGCTCCCTTTGCGGACAGTTGTTTTTTTGTAAGCAACAAATGGGCTAAATCACCGCTTTTTCCCAACGTATAAACATGCGGATGTTCAACAAACAGAAAGTAGTTTGGAGTTTCGGTTTTGGAAGTTCCTTTTCTGTTTTGCAGTTTTGTTTCAACTATCTTTTTGAACAATTCTTCCTGAAAATCCCAGGTTTCTTTATAGTCCTTTCGCTCCAAATCGAGGATTTGAATGGTTTTGTTCATTGATATTTCGGATTGTTTAAAATGATAAGCGCGGCAATTACTCCCGGAATCCAGCCAAGCAGCGTCAAAATCAAAACGATGAACACAGAGCCGCAACCTTTGTCGAGAACTGATAAAGGTGGAAATAAAATCGCCAATAAAACCCGCCAGAAACCCATAATATGACGGCAAAGGTATTGATAATTTTAGTTACAGCTTTTCGAACTTTGATTTATTTAGCCACTCTACATTCAGTATACCGATAATCTTAATTTTTCAAGGGGAACGACCGAAACTACAAAACATTGTAATTTTAAACGGAAGAATTCACTTTAATAGAATGGTGATTTTCGTTCCGCTCTCGGAAGAATCAATGTTCAATTTGGCTTTTATCTTTTCGGCCCGCATGTTCATGTTTTTCAATCCTTGTCCAGAAGTTTCACTTCCATCCATCCCTTTTCCATTGTCGGCAATAAGGATTTTTGTCCGATGATGCGAAAAATAAAACTCCACCCTCACTTTTGTGGCGCTGGCGTGTTTGGCACTATTGTTCAAAGCTTCTTTGCAGATCAAATACGTTTCTTGACGGATTTTTTGGGAAAGCGTTTTTGGCGGAACCCCTTTTGTTTCTAACGTGAAATGAATATTTATATCTTCGAACAAGCGGTTTCCGTATTCCCGCAAGCGGAACAAAAGGCTATCCCAATCGTCTTTTCGTGCATCGATGGACCACACCACATCGCGCATGGCCTGAACGGCTTCTTTGCTGGAAACCGCAATTGATTTAACAAAATCTTTCTGCATATCTTCCGGAAGGTCTGTACTTTCCAAAATTTCGGCCCTCATGGAAATTCCCGTAAGCAAACCACCTACTTCGTCATGAAGGTCCGAAGAAATGGAAGTTCGCAAAGCTTGTTCCTTTTTAATTTTTTTGAGCCTATTGAAATAAATGACCGAAATCATTAGCAATAACAACAAGAAAGCCAAGATTTTAAACCAGAAAGTGCGGACAAAAAAATCATGTGCCACTAGTTCGAATTTCAGGGATTTTCCAATTTCTTTCCCCGAAAAATCAAAGGCGGCGACTTCCAATTCATAGGTTCCGGGAGCCAAACTTTCCAAACGGACATATCGACCTTGTTTAATTTGCACCCACGGATTATCGTCGAGCCGATATTTGAAAGTCGCACCTACGGGCGAAAAGCAGCTTCCCATTCCAAAATTCAACTGAAAAAACCGATTGTTGACCGGAAGTTCTATTCGTTTGCCGTTTTCCAAAAGTTCGCGATTTCGAATTTTTCGCAAATCTCCTTTCTCCTCGTCGTAGAATGTCATGGAAAGCGGAACCAACCTACATGAATTCTCAAAAGAATCAATTTCTTTCGGCTGGAAAAAATTTAGACCATGAACAGTTCCGACAAGCAACCCATTTTCCGTGGCCAAAGTACTGTAACGGTTGGCCTCATTGCTCGAAAAACCATTGAGGGTTGAATAACGTTCCGTTTCACCGGTTTTTATATCGAAGCCAATAAACCCATTAAAAGTATTGATCCAAAGTTTATTTGCATAAAAAATCATGCTTGCCACCGGAGCCTTCAATTCATCTTCATACATTAATTCAAATTTCTGGGTCGGCGGATGAAAGCGAAATACTTTGCCCGATTTTGTTCCCAAAAGAAAATCATCTTCATTTGTTTTCAATATGCTAAGCAAATAATTATCCTCGGTTTTTTGGGAAACTTTATAAAATCGGGTTTCAGCTTTTTCGCCATTATAAACCAACAAACCCTTATCGGTAGCACCAAAAATTTTATCTTCTGTGGCCGCCAATGCCAGTATCCAAAGTGAATCCGTCTTGAGCAAACTTCTATGGACTTTCGTCTTGGTGTCAAAAGCCATTAAACTTTGGTCCATGGTGCCGTAAACCAAAGTACTGTCATTCCAACGAGCCAAACATTCGATGGCCAATCCTTCCCAATTCTCGAGTTGATGTGTTTTTAAATCTACTTTTGCAATACCATAACGATAGTTTGTCCATACTTTTGTGGAATCGTTTGCGGGAATAATATTTCTGGTATAATTTAATTGAAAAGGTTCTTTTCCCCGAAAAGTTTTGAAAGAATCGACCGTGTTTTTTTCCAAATTTACCTCATACCAACCCGAAAACTCAGTGCTTGCCAAAATCCTGTTTTCATTCAAAGCATATAAACTTCTGAGGCTTTCCGGTAACAAGAAGCGCTGTACATTGCTGGGAAAAAACCAATAATAATTTAATTCCGAACTTCGATTTCCAATCCAAACATAGCGTTCCAC